>JBEKNT010000006.1:0-47128 GCA_049522565.1 Acetobacteraceae bacterium
GCGGTGGGCCTGGCCGAAGTGACGGCCGGAACGCGCGCCACCGCGTGGTGGACCGCGCTCTGGAACCGGCCGGTGGCGACCGTCCCCTGGAGGGCGCGCAGCAGCGTCTGCTGGAAGCTGGCGGGCGCTTGGATATGCGAGTGGGCGTGACGGTGCCCGCGGTGCCCGGCCGTGCCAGCCGAGGCGCCGTCCGCTGCCTGTCCCAGGTGGACCGCGTCGGCCATACGGACAGGCTTAGCGGGCGATGCTTGCCAAATGGTGAAGATTGCGGCGCCCGGCCGGACTCGAACCGCGGCCCGGCGGTTCTGCGCCGCCTGCTCCGGCGGGGCGCGCCGCCTGGTCCGGCGGAGCGCGCCGCGGGAGCACGCGGCGAGGAAGCGAGGCAGGCCCGGGGCGAGCAGACGAGTGCCAGCCGGTATCTGGAACGGCAATACATGGTGGCAGCGCTGGTGCGCCCGGCAGGACTCGAACCTGCAACCAGACGGTTATGAGCCGTCAGCTCTAACCAATTGAGCTACAGGCGCACGGGCCGGCCATCTGCCCAACGGCACTGTAGCATTGCTCTGCCGTACAGCGGGAGAGGGCAGGGTGAGGATACCGCGGACCGCATCCGCGGAAGATTTGCAGCGTGCCGACCCGATCACCCTCGTCGCTTCGCGCCTCGACCTCTCCCGCGCAGCGGGAGAGGTTTTCAGTGGGGCGTGTGTTTCTCCAGGAACGCCGGCACCTGGCTGCGCTGCGCCTCCAGGTGTTCGGGACCCTTCCAGTCCTGCAACACCTCGACCCCCGGCAGCAGCACCGCCAGCTCGGCGGCGGTGGCGGCGGGGTGCGGCTTGTCGCTGCCGGGCAGCAGCATGGTCGGCACTGGACAGCGCCGCACGAAGTCGCGGCTGACGCTGAACACGAACTCGCCGCCCCACATATTGTGGCCGAACGCGCGCATCGCCGCCTCATCCAGTTCCGGCCGCTCGGCGCGTTGCTCCGCTGTCCATTCCACGAAGCCCTCGGGGAAGTATTCGGGGAAGTCCGGATGCAGCCCGATCGGGTTCTGCAACACCGCGGACGCGATGCGCTGCGGCACCATCTCGCACAGCTTCAGGCAGAAGCTCGCGCCGATGCAGCCGCCCAGCGTATGGAAGCGCCGGTGGCCGAGGTGGTCCATCAGTGCGAGATGGTCGGCGGCGTAGGTGTGCCAGCCGTGGTCGGCGGCGATCCCGGCCCGCGAATGGCCGGCATTGCGCTGGTCCATCGCCACCACGCGAAAGCGCCCGGCGAGCACCTCGGTCCAATCGTTCCACGACCGCGGCGGCCCACCCGGCGGCGAATGCCACATCTCACTGCGCGAGCGCATCCCGCCCGGTGCGAACAGCAGGATGGGAAATCCCTGGCCGTATTCCTCGTAGTGGATCTCGGCGTCCTCATGTCGCAGGACGGGCATGGTTGGCTCCTGTCTCGGTTTGCGGCGAAACCGAGCATAGCAGAGGGCACCGACGGGCCAATCCGCGCCGGCCACCGGTGCGGATAGGCTCGAATGGAGTTAGTATATATTGCAATTAATGTTAGATTGTGTTAGAGCGCGCGGCAACCCCGGGCGCCCGGCGATCGCGCGCCCGAGAACCAGGGGAACCCGCATGGTCGACGCCTTCCACCCGAACGTCCTCTCCGCCCGCGCCGCACTGCCCGCCGCAACAACCATGCGGAGCGCCGGCGTCCGCGCCATCGTGTCGGGGAGCATCCGATGAGTATCGTGCTGGTCAGTCCGGGCCATGCCATGCTGGTCGCGCCCGGCAAGCCCCTCCTGTCGGGGTCGCCGGCCAGTGGCGGGTCTTCGGGGAGCGGCGGTTCCGGCAGCAGCGGCGGGTCGGGCAGCGGCGGTTCCGGCAGCAGCGGCGGTTCCGGCAGCGGCGGTTCCGGTAGCAGCAGCGGTGTCAGCGTTCCCTCAGGCATCGCCGGGTTGTCGGGCTGGTGGGACGCCGGCGCGATTTCCAGCATGCTCGATCCGACCGGCGCGGCTATCACGGGCTTCGGCGCTTCTGTCGGCAGCCTGGCCGACAAGTCGGGGGCTGGTGCGCCTTTGACCGTCTATCATGGGGCCAGCAGCGGTTCCGCGGCGCCGATCGCCACGCCGCGGCTGAACGGCCTGCTGGGCGGACTTGGCCGCAACATGGTGGTCCCGCCGACGCTTCCGGGGTCCGGCCAGCAGCTTCCGGTCATGGATCCGGACCAGGGCCTGATCAGCGCCGCGATGTCATTGGGATCCGGCGCGGCCTGGACGCTCTATCTGGTCTGGTCGCGGCCCAACTGGCGGCAAAACTCGACCGCTGCCAGCCCGTTGCTGGCCATCTCCGGGTCAAGCCCGGGGACCAGCACGGTGGTGCTCGCGGCGGACAACACCGCGGGCAGCAACCGCCTGGTGCTGTTTCCCGGCGCGCAGCAGACCGTGCTGACCACCACCCTGACGCGTCGCCATAGCCATGCGGTCATCCTGCGCAACAACGCCGGCAGCGGTGTCGACGTGTGGCTCGACGGGACGCAGGTCGCCACGCTCGCAGCCAACCCGCTGGCGTCGTCGCTCAGCGCGCCGGTGCTGTTTTTGCACAACGGCGGCGCCAATGGCGGCGCCGAATGCTGGTTCCACGAGGCCGCGGCCTGGCAGCACGCGCTCGCCGCCGGCGATATCGGCGGATTGTTGAACTGCGAGACACGCTGGACCCTGGGGCCGCGCAAAGGCGTGCAGATCCTGGTGACCGGCCAGTCGAACTCCGGCAACGGCCTGAACGACGGCGCCTGGCACCTGCTGGCCCAGGGCGTGGCCTGGCATCTCGGCGCGCTGGCCTATGGCGTGGTGGGCAACTACGGCAGCCAGCCGGCGGCCACCTGCATCCACGGCGAGGGCATCTATCCGGTGCCGGCACTCGGTCTGAGCGGTTCGTTCCTGAACGACCCCGGCGATGGCAGCAGTCCGTCCGGCTGGGGGCTCGGCGGTGACGGCGAGGCGGTGCAGACCTGGCTCACCACGACAACGGACACCGCCCCCGAGGATGCTGCCGATATCGTCGCCCTCATCTGGCCGTGGTCGGAAAACGACAGTTGCCGGCAGTACTCCGAGAAAGCCACCTATGAGGCGGCGGCACGCCGGTTCCTGTCGCTGGAGCGCGGCATGATCTCGCGGACCGCTGCCAACCTGCCGCAGGTCTGGTGGTCGGCAATTCCGTTCGACTACAACAGCAACGATCCCGGCACCCAGATGCAGCGGGAAGTCGTGGCCGACATGGCGGCGGACCCCACGCAAAACGTCACGGTGGTTTTGCCGCAGACCTCGGACAGCCTGCCGCGCAGCATCGGCGGCCCACCGCTGGTTTACAACCCGGTGACCGGCATCTGGAGCGGTGGAGACCCGCTGCATCGCGACATCCCGGACAACCAGCGGTTCGGCCAACTGGCCGCGCCGCTGGTGGCGCGTGCCGTGCTGGCATCGACCGGCGGCGACACGTTGTCCGCCATCCCGGCGGGCATTCCAGCGGCTGGTGGACCAGTCGTCACGCAGGTCTACCGGCAGTCGAACACCACGCTGGTCGTCACCGTGCGGCATGACTGCGGCACCGACCTGATCGTGCCCGCCACGCAGGCCGCGCTCGGCTCCGGCTGGGCTGTCATGGATGGGGGTTCCGTGGCATCGCCCGGTACGATCGTGCAGGCCACGGCCTGCGTGCGGCTCAACCCAACGCAATTGCAGATCACCCTGGCGCAGGCCCTGGCCAACCCGAGCGCCGATTGCCGCCTGTTCTACCCCTATGGCACCACCATGATCGGCCGCGGCAATTCGGTCACCGACAACCTCTCCACGGTGACACCGCCCGCGGGTTGGAATATCGCCGGAGACCTCGGCAGCGCGTGGAGCCTGAACATGCCGGTGCACGTGCCGATGGCGACGGCTTCGGGCGTCGTGTTGAGCGACTCGCCTTGAACCCGCGCCGCCGGCGCGGCCGTTAGAAATTCTGACGAACCGCAGCGACGGCATGGGCCGTCGCGCCAGGATCAAAGGACACCCGCATGTTCGACCCCTCCCGCCTGCACGTCTTTACCGCCCGCGCCAACCCGCTGAACTGGGCCGTGCCACATCGTAACTGGCAGCGCTTCGCCCGGCACATGGTCGATGCCGGCGTCACCCTGACGGTGATCGAGTGCGTCTATGGCGAGGAACCCTTCCGCTGCTACGCCGACGCTGTCCGCCATATCGGCGTGCGCGCCAAGACGCGCGGCTGGAACAAGGAAAACCTGCTGAACCTCGGCATCCAGCGTAGCCCCGAGGCGCAATACATCGCCTGGATCGACGCCGACGTGATCTTCCGTCGCGCCGACTGGGCCGAGGCCACCCTGCGTGCCTTGCAGCACTACGACATTGTGCAGCCATGGTCGGACGCCTACGACCTGGGACCGAACGGCGAGCACCTGGCGCATCACCGCTCGTTCTGCCGGCAGTGGTTCCACCGCGAGCCGGTGCTCGCGACGCATTCCGGCTACTGGCAGGGCGATGGCGGCCCCTATACCTATCCGCATAGCGGCTATGCCTGGGCGATGACGCGCGACGCCTACGACCGGGTGGGCGGCCTGTTCGAGTTGGGCGGCATGGGCTCGGGCGACCACCACATGGCGCTGGCCCTGGTCGGTCATGCCGCAGCATCGATGCCGGGCGGCGCGACCGAAGCCTATCGGCGCGAGGTGATGCGCTGGCAGGACCGCGCGCTGCGCCACATCAACGGCAACATCGGCTACGTGCCGGGCACCGTGGAGCACCTGTTCCATGGTCGTAAGAGCGAGCGCGGCTACCAGTCGCGCTGGGAGATGTTCGTGCGGCACGCCTTCGATCCGCACGAGGATCTGAAGCGCAACAGCTTCGGCGTGCTGGAGTTCGCCACCAACAAGCCGGAGCTGCGGCACGACTTCGACCTGTATCTGATGAGCCGTAACGAAGATGTGAACGTGGGAGGTTGACGCGACGCGGCAGCGGACGCCGATAGTCCCCGTCCAGCCACGATCCGGACGCGATAGTGGCGGATTCGCCGCCCACCGTTCCGGGCGGATCGCAAAGGAGGGACCACACCGTGCGTAAACTTCTGCTCTCCGCCGTCGCCATTGGCGGCCTGACCGCGCTCAGTTCATTCGGCGCCACGGCGGCGCCGGTCGTGGGCGCCGCCGGCCAATACGCTGTCCCGCAGCAGCACGTCGTGCTGGCCGACTGGTATTGGCATCACCACCACTGGCATCATCGCCGCTGGTGGCACGGGGGCTGGCATTACTGGGACTGAGCCGGCGTAGCGTCGGCGTCCCTGACCCGTGCGGGGACGCCGCGATTGCTTCACCTGGCCGACACGTCGATCACTTCGTGCGAAGCGGTGGTGACGGTCACGCCAGGCATTCCGTCCGACTGAAAGCCGCCGCCCATGACGTGGAGCTGGCTGCCGACAAAGGCGGCGGCGAATCCGTGCCGGGCCACCAGCATGTGCGGCAGCGTCGTCCAGGCGTTGGTTGCCGGGTTGAACACCTCCGCCGCCCAGAATGTCATCTTGCGCGCCGTGTCCTGGAACTCGCCGCCCAGCACGTAGAGCGATCCGTCATGCTCCCCGCCGGTGACGTCGCCGCGCGGGGTCGGAGCGCGGCTCTTGTAGGCCCAGTGATCGGTGGCGGGATCGTATTCCTCGACCAGGTCGATCACGTCCGACATGGTCACGAACACCGCGCCAATGCGCCCGTCGATCGCGTAGATCCTGCCGTTGGCGGCAGCGGCGAAGAAGTGGTTGCGGGCGGTCGGCATCGATGACCGTGTCTGCCAGGTGTTGGTGGCGGGATCGTAGGCCTCCACCGTGCCGACGACGATCTGGTCGGTCGAGCCCAACGGGATCGGCGCTCCCGGATCGCCGGGCTTGGTGGAGCGGACGCCGCCAATGACATAGATCTTGCCGCCGACTTCCACCGCCTCGCCGGCGCCGCGCGGAGTCGGCATCGGCGCGAGCGCCTTCCAGGCGTCGGTGGCAGGGTCGTATTCCCAGGCATTGCCGGTGGGCTGCCAGGCGACGACCGTCGCTGGACGGGTAAAGCCGCCGAACAGGTAGATCTTGTCGCCGAGCGCCTCGACCATGACGTGGTGCGCCGGTACCGGCATGGGCTTCTTGGCAGTCCACGCATTGGTGGCGGGATCGTATTCCCAGTTGTAGCCGGTCGGGGTGTGCGTGGCCGGTCCAGGCGCGTTGTCCAGGCCGGACAGCACAGTGATCTTGCCATGCACGGTGGCGGCGACGAGTTCGCCGACCGCGGTGGGCAGCGGGGCGGCCATCTTCCATGCGGGTTGTGCGTGGACGGTCGGCGCCGCGGCGATGGCGCCGAGGGCGAAGACTCCGATCATGCCGCGAAGCATGGGTGATCGTTTCATCCCGTGATGTCCTTGTTGGGTGCGAGCCGTCGCGAGCGTAACGCCGCGTCCCGCCAGGGCCAACCTTCCGGCGGCCCGCGCGGACCAAGGTGGCGGCAGCGAGGCGTCACCGAACGGCAAGTTCGGCTGGGGCTTTGCAAGCGCAATTCCCTTGCCTCGGTGGAGGATTTCCATGCTAATCGTCGGGGATTGCGGATACCCTGTGCAGATCAACCAAAAATTGAAAGTCGAGGACTCCTGCTACTGATCGACAATAATCGGTCCATCGAGTCACTAGCGGGGCGCAATGTCCGTGCGCCGTTCGTGCGCGAGCAATTTCGTAACGATCTGGCACGCGTATGCGCGAGGTTCGATGCGTGGCGGAACGATCTCCGGTTCATTGCGGCGCTCGGCGAGGAACTGCGGCATTGCCACGGCTCGATGGCACCCCGCCCGGCTGATTCCGGCGGGATCATCGATGCCGGCATGCGGGCGATCGCCGGCGGGATGATCGATGTGGGGAGCGTGCTGCCGGACGCCATCGTCGTGACGTTCGACGAGAGCAGACCGACCGAGCGGTTCCGATTGGGCATGGTGGTTTTCATCGGCCGGGTCATTTTCGATGGTTTCGTCTTGAAAGTCCTGAACACCGCGAAGAATCGGCAGGCCTTCGAAGCCGCTCTGGACCATCCGGCGGGCCGGCCTTATGCCACGGCGGCATCGACGCAGGATGCGACGGCTCACGCGCGTTGGCCGGCCGGCGATACCGCGGCTCTGGCGACCCGCGGCGCCTGGCTTTTGGCGTCGCGGCTTCTGGCGCTGGTGCCGCTTGACCCGTCACGGCGGCGGTTACGTCTGGTCTGGGTGGAGCATGCGGTGGCTGCCGCCGGTGTGGCCAGTCCTCCTCCCGCTGCGCCGCCGCGGCGGTGGAGCACTCCGGTGCCGGCGCCGACCGTGTATTTCGACGCCCCGGCCAGCGTCCTGCCGAAGGCGCCGGCCCACCATTCGCCGCAGGCGCGCACGCTGATCGTTGCGGCTAAGCATGGCAAGCCATTCTGCGAGGAATGCGCGCGGCGCGCGGCGGCGCTGACACATGCCTGATGCCGCACCGATGGACGCCGGCGCGATCAGGCGGGATCCCGCCGCGCGTGAGCGGGCGATCCGGTGCTTATGGCAAGTGGACAGTGCGGCGGAACGCGGGCGGCAGCCGTACCTGTATGCGGTCCTGGACGCTGCGCGGGACGACGGGATCTATCCCGAATTGCGGCGGCTCGCGAGCACCGAGCAGATCCTCGGGCTGTATCAGGGACGCGCGGCGACGGAGTTGGCTGCGGTGGCGCCGTACCTGGTGTGCCTGGGTAGCACGGATCGGGTGTTCGACTGGCTCTGGGGACAGGGCTGGGGCGAAAGCTGGGGGATTTTCCTGTGGTCGCTGGTCGCGCCGGACACGCTGCGCGCACATTTCCGGCGGCTTACCATGGTGCGGAGCGACGACGGCAAGCGGCTGCTGTTTCGCTTCTATGACCCTCGCGTGCTCGGGGCATTCCTGCCGACCTGCGATGCGGCGCAGTTGAGTGAGATGTTTGGACCCGTGCAGCGCTTCATGCTGGAGCAGGAGGCCGGCGGAGCCATCGTCTCGTTTCGCCTGCGCGGCGGGACGCTCCAACGGCATGAGACACCGATCCGGAGCGGGCTCCCGGCGCCGAACAGGTTGGCTGTGAGCCATTGAACAGCCCGTCATGAATTGAATTCGTGAGCCGATAGACCTACCGCTCGGTCAACTGCCGCACCGCTTCGGGGGACCAGCCGGCGGCACGCAGGTCGCGCAGCGTGGCCGCCTTGTCGCGTTTGGCCAGGCGGCGGCCGGCGGCGTCGGTCAGCAGCCGGTGATGCGCGTAAAGCGGTGTCGGCCAGCCCATCAGCGCCTGGAGCAGCCGGTGCAGGTGGGTCGCCGGCTTCAGGTCTTCGCCGCGCGTCACCAGCGTCACGCCTTGCAGCGCGTCGTCATGGGTGACGCACAGGTGGTAGCTCGCCGGGGCGTCCTTGCGCGCCAGCACCACATCGCCGAACGGCGCCGGATCGCAGGCGATGACGCCTTCGCCTGCCTCCTCGAAAGACAGCGGGGCGGTTACCGCCGCGAGCGCCCGCGCCATGTCCAGCCGCAACGCGAAGCGTTCCCCGGCGGCGATCCGGGCCAGGCGCTGTAGGGTGGACAGCCGCCGGCAGGTACCCGGATAGAGCGGGCTGCCATCCGGGGTATGCGGCGCGTTGGCGGAGGCCGCGACTTCGGCGAGGATCTCCGCCCGGGTGCAGAAGCACGGATACAGCAGCCGGCGCGCCGCCAGCGCGTCGAGCGCCGCGCGATACTCCGGCAGATGCTGCGACTGCACGTGCACCGGGCCGTCCCAGTCCAGGCCCAGCCAGGCCAGGTCCTGCGCGATCGCCACGGCGAACTCGGGGCGGCAGCGGCCGGGATCGATGTCCTCGAGCCGCAGCAGAAAGCGCCCGCCTGCCGCCCGCGCCCGTCGCCAGGCGGTCAATGCCGACAGCGCGTGGCCGAGATGGAGATAACCGGTGGGGCTGGGGGCGAAGCGCGTGATGATGGACATGCGAACCGGACGGATAGTACGACCGTTGAGACGGGAGAGGAGAGCAAAATGGCGGAACTGGACGGACCGCGCTGGGGACCGGCCTCGAAAGGCGCGCCACGCCAGCTTGTGGTGCTGTGCCACGGCCTGGGTGCCGACGGCCACGACCTGATCGACCTCGCACCCTCCTGGGCGCATGCGCTGCCGGACGCGCTGTTCGTCTCGGTCGATGCGCCGTTCGTCCACGATTCCGGGTTCGGCCGGCAGTGGTTCAGTGTCGCCGATCGCACGCCGTCGGTCATGGAGGCCGGCGTGCGCCGCGCCGCCGGCTTCCTGAGCCGGTTCATCGACGCGGAACTGGCGCGCCGCAACCTGGCGGCGGACGCCTATGCGTTGATGGGCTTCAGCCAGGGCGCGATGACCGCGCTGTTCACCGGCTTGCGTCACAACCCGCCGCCGCGCGCCATCCTGGCCTATTCCGGCGCGCTGATCGCCCCCGAGACTCTCGCGGCCGAGCTGACCGGCCGGCCGCCGGTTCTGCTGGTGCATGGCGAGAGCGATGACGTGGTGCCAGCGTTCCGCTCGCATGACGCCGAGACGGCGCTGCGCGCCGCCGGCGTGCCGGTCGAAGCGACCTATATCCCCCGGCTGGGCCACGGCATCGACGACACCGGCATCTCGCTGGGCGCCCTGGCGTTGCAACGGGCCTTCTCCCGGGCATGACAGCGGCATGAAACCGCTGCCGCTTGCGTCTGCCGGTCGGCGGGAACGCTTGCGGTGCCCGGGACGGTCTGCGATAACCCGGACGAGTTCTCGGCGGCGCACAATATCTGGCGGGCTGACCATAGGAACCCCACCAGCGATTGCGCTCCGGACGCAAGGGAGCGGCGCTTGCCTGACGGTGGCCAAACTTTTCCGGCGCTGGTGCTGAACGCGGATTTCCGTCCGCTGTCGTACTTTCCCCTGTCGCTGTGGTCCTGGCAGGACGCGGTGAAGGCCGTGTTCCTCGACCGGGTTTCCGTGCTGAGCGAGTACGACACGCGCGTGCGCTCGCCCAGCATGAGCATGCGCCTGCCGAGCGTGATCGCGCTGAAGGACTACATCCCCTCGGCGCGCCGGCCGGCGTTCACCCGGTTCAACGTGTTCCTGCGCGACGGCTTCGGCTGCCAGTATTGCGGCGACCGGCGACCCGCGCACGACCTGACCTTCGACCACGTGGTGCCGCGCAGCCGGGGGGGGCGCACGACGTGGGAGAACGTCGTCACCGCCTGCGCCGACTGCAATCTGCGCAAGGGGTCCCGGCTGCCGCGCGAGTGCGCGATGTTCCCACGCTGCCACCCGCGTCAGCCGACCACGTGGGAGTTGCAGGACCAGGGGCGGGGGTTCCCGCCGAACTACCTGCACCAGAGCTGGCGGGACTACCTGTATTGGGACACCGAGCTGGAGAGCTGACGGTGCGGCGCCGGCGTCAGGATAATCGGCGCCCGGGGTCAATACTCCCCCTCCCCTTGTGGGAGGGGGTTGGGGGGAGGGGGGCGTACACCCGAAGACCATGGCTGTTTGCACCCCTCCCCCCAGCCCCCTCCCACAAGGGGAGGGGGAGAATCTTGCGTGCGTCCAGCCTATCCTGACGCGCATGGGGGCGGCGGGGCGGTGTTTGTGCGCCGCCCCAGGCGTAGGAGACGAAACGCCTGCCTGTCGCCCCGAGCCACCGTGGCCTGGATGCACGTTGACCGGTTGCAGGCGCGTCGCAAGTCCCGCGCGTTCCCGCTGCGTCAACCTTGGCTGCGGCGGAGATCGGGAATGCGCGCGGCCAGGGTCAAGTCGGCTCTGGCCAGTTGGCTCAACGCCTCGCCGATGATCTCGAACTGGCGTTCGACGGCGGAGCGCAGCGGTCGGCGCTATAGTCGCCGAAGCTGCGTCCCTGCACGAAGCCTGCAATGGCGTCGGCCGCGTCACACACGTCCCACAGAATGCTGCGTGGGTCACGCCGCATAGACCGGCCGCTTCCAACGCTCGATATCGGCGCGGATGAACGGATTGCGCACCGCGCCGGACATCACGAGATCGACCGGGCGGCCGAGCAATGCCGTAAGCTGCTCCGTGAGGTCGAAATACTCCGTCAGGTTTGGCGCCGGAACATCGGGCTCGTAGGTGACCAACAGGTCCACGTCCGACCGGTCCGGGTCGAAGTCGGTGCCGCGCGCAGCCGAACCAAACACCTCCAGCCGGCGGACATGGAAGCGCCGGCACAGATCGGCGATCTCGGCGCGGCGGGCTTCGATCAGCGGCAGCATGGGTCGTTGGTCGCCTCGGCGGTCATGCGAGGCATTCCAGCACAGGTGCGGCACCCGGCGCTCCCCGTTCGCCGAAGCGGGGCTCGGCGCGGCGTGTGTCGCGGCGGGTCGTGCGGGAGCAGGCTGCTCGCTTACGGCGGCCTGTTGCAGGACGCCATGCGGCGCACCCTGCAAGCCGCCGACATTGCCGGGATCTGCGCCTGCGCGGTCCGTGCGAAGGACGATGCTGCGCGCCGGCTCCATGAGCATTTCGGGTTTGTCCGCTCGCCGACCGACCCGTTCCACTGGTCCCTGCGCTTGCCGGGCCTTCGCCGGCTTGCCGCGGGCTGAGGGCGAGCGGTGCCAGCGTGCCCGGACGGGGTGTTCCATCGGGCAAAGGGGTCGACCGTTCCGTCTCCCGTCTTGCGCTTGGAGCGCAGGTTGCCACCTCGAACAAATGAAGAACATTCGGTCGGCATGAGCAGGCCCCTCGAGTCAGCGGTGCCAAAGCGTTGTGGAAGTGCCACACACAGCGGAGGCATCGCGGAGGTGCACCCCATGCCATGCGAGGAAACCGATGCCGGTGGCGACCGCCCAACCCGCTGCCGCCACGCCATGGAGGAGAACTCAATGCCAAGCGGGAGGCCGACAGTGGGCAGGCCAATCGCGCGGTCCCCAGCAGCTAATGGACGCGTGCGTAGGGAAGAGCCCATGCAACAGAAAGCCTCGGCCGGTAGTGGGTCAGTTTGAATGTCTGCAATGGGTGGATTTCTGCCGGTCCGCTTCCGGGCCGGGCCGCCCGGATAGCGGTCATTCGGATCAAGGCCGGGGTTGGCCGAGAGCGGAATGGCCGCCTTGGAGTGGGCAACGGCAACAAGCAGACGGGCGTTCACGCAGATTGTCGACGGCAGCCCTCGTTAAGAGTTATCGGACGCCCTGGACGCCTGCCGACACGGACCGCGCGAGACGCTGGGTCGGCTGGCGTCCTGGGCGTCCGATAACTCTTAACGAGGGCTGCCGTTCCGGGCGCATTACAAGACCCCCCATATGAGGAGATCGAAGCAGCACGCACCGCGCGGCGCTTCCACCACCCCGTCTGATATCCGGCCGGCTAACGCCGCTTCTCGTGCGACAACCCGTCCCCCTGCTCAGCCACAATCCGCCGGGATCGACCACGCGCCCGCTGCATCACCCGCCTCCTGCTCCACGGCGAGGTTGTCCTTCACCCGCGCCAGCGCATCGATCAACCCCTGCTGCACCGCAAGCGGCAGGCCGGCAAACGCCTCCGCGCGGATCTCCTGATTGATCCGCAGGATGCTCTCCAGCACCGGCCGCGCCGCCGCCGTCAGCCACAAGGTGCGCACGCGGCGATCGGTCGGGTGGGCCCGCCGCTGCATCATCCCGTCCTCGCACAGCTTGTCGAGCAATCGCACCAGCGAGATCGGCTCGAGATCGAGCCGCGCCGCGACCTCGGCCTGGCTCACCCCTTCATGCCGCGACACATAGATCATCACCGCGGCCTGCCGCCGTGTGATGGGCAACCCACCCTGCCGCGCCCGCCGCTCGAAATGCCGTTTCAGCAGGCGCGCCACGTCCTGCACGAGAAACCCGAACGTGCGGCTGGCCGCCGCATCTTCCACCGCCACGGCCCCGCGGTCATTCCGCACCCTGTTGGTCCTGTGCGAGTGGCGCCGGCGGGAGGTCCGGCGACAGCGCGTCGATCACCCGCGACGGGCGACGATGCGAGCGGCCGAGCCAGCGGCTGAACCCTTCCAGATACAAATACACCACCGGCGTCGTGTACAGCGTCAGCCATTGCGACACGAGCAAGCCGCCGATGATCGCGATGCCGAGCGGCCGGCGCAGCTCGGATCCCGCGCCGTGGCCAAGCGCGATCGGCAGGGCGCCGAACAACGCGGCAAACGTCGTCATCATGATCGGACGGAACCGCAGCAGGCAGGCCTCATGGATTGCCTCGCGCGGACTCTTGCCGGCGATCCGTTCCGCCTGCAAAGCGAAGTCGATCATCATGATGGCGTTCTTCTTGACGATGCCGATCAGCAGGATGATGCCGATGATGGCGATCACCGACAGGTCGTAGCCGCACAGCATCAGCATCACCAGCGCGCCGACACCGGCGGACGGCAGCGCGGAGAGAATCGTCACCGGGTGGATATAGCTTTCGTACAGGATGCCCAGCACGATGTAGACAACCAGAATGGCAGCCGCGACAAGCAGCGGCATCGAGGACAGCGAGGCCTGGAAAGCCTGTGCCGTGCCCTGGAAAGATCCGTTCACGGTCGGCGGGATGCGCAGCCGGGCGGTAAGCGCCTGGATGCTGTCCACCGCCTGTCCCAGAGCCTTGCCGGGCGCCAGGTTGAACGACAGCGTGATCGCCGGGAACTGGCCTTGATGGCTGACCGAGAGCGGCTCGATCTTCGCAGTCAGGTGGGCGAACGCGCTCAACGGCACCTGGGCGCCGGAAGGGGAGGGGACATAAATCTTCGACAGCGCCGCCGGGTCGTCGCGGAATTGCGGCGCAACTTCGAGGATCACCTTGTACTGCGTCGTCGCGGTGTAGATCGTCGCTACCTGGCGCTGACCGAACGCGTCATACAGTGTCTGGTCGACGACCGTCGCCGAAAGCCCAAGCCGCGAGGCGGCGTCGCGATCGACCGCGATGGCGATATGCGGCGCGGCGACCTGTTGGTCGGACGTCACGTCCTGCAAGTCCGGCAGCTTGTGCATCTCCTGCTCGAGGATCGGCGCCCAGTGATTGAGTTCGTCGAGGTCGGTATCGGTCAGCGTGTATTGGTACTGCGTGCGGCTCAACCGGCCGCCGATCGTGATGTCCTGCCCCGCCTGCATGAAGAACTTGGCGCCCTGCACCTGCGCGACCTGCGGCCGCAGCCGCTGGATGACCTGGTCGGCGGTGACGTCGCGCTCATCGAACGGCTTCAACTGGATGAACACGCGGGCGGTGTTCTCGGTCGGGTTGTACGCATAGGCCCCGCCCAGCGAGAATACGCCCTGCACCGCCGGATCGCGTTTGACGATATCGACGATCTGCTGGGCCATCGCCGTGGTCGACGCGAAAGAACCATCCTCGCGCGTGTCCACCTCGCCGAAGATGAAGCCGGTGTCCTGCTGCGGAAAGAAGCCCTTCGGAATGTTCATGTAGAGATAGCCGGTGACGACGATCAGCGTCAGTGTGGTCAGCAGCGTGGCAAGCTGGTGGCGGAACACGAAGTGCAGCCCCCGGTCGTACGCCCCCAGCAGCCAGTGGAAGAAGCGTTCCGCCAGCCGGTTGAGCCGGCCGCCGTCATGCTCGTGCTGCCGTTTCAGGAACAGCGCGCACAGCACCGGCGTCAGGGTCAGCGACACCGCCGCCGAGGCCACCACCGCGACCGAAACGGTGACCGCGAACTCGCGGAACAGCCGGCCGATGATACCGCCCATGAAGAACAGCGGGATGAACACCGCGATCAGCGAGAAGGTGATCGAGATGATGGTGAAGCCGATCTGGCCCGCGCCGCGCAGCGCCGCCTGCAGCGGCCGTTCGCCCTGTTCGATATAGCGCACGATGTTCTCGATCATGACGATCGCGTCGTCCACCACGAACCCGACCGAGATCGTCAGCGCCATCAGCGAAATGTTGTCGAGGCTGAAGCCGGCGGCATACATCGTTCCGGCCGTGGCGAGCAATGACAGTGGCACCGCCAGGCTGGGGATGATGGTCGCCCATAGGGTACGCAGGAAGATGAAGATGACCAGGACGACCAGGGCGATCGTGATGATCATGGTGATCTGCACGTCGTGCACCGCCGCCTCTGTCACCAGCGAGCGGTCGGACATCAGGGCGACATGCACCGAGGGGGGGATCGATTGCTCGAGGTGCGGCATCAGCTCCTTGATGCGGTTCACCAGGTCGATCGTGTTGGCCCCGGACTCGCGCATGATCGCGATGCCCTCGGCCGGACGGTTGTTGTACCAGGCGCCGACGTAAAGGTTCTGCACCGAGTCGACGGCCTGGCCCACATCCTTGACCCGCATCGGCGCGCCGTTGCGGTAGGTGATGATCACGTTGCCGTACTGCGCGGCATTGAAAAGCTGGTCATTGGTGTCCAGCGCGGTGACCTGGTGGGCGCCCTCGATCGCCCCCTTCGGGCCATTGACCGTTGCCGCCACCAACGCGTTGCGCACGTCCTCTAGCCCGACGCCGTGCGCGGCGAGCGCCCCGGGATTGATCTCGACCCGCGCCGCATATTGCTTCTGGCCGAACACCGAGACCTGCGAAACGCCCGGCACGGTCGAAAGCTGCTGCGCCAGGATGGTGTAGGCATAATCGTCCAGCCGGTAGACCGGCAGCGCATCGGAATAGACCGCATAGATCAGCACGGGATAGTTGGCCGGGTTGACCTTCTTGTAGGTTGGCGGGTTCGGCAGGTCCTTGGGCAGCAAGCCGCTCGCGGCGTTGATCGCGGTCAGCACATCCTGTGCCGCGCCATCGATGTTGCGCGCCAGGTCGAATTGCAGGGTGATCGTGGTCGTTCCGGTGCCGCTCAGCGACGTCATCTGATCGAGCGACGGGATCGCGGTGAACTGCTGCTCCAGCGGGGTGGCGATCGCCGACGCCATGGTCGCCGGGCTGGCGCCCGGGTAATTGGCGGTCACCGTGATGGTGGGGAAATCGACATTCGGCAGGGCGGCAATCGGCAGCATCGTGTACGCGACGATGCCGAACACCAGCACGCCGACCATGAGCAGGGATGTCGCGATCGGCCGGCGGATGAAGGGTTCCGAAATGCTCATCGATGCTCCCCGGCCTCAGCTCGCCGCACCAGCGGCTTTGGGCGGCAGCAAGCGGACGCGCGCGCCGTTGGTCAGCCGGTACTGCCCCTCGACAACGACATGCTCGCCCGGCGCAAGTCCCCTTGTGACCACCGCGAGACCGTTCTGCACCGCGGCGATCTCCACCGGCCGGCGTTCGACCGTGTCGTTCTGGCTGATGACATAGGCGAAATGGCCATCCGGCCCGTCCTGCACGGTCTGCGACGGCACGGTGGCCACGTCGTGCTGCACCCGCAGGACCACGCGCAGATTGACGAACTCGCCGGGCCACAGGCGTTCATCCTGGTTGGCGAAGCTCGCCTTGAGATGGATGGTGCCGGTCGCCTGGTCGATCATGTTGTCGATCAGGGTGAGCTTGCCCGCGCCGAGCACCGTCTCGCCGTCGCTCGCCAGGGCGGTTACCGCCAGCGGCGCCTTCTGCTGCTGTTGCCTGATCTGGTCCAGGTCGTCCTGCGGCAGCGTGAAGCTGACGAAGATCGGCTTGATCTGGGTGATCGACACCAGCGGCGTGTTGTCGGTCGCCCGCACCAGGTTGCCGCTATCGACCAGGCGGGCGCCGAGGCGGCCGTCGATCGGCGCGCTTATGTTGGTATAGCCGAGATTGACGCGGGCGGTGTCGATCTGCGCCTCGTCGCCCTTGATCGCGGCCTGGAGCTGCGCCACCAGGCCCTGCTGTTGCTCATAGCTCTGCCGGGTCTGGAAACCGGGACCGACCAGCCGGCCGTAGCGCACCAGATCCGCCTGCGCAGTCACGAGCTGCGCCGCGTCCTTCTCCCTGGCGGCCATCGCCTGCGCCAGCGCCGCCTCATAGGGACGCGGATCGATCTGGAACAGCAGGTCGCCCTGGCGGACCTCCTGGCCCTCGGTAAAGGCCACCTTGACGATCGCGCCATCGACCTGGGTCTTGACCGTCACGGTGTTGAACGCCTGGACCGTGCCGATGCCTTGCAGGTACTGCGGCACGTCCTGGGCGGTGACCACGCCGGCGGTGACCGGCACCTCCGACGGGGCGACCTGCGCCGCGGCGCGCGGCAGAGCGCTGCCGAGATCCAGCCGCCACAGCGCCAGCGACGCCAGGCACAGCACAGCACAAAGTCCGGCGAAGATGCGTTTCGCCATCGGAAGCTCCCCCTTAGTCTTGGCCGGCCGATGCGGCGCGCCGGCGGGGTTATCCACGGGCGACGCCGAATGCGGCAGTTTACGGCATTCTCACGCAGGTTAGCGCGGTGCCGCCTGTTTCAGGGGTTAAGTATGCTTCATCTGTCATAGACAAGCCATACGGAAATGCCGCGCACCGGCATCAGCCTGGCCGTCTTCTCAACCGGCGCCGTCAGTGCTCCGGCCCGCGGCAACGATTTTGCCCGTCTGCCGCCTGACAAGGACGATGATGGCAACCAGCGGGACTGCGACGGACACGATGCACGGCGTGAGTTGGCTGGCGCGGAAAGCGCCCGCGCAGAAGATTTGTATAAAGTGCCGATGGCGTCGTAGTGCGTGGCCTGCAATTCGGCGATGAGGCTCTTTGCAAAGTCAGCATCCGGCCCTTCCAGCAACGCCTTCGCACCCAAGGCCCCGAATGCGGTCGCGGGCATCACCGAAGCGAACAGGAAAAGCAGGGCTTTCACCATCTGCTTCCTATACCTCGGTAGGGTAACGCTGACGCTACGCGCCTCACAATGACGGTCGGGAAATATCCCTCGCAATGACCAGGGAAGGCGAGGCGGCGTCAGCGCCCGCCGACCGCCCCGACCAGCCGTCGCAATCCCGCCCATTGCTGCTGCAAATACCCGCCGGTGTGCAGCGCCTCCTCCCCCGACGGATCGCCGGTCCGCACGTAGTCGCGGGAGAAATCCGCCGTGCCGAACAGCATGTCCCACCAGGGAAACACCGCGCCGTAGTTGCAACTTCGCTCGCCCGCCGCCAGCACGCCGTGGTGCGCGCGGTGGAAGCGGGGGGAAATCAGCAGCCGTTCGCCCAGCCAGCCGAACGACAGCCGCACATTGGCGTGCGACAGGCTCTCGACGAAGCGCAGCACCAGCACCAGCACCGGGAACTGCAGCGGCGGCACGCCGATCAGCAGCGCGATCGCGCCGAACCACAGCGCGCTGATCACGTCGTCCAGCACGTGGTTGCGGTCGTCCGACCAGAACGTCATTTGCCGCTGTGCGTGGTGCAGCGAGTGCAGCGCCCACCACCAGCGGAACATGTGCGACAGCCGGTGGCGCCAGTAGTCGGCACAGTCGAGAATCACCGCGTACACCACGAAGGTCAGCACCTGTTGCCCGAGCAGAAATGGGAACAGGCGTTCGAGGGTGGGCGGCACCAGGCCCTGGTCGGCAATCCAGCCGTTCAACGCGACCTGGGTGCGGTAGAACAATACGAAGGTGAACAGGGGGAGAATACCGACGCGCGACAGCACGGTGTAGAACGCGTCCACCGCCACGGCCTTGTTATCCGGCCAGCGCTCCACCGGGCGCCAGCGCTCCAGCGGCACGCACAGCGCGAAGGTCAGCGCGACCTGCACCGCGCCATACACCGCGAACAGCGCCCAGCCGTACGAGATGTCCTCCCACTCCATCCAGCCGAACTGGTAAAGCAGCGGGATCAGCAGATGTTCCTGCAACCAGCCCGCGGCGAGGTCGAACGGATCCGGCATGGCTCAGCGCGCCGGCGCGAACGCAACCTTGGTGGCGGGCCGCGCCGCGTCGTTCAGGAAGATGCCGTGCGGCGAGCGGCCGACATCGATCGTCTGGTAGTCGCCGGTCGCCGGATCGAGCACCGCCACCTTCTCTGCCCAGCGCCGCGTGATCCAGATGCGGCCGTCCGGCGCGAAGGCCATGTCATCCGGGCCGCCGGGAATCTTGTAGGTGCGGATCGGTGTCAGCGTCGTGGCGTCGAGCGATTCCGTGGTGCCGCCGGCGCGGTTGTTCACCCACAGCATCTTGCCGTCGGGCGACAGGAACAGGTTGTGCGCACCCTTGCCGGTGGTGATGTGGCGCAGCACGCGGCCATCGGCCGGATCGACCTCGGCGAGATAGTCGGTGCCCATATCGGCCACCAGGACCTTGCCGTTCAGCCACAGCACGCCGGCCGGCGTCTTGCCCACCGGCTCGTTCCACAGGATCGCCAGCTTCTTCAGGTCGATCGCCACCAACCGGTCGGTTTCCTGCAACGACACAAAGACCGTGCCGGAATCCGGCGCGTAGGCCAGGTGGCTCGGCATCGACGCGATCGGGAAGCGTTTGAGCAATTGCAGGCTGGCGCCGTCGTACACGTCGATCTGGTTGCGAGCGATCCCGTTCACCACCAGGAACCGCCCGTTCGGGCTGAACCCCAACTGGTACGGATCGACGCAGGGCATGCGCCGCTGCACCGCGCCGGTCGTCGGATCGAGGAACAGCAGCTCGTTGCCGACCGTGTCGCCGATCAGCAGGCTCTTGCCATCCGGCGTCAGCGCCCAATGGTGCGGCTCGCGCAACGCGGGGATGCGGCGCAGTTCCTTCTGCGTCGCCATGTCGACCACGCTGATCGACGCGCCGCCGGAATTCATGACGAAGGCCAGGCCGGCGGCCAGCGCGGGGGGAGAGAAGGCAGCGAACAGCAGCAGCAGCGGCAACAACGCCAGCGCGGCACGCTTCAGACGCATTGGTTCGGCACTCCGGCAGGGCGGAGGATGCCTACGCCTTCGCCCCCGACTTCATCAAGCGGCGTTTCCGGTGGGCAGGCAGTGAGATTCCAGGGGTTTCCGCGGCGGTGTGATGAACCGCGCAGAAGTTTTCACCACAGAGCGCGTGGGGCACGATCCAAAGTATTCTCCCCCCAACCCCCTCCCTCAAGGGAAGGGGGAGAATTTCTCCGGCGCGCCGCTTCACTCCAGTTCTCCCCGCGCGAACACCGCGCTGGCGAAGGCGAACAGCACGCAGGCCGGGGTGGAAATCAGCACGTTGTCGGTGAACGCGTGCACCGCCAAAGCGACGAACACCAGCCGCATGATCGCACAATCGGACCGGCATAGCGGCGCGGTATGCCGGCGCACCCACAGGAAGAGCCACACCACCAGCAATGCCCGCCCGATCTGGCCCCCCTCGACCTCGATGCGCAGATATTCATTGTGCGCCGCCCAGGTCTGCAGCAGCTTCGCCACCGGGTCGCCTTGCGGAATGATGGCATTCCCCGCACCAACCCCCCAGCCCAGCCACGGTGACCCCGCCGCCGCTTGCTCGAAATTCGGCCAGAGCAATTGCCGTCCGCTCAGGTTGCCGAGATTGGTCGTCAGCACCTGGAAGGCGCGCACGGCGGAGGCATCTGTCGGCAGCAGCCCGAACGCCAGCGCGCCCACCAGCGGCAATGCAGCGGCGCCGGAGAGGATCAGCAGCAGGCGGTAGCGGGCGGGAAACGCCGCCGAGCGCACCAGCACCAGGCTCAACCCGACCACCGCGAGGCCCAGGGTCAGCGGCGCCCGTGCCCCGGTCAGCAGCAACAGCAGCAGATTGGCCCCGAGCAGCATGAGGTCGCGCCGGCGGCCCTCGCGATACAGCTCGATCAGGCAGGCATAGACCGCGGTCTCGCACACGCCGGCCAGGAAGGCGGGATGGCCCAGCCCGCTCAGCCGCCACCCGCCGCTGTTGACGAACAGCGGCCGCAGTCCGGCAGCGGCCACGACGCCGCCGGCGGCGACCGTGAGCACGGGGGCCCAGCAGGTGGTGCGGATGATCGCCCGGGCCCAGCCGCGGGACAGCCGGCTGAAGCCGAAGGTGAAGGGTGCCACCGAGCCGACCAGCGAACGCAGGCTCTCGCCCGGCGTCAGCCCGGGCCACAACCCGTGCGTCAGGCCGCCCATGAACATGGCGAGCCAGGCGAAGGCCGGATTGAACGGGTCGAGGCGCGGGCCGTAGCGCAGCACCGCCACCACCGCCAGCCCGATCCCCGCCGCCTTGATCAGCGCGATGGTCGGCTGGTACGCGTCGGCCCCCAGCAGGTCTACCGCCGTCATCTCGAGGCTGGCGGCGGTCACCAGCAGCCAAGCCGCGGTGAACACAGGCGTGAAGCGGAACGCCAGGAAAATGACCCCGAACGCCGTCGCCGCGGCCAGCAGCAGCCAGAACAGCGGGGGTGCGAACACCGCGCACAGCAGCGAAAACAGCAGGAAGCCGGCGGCAGCCACGTTGACCAGGGCAGCGTCGTGCAGCGGGGCTTGGATCGCGACGCGCATGCGGACCTCGGCGATACGGGCGGTCAGCATGCGGGAGAATGGTGAACAAATTGCTGGCGACGGGTCGGGGCCGGTTCGGGACGACGATTGGCGGCCGGGGAGTGTGGCCGGGATGCGGGGCGGCGGTTTGGTGCAACGCTGCGGCGCCGAGGTTCCGGGCGGCGCTTTGGGGCGAAGGCTCCGGGCGACGCTGTCGGGCGGAGGTTCGAGGCGGCGCTTTGGCCCGAGGTTCAGCGCGGCCGACGTTCGGCGCGGCAGAGGTTCCGGGCGGCCGAGATGCGTGGCGAAAGTGCGATACAACGTGAGGCACGGCGCTTTGCCACCCTACGGAGACCACGACCGCCCGGTGACGACCGACGGTGACCGTAGGGCGGATGAAGCGCAGTGCATTCTGCCGTCTCCCCACCCCTTTCCGAAGCCGCCTGACGCTGCTCCGGTGCGGTCCGTTCAGCGCTTGCCCGAGAAGCGCCGGTGCCAGTCAGCCAGACGATGTCGCCGGAGCCCGGCGCGCCGTTGCTCCAGCTACCAGCGGTCCACGAGCCGCCATTGCTCTGCCAATCCGTCGATGTTGGAGTCGGTGGACCAACGACAGCCGCTTCGGCGATGCCCGCCCGGGTCAGCAAGGCCGCCACCGATACCCCGGAAGGCCAATGCGTACGCATCGCAAGCCTCGCTGAATTCGGCCACGGTCCCGCTGCTAATACGAATCGTGCGCGACGACGGCGGGTGACCCCGAGGCCGATCAGGGCAGCCCCCAGCAATACCGAGCAGGAACTTCCGCATTGGGTTGCCTCAACCGATGAAGGCGTCGTGACAGGGGCGACCTTCCGCAGGGCAGTTGAAGCAACACGCGTGCCATAAATACTAACGTGCGTCTTATCAAGCGCTTGGGTGAATCCGCACGGCCGCACGGCCGGACGAGGCGGCAATGCTGTCATCCGTCGTGATCGCTGCGATTACTCGGGTCAGAAGCCGATAATAGGTTGAAATCGCGTCAGGAATAATGCCGCCACGCAGCTTGCGGCGGGGTTCCTCGATGTTGATCGGCGCGGTGCGGCTTCACGGCGCCACAGCGGGCGCGCGATGCAACACAACCTGAACGTGTTTGATCTGGGTCAACGTATGTACGAGCCTCGGCGTGCTAACAAAAATGGTTCTGCGCTCGGCAGGCAACCCGCGCCGAGGCCGTCAGTAGCAAAGATCATGGCGATGCAACCACTCACCACGAATGCCAGCTTCGGCGATCTGCTCCGCCACATCCTCATCTTCGAGAAGCAGCAACCCCTGCAACACGTCGCGGCGGCGCTGGGCATGACCGTGCACGCCTTCTGTTCCCGGCTGCGCAGCGGCGGCCGCCTGGGCCCGGACGATGTCGCGGTATTGCTGCGCCAGATCCCGGACGAACGGTTGCTCTCGTGGTTCTTCGCCGGCAGCGGCTTGCTGTCGGTCAAGCATACGATTGTATCGGAAAACGGCGGCAGCATGACATTGCGGCAACGTACCGTGACCTGCGCGATGGACGCCATCTCGGCGATCTGCGACCTGGCCGATACGCTGGAGGCCGGCATGCTGGAAGGGGCGCAGAAGGTGATGATTGAGCAACACCTCGATCATGCGTTGGGTGAGCTGCTGTCGATCAAACTGCATTTCGCACCGCCTTCCGCTGACCACGATGCGCCGGCGCACGAAGGCGTTCATGAAAACTTTGGCCACCTGACCAATCGCGTATTGCTGAAAGAAAAGTGTATTCGGCCGCAGGCGCTCGCCGACGCTCTCAACCTGAGCTACCAGGCATTGCATGCGCGCCTGTCGGGACACGTCGCATTCCTTCCGATCGAGCTCAGACAGTTGTTCCGGTTGTTCCCCGACCCTCGCCTTGCTGATTATCTGCTGGCCGGCACGGCATACACGGCGATACTCCGCCCCGCGATCATCGAATCGCGCATCGACAGCAGTCCGATACGGACCGGGTTGCTGTCGTTGCGTGAGATGGTTGAGGTCCTCGGGGCGTTGCTGCTGACCGAAGATACGCCCGGTGCTGCGCCGACGGCGACGGCCGAGCGCCACCTGGATGAGGCAGTGCGGCAGTTGGCGACGCTACGGTGGAACGTGACCTATATCGGCCACCGTGGTGTGCCACGCGCCGACTCCCATTCGTCCAAGCGGCTTGATGCTGCGTAGTGGGATTGGCTGGAGGCTGACGCAGGTGGGCCGGAGCGGACCATGGGTGTTGTCCCGGCCAAGGCCTACCAAAGCGCTCCGGCTACGTCGCATGCCATCGCGGTGCCGTGCATCGCTTGCGCACCCGTGCGAACGAGGCGCGGGAAATGGCCAGAGGCCAGCGCGTCCAGGCTGGCCGCCGGGAGCTTGAGCACAGCGGCGTAATGCCAGGACCAGGCGAGGATGTCCTGGATGAACGTCCGCGTGGCCGGGTTGGGGATCGCCTCCAGGAACAGCAGCGGATCGCCCTGGTCGTTCACGCTGTCGGCCCAGCGCTTGAACCCGAACAGACCCTGGCCGTAGCCGGCCAGCAGCCGGATCAGGTCGCCGTCGATCGAGTCGTCCTCGGACAGTTGCAGCAGGTAGTGCTGGCCCACGGCCAGGTTCACGGCGGGATCGTGCAGGTGGTCGACATGCAGGCCGGCGAGCGACCCGTCGCCGCTGACGCCCCGAGCGGTGGCCGGCTTGATCTGCATCAGCCCGCGCGCACCGGAATGCGACACCGCGGCGGGGGAAAAATTCGATTCGTGGTGCACCAGCGCGTAGATCAGCGACGGGTCGATCACGAAGCCGCCCGCGGGGTGCAGGGGCGGCGGCGGCGCGGCCTCGGGCGCCGGCAGCGTGGCAATCCGCAATTCCGCGGCGAACTGATTGAGGCCAACCGCCCGGGCGAGCAGGGCGAGCGGGCGGGCGAAGTTGGGGTCCTGCCCGGCGTCTGCCCACAGCGCGCGCAGTTCCGCCTCGGCCCGGTGCTTCTCGCCAACCTGGAGCAGGGCAAACGCGCGCCGGCCTTCGGGCGTGGCGACGAGGGCGTCGATGTCGGCGGTGCCGAGCACCTCGCCAGGCAGGCAGGCGAGGGTGGGCCCCAGCGCGCGGCCGGCGATACGACCGTAGAATGTGCCGGTCTCCTGCGCGGCGCGGCGCAACCACACGATCGCGGCACTGTGGTCGGCCTGATGTTGGGCGGAGCGGGCGGCCCAGTAGGCGCCGGCGGCGCGCTGGGCGGCGGTGGGAGCCATCCGGTAGGCCGCCTCGAAGAGCCCCACCGCCAGCGTTGCGTTGCCGACACGCCAGGCGGCCAGCCCCCCGGCAAACAGCGGCTCTGAGCCATTGCCCTGCGCCGGCGGACGGGACAGCAGCGCGGCGGCCGCGGCAACCGCGGCGGCGTCGTGGTTCTGCACGAACAACGCCCGCACCGGCGCGGCGGCCCCGCCGGCGCTTCGCCGCGGCTGCGGTTGCTCCATGGCGGGCGCGACATCGGGCACCATGCGCGACCGCAGCGCGCGAATTGCCGGGGCGTCCGGCTGTTCCCCGTACTTCGCCAGCCAGTCGGCGAGGTCCGCCGCGCCCGGATGCGCCCAGCCGCCGAGATAGCGATCGGCGAGGATCGGGCCGAGCAGCAGCCTGTTCTCCAGCAGATCGGTTTCGCGGATCGCCTCGGGGATGGCACCGGCGGCCTGTAACGCGAAGATGCGCCTGATGCGCGCGGCTTCGCCGGGGGAAAGCGGTTGCGGCAGAGCCACGCCCGGAGAGCCGCTCAGCGCAATGCGCGGAACCCCCAAGGCCGTCTGGTCGTCCGTCCCACGCAGCGTCTGCGCATGAGCACAAGAATAACCCCCTGCAACGGCAATAGCCGCGCAGAACATCCAGGCTCGATGCGGCAGACGGCGGGTCAATGGAGACCTGCCCTCTCGCATCCAGTCGCAATACACGACCCGATCCGGCCTGGCAACACATACCGACGGACGGTGCTGCAGGGGTGAAGGACCGATCGGGCGCCCGGTCGGCCTCTCGCATTGACTCTATATCGTTGTTACATCGGTTAATCAGTTCTTACCAAATACTGATGCGGCATTCATTTCTTCGATGTAAGCGGTCCGTGCAAGATTCTCCCCCTCCCCTTGTGGGAGGGGGTCGGAGGCAAGCTTCTCCCCCTCCCCTTGTGAGAGGGGGTTGGGGGGAGGGGGTGTATGCGGCGGCGCGCGGGGGCATTGACGCTCCCCGCCCCGCCACCGCAGATCGCCGCATGCAGTTGCTGCGCCTGACGCTGACCGACTTCCGCAGCTACGCGGCGCTGACCTGGCGTCCGCGGGCGCGGATCGCCGTGCTGTTCGGGCCGAACGGCAGCGGCAAGACGAACCTGCTGGAGGCGGTGTCGCTGCTGGTGCCTGGCCGCGGCCTGCGCGGTGGGCGGACCGCCGACCTGAAGCGCCATGGCGCGGCGGCCGGCTGGGCGGTGGCGGGCCGCTTCCTCACCGCGCAAGGCGAGGCCGATATCGGTACCGGTACGCCTCCCGATGGCCCCGGCGATCGCCGCGTCTTCCGCCTGGACGGTGCCGCCCCGCGCAGCCAGGCGGAAATCGCGGCGCGCATCGCCGCGGTGTGGCTGACGCCGCAGATGGATCGGCTGTTCCTGGAGGGCCTGTCCGGCCGGCGGCGCTTCCTCGACCGGCTGGTCTGGGCGCTGGAGCCAGGCCACGCCCGCGAAATGGCCGCGCACGACGCCGCGATGGGCAGTCGCAACCGCTTGCTGTCCGAGGGCCGGCAGGATCCGTCCTGGCTGGCCGGTCTGGAGGATGAGATGGCGCGTCACGCGGTGGCTGCCACGGCGGCGCGCATGGGGTTGGTCGGGCGGCTGAACGCGGCGCTCCAGGCCGGCGCCGTCGGCGCCTTTCCGGCGGCGCGGATCGACCTGATCTGCCCGATCGCCGAGCGTCTGGCGACACAGCCGGCGCTGGCGGTGGAGGACTGGCTGCGTGCCGGCCTGGCGGCCAATCGCGTGCGTGATTCGGCCGCCGGTACGGCGGCGCTGGGCGCCCACCGCACCGACATGGGACTGGCCGACGCGGCGACCGGCACCGCGGCGGCGCTGGCCAGCACGGGAGAGCAGAAGGCGCTGCTGATCGGCTTGATCCTCGGGCACGCGGCGGTGATCGCCGCGGCACGCGGTTTCGCGCCGCTGTTGCTGCTGGACGAGCCGGCGGTGCATCTGGACCCCGCGCGCCGGGCCGCGCTGTTCGCCGCGCTCGCCGCGCTGCCGGCGCAGACGCTGATCACCGGCACCGACGCCGAGACGTTTCTACCGCTTGCGGAAGTGGCGGAAGGCCTGCAAACCGGTGGTGGGGAACTGCATCCGGACCCGCGATTTTCGCCGCCGGAGTCGCCGGTTCCCCCTGTCCCGCCGGCCGCGTAGCAGCTATATATCTAGAGTATCCAAACCAAGCCCTGGAGTCTCCCGTCGGCATGTCCGATTCTGCCTTGCCGCCTTCCGAATCCGATCCCGCCAACGGCGATGCGTACGACGCGTCGTCCATCTCGGTCCTGCGCGGGCTGGATGCCGTCCGGCGCCGCCCCGGCATGTATATCGGCGACACCGATGACGGCTCCGGCCTGCACCACATGGCGTTCGAGATCATCGACAACGCCGTGGACGAGGCGCAGGCCGGATTCGCCACCAGGTGCGAACTGATCCTGAACGGCGACGGTTCGGTGACGGTGCGCGACAACGGGCGCGGCATCCCGACCGACATCCATGTGGAGGAGGGGGTTTCCGCCGCCGAGGTCGTGCTGACCCGGTTGCATGCCGGCGGCAAATTCAACCAGAACTCCTACAAGGTTTCCGGCGGGCTGCACGGCGTCGGCGCGGCGGTGGTCAATGCGCTGTCGGAATGGATGGAGGTGCGCATCTGGCGGCATGGCCAGGAGCATTTCATCCGGTTCCGCAACGGCGACGCCGAGGCGCCGCTGGCGATGGTCGGCCCGGTCACCGCGCATGTCACCGGCACCGAGGTGACGTTCAAGCCGAGCCCGGCGACCTTCACCAAGACCGAATTCGATTTCGCGCTGCTGGAGCGCCGGCTGCGCGAGTTGGCGTTCCTGAACTCCGGCCTGACCATCCGTCTGCGCGACGAACGTCACGCGACCCCGCAGGAAGTGACGATGCACTACGAGGGCGGCCTGGTCGCCTTCGTCGAGTGGCTGGATCGCGGCAAGACGCCGGTGTTCACGCCGCCGATCTCGCTGCGCACCCCGGCGGAGGCAGAGGGCGTGCGCGTCGAGTTCGCGCTGTCCTGGAACGACAGCTACCACGAGACCATGCTGTGCTTCACCAACAACATCCCGCAGCGCGACGGCGGTACGCACCTCGCCGGATTTCGCCAGGCGCTGACCCGCGTGGTGACGAAATACGCTGAGGGGATGGGCAAGAAAGAGCAATTGCAGCTTGTGGGTGAGGACATGCGCGAGGGCATGACCTCGGTGCTGTCGGTGAAGGTGCCGGACCCGAAGTTTTCCTCGCAGACCAAGGACAAGCTGGTGTCGTCCGAGGTGCAGCCGATCGTGCAGGCGGCGGTGGCCGACGCGGTGGCGCACTGGTTCGAGACGCATCCGAAAGAAGCCAAGGGCGTCGTGCAGAAGGTGATGGACGCGGCCTCGGCGCGGGAAGCGGCACGCAAGGCGCGCGAGCTGACGCGGCGCAAGGGGGTGCTGGATATTTCCACGCTGCCCGGCAAGCTGGCCGACTGCCAGGAGCGCGATCCGGCGAAATGCGAGATCTTCATCGTCGAGGGCGACAGCGCCGGCGGCTCCGCCAAGCAGGGACGCGATCGGAAGTTCCAGGCGATCCTGCCGCTGAAGGGCAAGATCCTGAACGTCGAGCGCGCGCGCTTCGACCGCATGTTGTCGAGCCAGGAAATCGGCACGCTGATCACGGCGCTGGGCACCGGGATCGGCCGCGGCGAGCCGGACCAGGGTGGGTTCGATGTTGCGAAACTGCGCTACCACAAGATCGTCATCATGACGGACGCCGACGTCGACGGCTCGCATATCCGCACGCTGCTGCTGACGTTCTTCTTTCGCCAGATGCCGCAACTGATCGAGCGCGGTCACCTGTATATCGCGCAGCCGCCGCTGTATCGCGCGCGGCGCAGCAATGACGAGCGCTACCTGAAGAACGATGGGGCGCTGGAGGCGTACCTGCTGGAGAAGGCGCTGGCGGGGGCGCGGCTGACCTATGCGGACGGCTCGGTGCTGGAAGGCGATGAGTTGCGGCGCGAGGTGGTCTGGCTGCGCGAGGCGACCATGCAATTGCGCCGGCTGTCCTCCACCGCGCCGGTGCCGTTGCTGGAGCAGGCGGCGATCGCCGGTGCGCTGACCTCGGATACGGCGCGGGCGACGGCGGCGGCGCAGGGGCTGGTGGTGCGGCTGAACGGCATTTCCCTGCCGCACGAGCGCGGCTGGGTGGTGGCGGTGGATGGCGGCCTGACGCTGTCGCGCACGGTGCGTGGCGTGGCGGAACGGCACACGCTGGATGGCGCCGCGCTGCGCAGCGCCGAGGCTCGGTGGCTGGCCGATCGCGCCGAGGCACTGGCGACCAAGTTCCGTGAGCCGGCCAGGCTGAAACTGGATTCGCAGGAGGCGGAGGCGGCCGGCCCGGCCAGCGCGTTCGAGCGGATCATCGCGTATGGCCGGCGTGGGCTGACGATCCAGCGGTTCAAGGGGCTGGGCGAGATGAACGCCGAGGAACTGGGCCGCACCACGCTGGAACCGGCGGGGCGCACGCTGCTGCAAGTGAAGGTCGGCGATATCGAGGACGCGGCACTGGTGTTCTCCACGCTGATGGGCGACGTGGTGGAGCCGCGGCGGGAGTTCATCGTGGGGAATGCGCTGAAGGTGGCGAATCTGGACGTGTAGAGGGGCTTCTCGCTCCCGCCACAGCGGGGCTGTTGCGTAGCGCCTGATTGTTGGCAGGAGGCCGCAGTGCCACGGCATCACACAAAGGCTTCTCATCCCGGTTATCGCCGCGTGCGGCGCACGGCTGAGCCGCCGCCGGTGCCGGTTGTGGTGCCTGACTCAAGCTCGTCCGGCGTCGATCAGGCTCCTCTGGAATATGTTCGCACGGCGGCGCAACCTGACCCGATGGACGAACAGATCAAGCGGATGATCGAAGCAGCCTACACGTAGCGGTGCACGCCGTTTGCTGGCGCGTGTGCGTTTGGTGCCTTCGCCGTCAGCGCGGCCAGCACGATTGTCGTGAGCGGACATCCGCGGGTTTCACGTTGGCTGCGAATACTTGATTCGATGCCTCCTGCTCTGTCGGGGTCGGCCCACCCCTGTCGTGCAGTTGTATGGGCCGTGCCCCCGTTGAGCCCGCACTGTCTGTCGTGCAGCCATCTGCGGTTGTGTGTCGCTGCGTGCCACCTTTGGGTGGGACGACGACTTCGTTACTCGTAGCGTATTCCGGTTACCGCACAGTTAACGGCGGTCACTTTCTCGCGCCACCCCGCGACCGCGCCTGACCACACCATTGTGGGTGACGCTGTCGTTCAGCAGCGCCAGCCGCAACGATCTAGCAAGAAACAACTCCCCCTCCCACAAGGGGAGGGGGAGCCTCGTTATCTTCGGCGACCTCCGCAGTTTCATCCAGGGCGGGTCGGCCGCCGCCGGCCGGTGGTCAACTCGCAATAAGACCGCCCCCTCAGCCTCGGCGGACATGATGCCGCTGCGGTTCGTGGGTCCCGGGGCAAAGCGACCGAAGGACGTTCGCGCCGGAGGCTCAGGACGCATGACGGAGTCGAGCCAGCCCGCCGGTCTCCGCTATGCTCGCCGCCATGGACACCGTGCTGGACCGGCCATGGACGACGGAGAGCTTCCTTGCCTGGGAAGACCGGCAGGAGGGCAAGTATAAGTTCGACGGGCGAGAGGCCATCCTGATGACCGGGGGTAGCCTTGCGCATCAGGACATCGTGTTCAACCTCCGGGGCATCCTTGGCCGGCTGCTGGCTGACCGACCGTTCCGGGCTGCCCAGGAGATGCGGCTTCGTACGGGGGGTGAAAGTGCGCTACCCGGATGTTGTGGTCTTTGCCGGACCGCTCGACCAGACGATCCGCACGTTGACCGACGCTGTGGCAATTTTTGAGGTACTGTCCGACGATACCGCCACCACCGACCGGGTGGAGAAGCTGATCGAGTACGCCGCCGTACCGTCGCTACGTGCCTGCGTGCTGCTGGAGCAGACTGCGGTGGCCGCTACGCTGTTCCAGCGGGAGCCGGGTGGTGCCTGGATCGCCAGCGGTCACACGGCGGGGGCGCTGGTCCTGCCGGGCCTCGATATCAGCCTGGGGCTGGCAGATGTGTACCAGGGACTGACCTTCGCGGCGTAGCTATCGCGGCTCGTCCCACCGTCATCCCTATCGTGCTTCCCACCGCCGGGGTGCTGGGCGACGGCGCCTGCGCCGGCGTGCCGACCCGATCGCCCTCACCCTCGTCGCTCTCGGTTGGTTCGCTTCGCGGCCCAACCGCGTCGATCCGCTTCGCGGCTCAACCCCGCCTCCCGCAGGTTTCAGCCGACCCGCCGCAGATCCAGCGTGCGCGGGTGCTCGCGCGAGCGCGCCACGACCGGCTCCGCCATCGGCCCGGGCGTGTGGCCGATCGGGAAGAACCGTGCCTTCCGCCGCGCCTCCGCTTCGTTGGCGTTCACCGGGAAGCGTTCGTAGTTCCGCCCGCCCGGATGCGCCACGTGATGCGTCAGCCCGCCCAACGACCGCCCGCTCCAGCGGTCGTAGATGTCGAACACCAGCGGCGTCTCCGCCGGCATCATCGGATGCAGCGACGACGGCGGGTTCCACGCCTTGAAACGCACGCCGCCGACATATTCGCCCTCGCGGTCGGTGCGGGTCAGCGGCACCGCGCGGCCGTTGCAGGCCAGCACGAAGCGCTCCTCCACCCAGCCGTCCACCCGTACCTGCACCCGCTCCACCGAGCTGTCCACATACCGGGCAGTACCGCCCAGCGCCGCCTCCTCGCCCAGCACGTGCCACGGCTCCAGCGCGTGGCGCAGTTCCAGCGTGGCGCCGCGCAGGGAAATCTCGCCGATGCGCGGGAAGCGGAACTCGAAATGCGGATCGAACCAGGCGCGGTCCAGCGCAAACCCCAACCCCCGCAGATCCTCCAGCACATCGCCGAAATCCTGCGCCACGAAATGCGGCAGCATGAAATCGTCGTGCACGCGGGTGCCCCAGTGCACCAGCCGCCGCTCGTACGGTGCCTGCCAGAACGCCGCCAGCGCCGAGCGCATCAGCAGCATCTGCGCCGCCGCCATCTGCGCGTGCGGCGGCATCTCCAATGCGCGGAACTCCACCAGGCCGAGCCGCCCTGACCCGCCCTCCGGCGTATACAGCTTGTCGATGCAGAACTCGGTGCGATGCGTGTTGCCGGTCATGTCCGCGAGGATGTTGCGGAACAGCCGGTCCACCACCCACGGCGCCGTCTCTTGGCCCGGAGCAATCTGTGCGAACGCGATCTCCAGCTCTGCCAGGCTGTCCTGCCGAGCCTCATCGATCCGCGGATGCTGACTGCTCGGCCCGATGAACAACCCGCTGAACAGATACGAAAGACTGGGGTGGTTGTGCCAAAACCCCAGCAGCGACTTCAGCAGATCGGGACGCCGCAGGAACGGACTATCCACGGGTTGCGCGGCGCCCATCACCACGTGGTTGCCGCCGCCGGTGCCGACATGGCGCCCGTCCAGCATGAATTTTTCTGTGGCCAGCCCGACCAGGCGGGCTTCCTCGTAGAGTTCTTCCCCCCGCTGCACCAATTCGGACCAATTATGCGCCGGGTGGATGTTCACCTCGATCACACCGGGATCGGGGGTGACGGAGAAATGGTTCAGCCGCGGATCGTGCGGCGGCAGGTAACCTTCCAGCACCACCTTGCGGCCGGTCTCCGCCGCGGTGTCCTCCACGGCGGCGATCAGCGCCAGCCAGTCCTCGGCGGCGGTCAGGGGCGGCAGGAACACGTGGATCAACCCGTTGCGCGGCTCGACGCACAGCGCGGTGCGCACCAGGTCGGGCTGGCCGCGGCCGATCACCGGCGCATCCTGAGCCATCGGACGGAACCCTTCGGGACCGGCTGCCATGCCCTCGACAGCAGGCTGCGGGCGGAACGCCTGGCGCGGCGGCAAAGGCGGGCGTGGGGCGAAAGGATCCTGCGCGACGTCCGGCTCGATATCGTCGGGATTGGCCCAGGGCAGGCTGTCCAGCGGCAGGCGCAGGCCGATCGGCGAATCGCCGGGGATCAGGAACAGCACGCCGCTGCGGAACACCCACTTGCCGCCCTGCCAAATGCGCACGCCGTCACGCACCGCGCGGCGCACCGGCAGCACGCTGCCGACCGGCGACGCCAGCCCCTGTCCGAACACACGGGACAGCCGCGCGCGCTCCAGCTCGTCGTGCAGTTTCGCGTCCTCGGCGATGACGTTGGCGGGCAGGCGGCGCTCGCGCCACAGGTAGTAGTGGACGTCCTCGTAGGCCGGATGCACCAGCGACGGATCGACCTGGAGCCGCTCGGCCAGCGCCGCCGCGAAGCGCGCCGCATCGTCGGGATCGGCCGAGCCGGTGTCGTCGGCGGCGGCCAGCAGGGTTTTGTCGCGCCAGACCGGCTCGCCGTCCGGCCGCCAATGCGCGACCAGCGCCCAGCGCGGCAGTTGCTCGCCGGGATACTGCTTGCCGAATGCGTGCTGCAACGCCGCGCCGGGCGACCAGCGTGCCATCAGCCGGCGGATCAGCTTTTCCGCGTAGGCCTGCTTGGTCGGGCCCATCGCGTCGATGTTCCACTCCGCCGCGTCGATGTCGGTGGCGGAGACGAAGGTCGGCTCGCCGCCCATGGTCAGGCGGATATCCGACCCCGTCAGCGCCCGATCGACCCGTGCGCCGGTCGCCAGGATGTCCTGCCATTGCGTGGGCGTGTACGGCTTGGTGACGCGCGGCGTCTCGCGCACCCGCGTGACATGCATCTCGAACTGGAATGTCGTCTCGCACGGCTCGACCAGGCCGGAGATCGGCGCCGCCGATCCCGGATCGGGGCTGGCGGCGAGCGGGATATGTCCCTCGCCGGTCAGCAAGCCGGAGGTGGCGTCCAGCCCGACCCAGCCGGCCCCGGGCAGATAGACCTCGGCCCAGGCGTGCAGGTCGGTGAAGTCGGCGGTCGGACCCGCCGGCCCTTCCAGCGGCTTCACGTCGGCGACGAGCTGGATCAGGTAGCCGGAGACGAAGCGTGCCGCGTAGCCCAGGTTGCGCAGCGCCTGCACCAGTACCCAGGCGGAATCGCGGCACGAGCCTTGCGCCTTGGCCAGCGTCTCCTCCGGCGTCCAGACGCCGGGCTCCAGCCGCACGATATAGGCGATGTGCCGCTGCACCCGGCGGTTCAGCGCCACCAGCATGTCCACGGTGCGCTGCTCGCCGCGCAGCACGCCATCGAGCAGCGCCCGCATCCGCGGCCCGACCGGCGCCAGCCGGCGGAACGGCGCCAGCTCCTGCTCGAGCACCGGGTCGTAAGTGAAGGGCCAGGTCTCGGCTTCGGGTTCCAGGAAGAAGTCGAACGGGTTGATCGTCGCCATGTCGGCGACCAGGTCCACCGTCACCTCGAAATGCGAGACCCGCTCGGGGAACACGATACGGGCCAGGTGGTTGCCCTGCGGGTCCTGCTGCCAATTGAGGAAATGCGGCTGCGGCTCGATTTTCAGCGCGTAGGACAGGATCGGCGTGCGGGCGTGCGGCGCCGGGCGCAGCCGGATGGTCTGCGGCCCGAGCGACACCAGCTTGTCGTAGCGGTAGCTCGTGCGATGGGTCAGCGCGACGTGGAGCGGCATGGGGCGTTGTTCGCAATCGTGGGAGAGAAGCGAGCGAGGCGGCGCAGGAACGTCGCGCAGCGCGTACGTGCGACGGTGGTGGACCGCAAGCGGGACAGCGGCAGGTTGCCCATGTTGCAGCGAATTGTGCGATGCAGCAAGGGATTTGCGCCAGCGTTCGCGGGTCGGTGGCCCCGGCGGCTCGCCGTTTTGGCGCCGGCACTACCCCCGCGCAGACCCGGATGCGCCAGGGAGCCAAATTCAGCTCCCCGGCGTCATTCGCCCAAGGCTAGGTGAAATCGTCCTTGGTAAGCTGGCTGATGCCGGCAAACGTCACACGCGTGTGGTCGGCAAGCGTGATGGTGACCGAGCCGTTGGCATAGGTCTGGCTATCCAGCGCGTCCTTCACCGCGTGCGGCCCGTAACCCTGCAAATCGATCTTGTCCGCGCTGGTGAAGTTCACTACCAGGTCGGTGCCGCCATCCAGGCTTTTGACAAAGCTGAACACGTCGTCGCCTGACCCGCCCAGCATGGTCGAGCTGCCGGTGCCGCCGAAGAAGGTGTCATTGCCGCTGCCGCCGATCAGCGAATCATGGCCTGATCCGGCCACCAGCGAATCCGCGCCCGACGCCATCGAGGCCGACAAGGTCTCGTTGCCGATGCCTGCGACCAGCTCCTGGGCCTTCGTGCCCTGCGCGTACAGGCGATCACCCGGGCCGCCACCGAACAGCGTCGCCGTACCGGTGCCCCCGAGCAGACTGTTATTGCCGCCCTGGCCGCCATACACCAGGGCGCGGCCGGACCCGCCTTCGAAAGTGTCACTGCCGGCGCCGCCGAACAACGTGACCGTGCCGGCACCGCCGAGGAACACCAGCTCACCGGTGCCGCCCTGCACCACATCCCGGGCGTCGGCGGTCGCGTCGATGGTGTCGTGGCCGCTGCCGGTCACGATGGTGTCCCGGCCCGCCGATTGCACGCTGTCATGGCCGCTGCCGAGCTCGATACGGTTATGGCCGCCGCCCGCGTCGATGGTGTCGTTCCCGCCACCCAGCGCCAACACCGTGTCGTTGCCGCCGCCGGTGTAGATGCTCCAGTCACCGTTGTCGCGGCCGGGCACGATGATCAGGTCGCCACCGGAATGCTCACCCCCGCGATCGTGCCGGTCGTCGAGGCGTGACTTGCCTGGCGCGGCTCCGCCGGCGACCACCGTGCCGGACCCTCCGGTGGCGATGAATGTGAGATTGCCCTCGCTCGACAAGATCGCCTCGTTGGCATCGCCGGAGCCGAGCACGGTCGCGGAGCCGGCGGTGACCACGACATCGTCATAACGCGGCAACATGAGCGACAATCCGTCGTGCGTCTGGATGAATTCGCCGATTTTGCCGGGATCCAACGGCGGCGGTATCTGAATGGGACCGCCGCCGCCGTTGACTGGAATTATGGCGCCGGTGTCGATACCGTAGGTGATTGCGGCGGCAAGCTGTGCCGCGATGCTTGCGTTGGCGGCACTGTCATACGTCAGCGTAAGCGTCTCATGACCGGCTCCCAATACGGTGACCGTCGGCATATCGGACTCCCCAACGTTGATTGATCATCCGATGTGGCGGCGATCGGGAAGACCCTGCGCCCGGTCTTTGCATAAGCGTGCAATGAGCGCGTCATCCGCCCGCTAATTGCATGCTTGCGTGACCGATAGTTCTGCGAATTTATTGGCAGATTTGCGTGATTCTGCTTTTGCAACATGAAATTATTATACCGTAACGTAGCGGTTATGGTCTTGTCAGCATGCGGTGAAACAAGCAATAATCGAATGCGCATTCCGCCGTTCCGTCGATCCGCATCGTGGCGTGACTCCGCCATGACAGAGCGCGCGATTGTTCGGATTCTGACCGATCGAACCTGTTTGCATGAAACCATCGTCAGGCATCTGCTCGCCGGCGTTGCTCCACCGTTAGTTTCGTGTGATACCAAGGCGCCGGCGCGTGTGTTCCGGTGAGCGGCCGCTCGGTCGTATCGATGGCCGCAGCGCGACGTCGCCCTGCGCGTCAGGGCGTGCTTCGCGATCGATCGAACCGATCAAAGCGCCTTGCGAAATGTCAAATTGATCCGGCAGCGTCCGGTCAGCACGTCCTCGCCGTCAGCCAGCTTATCCACGCCATGGAATGCCAGCCGCGATGGCCCGCCCCACACCACGACGTCGCCGCTCTCCAGGCGCACGCGCCGCGGCCGGTCGGCGCGACGCAGGCCGCCGAACAGGAACACCGCCGGCAATCCCAGCGATACCGAAACGATCGGTGCGGCGAAATCGCGCTCGTTGCGGTCCTGATGCAGCGTCAGCCGAGCGCCTGGTGCGTAGCGGTTGATCAGGCACCCGTCGGGCACGAACCCGGCGAACCCGCCCGCCATCGCCGCGCCCGCCGCCGCGTCCAGCAACCGCGGCGGCATCGCCGGCCACGCCCGCCCGCTTTCCGGGTCGATCGCATCGTAGCGATAGCCGGTGCGATCGGTGATCCAACCGACCTCCCCGCAATTGGTCATCGCCACCGACATGACATGTCCACCCGGCGTCACCATGTGGCGGAATGGCGCCGCCGTCAGCACCGGCTCCAACGCGCGCAGCAGCGCCGCCGCGTCGTTCGTGACAAAGCCCCGCAGCACGACGGCGCCCGCGGCCAATGGTTCGATGGCGCCGCCGCGCCTGGGATTGCTGGCGAACAGATCGTCCATGCCCGTGCCGTCAAGCTGGCTCATTGGATGCCCTGATGTAGCGTGGCAGACGGCCGCCATGAGCGGGGAGAGGATTGGCAATGAATGACGCCGTGCATGCCCGTTCCGTTCAGCAATATTTTAACACGGAGGAAGAGCGAGAGCCACGGAGGGCCACGGAGCATGGTCCATCCGCTTCGATCGCCGGTGTCCCCGTACGCGGCATTATGAATGAATCCTCCGTGGCCCTCGGTGGCTCTCGCTGTTCCTCCGTGTTAAAATCTTGCGCTGTTACCGACAGCACCGACCGCCGTGGCAATGCATGTCCGCGCATTCAGCCATGACGGTTGGTGCCGTCGCCTGCCGCAAGACCTCGGCCCTTCGGGCGCCTGGAATGACGCAATCGTAACTCGCCGCGCCAAATCCGCGGCTTATGGTACCGACCCGCCGGTGAGGGAGACCCGTCCGCTATGACGCTCGACCCGCTGTTGTTGTCGCGGTTGCAATTCGTCTGGGTGATCGGCTGGCACATCCTGTTGCCGGCGTTCACCATCGGCCTCGCCGCCTATATCGCCTGTCTCGAAGGCACCGGGTTGGTCACCGGGCGCGAGATCTATGTCCGCATCTCCACCTTCTGGACCAAGGTGTTCTCGGTCGCCTTCGGCATGGGCGTCGTCTCCGGCATCATCATGCCTTTCCAGTTCGGCACCAACTGGAGCCGCTACGCCTACGCCACCGCCAACATCATCTCGCCGATGCTGGCCTATGAAGGCCTCATGGCGTTCTTCCTGGAGGCCGCCTTCCTCGGCGTGCTGCTGTTCGGCCGCAAGCTGGTGCCGCGCTGGGCGCATTTCTTCGCCGCGGTGATGGTGGCGGTCGGCACGCTGTTCTCCTCGTTCTGGATCCTGGCGGTGAACAGTTGGATGCAGACGCCGGCCGGCGCGAAGCTGGTGGACGGGCGCTTCATACCGCAGAGCTGGCTGGAGATCGTGTTCAGCCCCTCGTTCCCCACCCGGCTCGGCCACACCGTCGTCGGGTTCTACATCACCACCGGTTTCGTCGTGCTGAGCGTCGCTGCCGGCTACCTGCTGCACGAACGCTTCGTGCCCGAAGCGCGCCGCATGCTGTCCACCACGCTCTGGCTGTTGCTCGGCCTGATCCCGCTGCAGATTTTCCTCGGCGATGCCTCCGGCCTGGTTACCGCGCAATATCAGCCCGCCAAGCTTGCCGCGATCGAGGCGCGCTGGGACACCGGCTCGCGCGTGCCGCTGACGCTGTTCGCGATCCCCGACCAGACGAATGCCGTCAACCACGACGCAATCGAGATCCCCGCACTCGGCAGCCTGATCCTGACCCACGACATCGACGGCACGGTGCGCGGACTGAAGGATTTTCCGCGCGAAGACTGGCCGCCGGTGATCATACCGTTCTTCACCTTCCGCATCATGGTCGGCGTCGGCTTGCTGATGCTGGCGATCGTCGTCGCCGGCAATGCGTTGCGCCGCGCCGACCGGGTGTTCACCAACCGCGCGTTCCTGCGCGTCTGCCAGTTCGCTGCACCGCTGGGCTTCCTCGCCGTGCTGGCCGGCTGGGCCACCACCGAGGTCGGCCGCCAACCCTGGACGGTGTACGGCCTGCTGCGTACGGCGGATTCCGTCACGCCGTCGCTCACCGGCTGGAACGTGCTGGTATCCCTGCTCGGCTACGTGGTGGCGTACGCGATCATCTTCCCCGGCGGCGGCCTGGTCATGGCGCGCATCGTGCGCGCCGGCCCATCCGAAGCGGTGGAGGACGCCGCCGTGGAGAGCGGCCGGCCGCGTTCACCCGTGCGCGCGGTCCCGGAAGCACGCGCCGGCGGAGGCGCCGCATGAGCCCGGCATTCGATTTCGTGCCCGTCTGGACCTGCATCCTCGGGATCGGCGTGTTCTTCTATGTGCTGCTCGACGGCTTCGATCTCGGCGTCGGCATCCTGTACGGCCGGGCGCCGGATCGCGAAGCGCGCAACCTCATGATGAACGCGATCGCACCGGTGTGGGACGGCAACGAAACCTGGCTGGTGCTGGGCGGCCTGGGATTGCTGGCGGCGTTCCCGCTCGCCTATGCCATCATCATCCCGGCGGTGTATTTCCCCATCGCCATCATGCTGCTGGCGCTGATCTTCCGTGGCGTGGCCTTCGAGTTCCGCTTTCGCGATGCGCCGCATCGCGGTTTCTGGGATCACGGCTTCGCGTATGGTTCCCTCATCGCCACCTTCGCGCAGGGCATCGTCCTGGGTGCGTTCATCCAGGGTTTCCAGACCGACGGACACGAGTTTACCGGCAGCAGCCTGGATTGCTTCACGCCGTTCTCGCTGGCGACCGGGGTCTGCCTGGTGTTCGGCTACGCCTTGCTCGGCGCCGGCTGGCTGGTGCTGAAGACCGAGGGCGCCTTGCAAGCCTGGGCGCGGCGACGCGGCCGCTTCGCGCTCGGTGGCGTTTGCGTGGCCGTGCTGGTGGTCAGCGTCTGGACGCCGCTGATGCAACCCGACATCGCCGGGCGCTGGTTCGCCTGGCCGAACATCGTGCTGCTGTCGCCGGTGCCGATCGTCACGCTGCTGATCGCCTGGGCCGAGTGGCGTGCCCTGCTGCGCCCGAGCGCCGATGTCGGACCGTTCGCCGGCGCCGTCGCGCTGTTCGCCATGTCCTATCTCGGCATTGCCATCAGCCTGTGGCCGATGATCGTGCCGTACCGGCTCACGCTGTGGCAGGCGGCATCGGATCCTTCGACCCAGGCCTTCCTGCTGGTCGGCACCCTGTTCCTGCTCCCGGTGATCCTGGTCTACACGGGTTGGTCGTACTGGGTGTTCCGCGGCAAGGTGCGCGCGGATATCGGCTATCATTGAGCCTTCTGCATGCTGAGTCGCGCCCAGGCGGTGAGCAGCAACACGCCGATCGCCGCGACCTCGAACCCGCGGCGATAGCCGGTCACCGCCAGCAGCCCGCCGAACGCCAGCGACCCGGTACTCTGGCCGAGGAACAACGCCATGGCGAAGGCGGCCACGGCGGTACCGCGCGCCTCCGGCAATGCCTCGGTGGCGCGCGCCTGCAACACGCCGTGGAACATGTAGAAGGTATGCCCGAGCATGATCTGCATCAGCGCCACGTCGCGCCACTCCATCGCGACGCCCAGGGCTGCCAGGCCGACGGTCAGACCGATGCCGCCCGCGGTCAGCAGCCCCGGTTCGCCGAGCCGGCGTAACAGCCGGCGGGCGAAGCGCGTGTAGACAAAGGCGCCGAGGCCGAAGCACGCGACGACCAGCCCCGCATTGCCGGCCGACAGGCCGAAATCCTGCACAAGATAGGCGCCGACGAAGGGAAACGCGCCGCCGAACAGGCAGGCGCCATCGAAGAACGCGGAAACCAGCAGCCAGAGCCCGCTGGGACGCGCGAGCAAGCCAAGATAGGCGTGCAGCCCGGGGCTATGCCCGGGCGCTTCGCCGCTGCTGCGCCACAGCGACGCGCCGAGCTGCCACCCCAGTACCATCGCGACGCCGATTGTCACCCCGCCGAGCACCAGGAACGATGCCCGCCAACCGAGCCGCTCGGCGATCACGCCGGAAATCGGACCGGTGACGAGTTGTGCCATCACCATGCCGGTCAGGAAGCGGCCGATCACCACCTGGCGCTCGGCATAGGGCACGGCGTCGCCGATCCAGGCCATGGCCAACGGAATGACCGCGCCGGCGAACAGGCCGGAGATCGCCCGCAGCAGCACCAGCGCGGCGAGCCCGCCGGCACCGGCGCAAGCGACCACCGCGACGCCATACAGCCCGAGCGCCACGCAGATCACCCGCAGCTTGCCCAGGCGATCGCCGAGCGGACCAAATGCGAGTTGGCCGACGCCGTATGGCAGCATGAAGCCGGCGATCACCCAGGCGGCGCCGGACACGCTCACGCCCAGGCTGTGCGCCAGCGCCGGCAGCAGCGGATCGAGCAATCGCATGCCGGAGCCCGAAGCGAAACCGGCGGCCGCCAGCAGGGAAATCGGTGTGGTTCGACGGGCGGGGATGGCCGGTGGCGTCACGCCGCAGGTGTGCCACTCCCGCAGCGGCGCCGCAACGAACCGGCGGTCACTGCACCATGGTGATGGCGTTGCGGTTCTTCGCCCAGGCTTCCGGCGTGGAGGCAGGGTCGGTCGGCCGGTCCTTGCCATAGCTGATCAACCGGACCCGCGCCGGGTTGATGCCGTGCGCCAGGAGATACTCGCGATCCGCGTTGGCGCGCCGCTGGCCCAAGGCGAGGTTGTACTCCTCGGTGCCGCGTTCGTCGCAATTGCCGGCGATCACCACGCTGACCGCCGGATAGCGCTGCAACCAGGCGGCCTGCTTGTCGAGCGTGGCGCGCGCATCGTCGCTCAACGTGCTCTGGTCGGTGGCGAAAAAGATGCGATCGCCGACCGTCTGCACCAGATCCTCTTCGCTGCCCGGCGCCGCATTGCTGGCATAGCCGCCGGCACCACCGCCGGCACCGTTCGCTCCGCCGGCGCCATACGCCCCGTTGGCGCCCCCCGCGCCGGTGGCAACGCCGGAATCGCCCTGCGAACAGGCCGCCAGCGATACGGCGAGAATCAGTGCGCTCAGAGTGCTGGGACGCATGGCGGCTCCTTCCTGTAACAGCGACGCGCCGGAGCCTAGCGATGCACCGTCATCGCGCAACCGCCAAAGCACGCGTCGCAACTATTTCATCCGCCGGCCATGCTCACACAAACTCGCCGTTGCGCAGCAGCGGTTCTGCCGCACCGTCCGCTGTGATGCCGTCCACATCCACCTGCGCCGAGCCGATCATCCAATCGACATGGATCAGGCTGCGATTGGCGCCGCGTGCCGCCACCGCGTCGGCGCCGGCCTTGCCGCGATCGGTGAAGCAGCGGCTGTAGGATTGCCCCAGCGCGATGTGGCACGCCGCGTTCTCGTCGAACAGCGTATTGAAGAACAGCAGCCCGCTGCGCGCGATCGGCGACGACGCCGGCACCAGCGCGACCTCGCCGAGGCGGCGGGCGCCTTCATCGGTCGAAATCATGCGTTGCAACACGTCCTGTCCGGTGCGCGCCGTGGCCTGCACAATGCTTCCCGCCTCGAAGCGCACCGCGATGTCCTGGATCAGCGTGCCCTGGTGGGACAGCGGCTTGGTGCTGGCGACGGTGCCTTCGACGCGCCGGCAATGCGGCGTGGTGAAGACCTCCTCGGTGGGAATGTTCGGATTGCCGGTGATGCCGTTGCGTGCCGTGCTCAGGCCGCCCATCCACTCATGTTGGTCGGCGAGGCCCACGCGCAGGTCGGTGCCGGGGCCGCGGAAATGCAGCGCGGCGTAGCGTTTCGCATTCAGCAAGCGCCGGCGCGCCATCAGCGTGGCGTTGTGCGCCGCCCAGGCGGCGATCGGATCGTCGGCATCGACGCGCGACGTGGCGAAGATCGCCTCCCAAAGCTGCGTCACCGCTGCTGCCTCCGGCAGATCGGGAAACACCGCCTTCGCCCAGGCCGGCGTGGCACTGGCGACGATCGTCCAGTTGATGACCGTGTCGGTGATCAGCTCCAGCGCCGGGCGGTACGCAATCGACCGCGCCTGGTTGGCTTGCGCGACCTTCGCCGGGTCTTCGCCGGACAGCAGGTTCGGGTCCTCGCCGACGATCGCCAGGCGAGCGGCGCCGCTGCGAAAGGCGGCGGCCATGCCGTCGTACAGCCAGCCGGCCGCCTTGCCGAAACTGTCGTCGGGCGCCAGGCGATAGCGCAGCAGCGTAGCCGCGTCGTCCGATAGCAAGGTGGTGACCAGCGACGCGCCGGCGCGATAGGCCTGCGCGGTGATGCGCCGGGCCAGCGGCAACGCCTCCAGCGGCGCGGTCATCAGCAGTTCCTGGCCTGGCTGGAGGCCGCCGAGCCCGACCCGCACCGCGATCTCGGCCAGGCGGTCCAGGCGGCTCTCATGTGTCGTGGCCGACGCGGCGGGGGTGATATCCATCACACGATACGTCCTCTGCTGTCCGTTGCGGCGATCCTGCCACACTGCGATCCAGCATGCCCCCGGCACGGTCTTCGGGCGAGGTGCGCGTCGTATCGACGTGCAGATCGTCGATCGTGCCTTGACGCACCAGGGGTGCCTTGCAGCCGCCATGCCCGGCCCCCGGGTCACCACGCGCAGCTTCGCGCGCGGCCGCCACCAGCCGACGGATACGACGCGCGTCCGGGTCCGGGTCTGCTGCTTGCGCGGCGGGGCCGGGCCACCGGCGCCCGCCTGGACGACCGGCGCTGACACCGCGCGGCTGGCGCCCCCGCCCTACGGTGGCTGCGGCGGCGGGCGTCCTCGCTTGCATCGGCGCCGGCGCACATCGAACCGTCCGCCGCCGGCACGCCGCGGCGGAACAACCCGATGCCAAGCGGAACGAGCCCTTGGCCGCTGGACCCGTGCGAGTCGTTACATCGGCGGGTTGACGCCGTGCGTCCCCACGGTCACTGCTCCGGTCGACCAGTGCCCGTCGGCGTCCTTGCGCGCGGCAAGGAATACCTTGCGGCCCGGCTTGAGGTCGGTCGCGGCGGCGGCCACGAACGTCACCACCGGTGCGTTCGGCGGCACGTGGATGGTAACGCTGCCGTCCTTGTAGGTCAGCGTCAGGTCGCGGCCCGATTTCTGCGACGCTACGCCGGTCACCGGGGCGTTGGTCATCATGCTGCCGGGCTCCAGGTCCCAGGCGTAATGCCCCGCGCCGGCGCCGCGCATCGCCTCGGGGAAGACCAGCACTTCCAGCGCCACGCGCGGGCCGTTGGGGCCGTTGGGGCCGCTGCGGCTGGCGATGCCGAGAAAGGCGCCATCCTTGACCGAGGAGAGCGGCACGCGCTTCAGCGTCCTGACGGTCAGCGGATCGGCCAAGGCGACCTCCAGCTTCGAGCCGTCGCGGCTGTTGATGGTCAGCATGTGAGGCGCCACGGCGGCGATGGTGCCGCGGATGCGGGTCGGCGGCGTCGCGGGGGCCGCGGCTGCGGTTGGCGCGGTGGCCGCTGGCGGCGCTGTAGCTGCGGTTGGCGCTGTAGCCGCGGGCGGCGTGGCGGCGGTCGGCGCGGCCGCTGGCGGCATGGCGGCGGGCGGGGCGGCGGCGGGTGGCGTGGCAGCCGGGGCCGTCGTGGCCGGCGGCGTGGCGGACGGTGTCTGGGCACTGGCCCCGGCCGCGAGGCCGAGCAGACAGGCGCATGTCAGCGCCAGGGTGCGTGCGAGCATCGGCGGTCTCCCCGTGGGTTGTTTGGCGCGACGGATCATAGGGACGATCCAGGTTTCGTGAAGGGGGGGTAGGGCTGTGGTATGCATGGCCGCAGACGAGGCAACGGCCGCATTATTCCGTCGTGGCGGCGCGGGCGATCGTCCGCATCGTCATCCCCGTGAAATCGGGATCCCAGCCGGGAGCGGGATCCCGCTTGCGCGGGGATGACGACAGCGGCTGCCGCGTGATGTCACCCGATTTGGTTCATGCGTGACAAGCGTTCAGCCCAGCCCGTAGCGCAGTACCAGCCAGAGCTTCTGCCACCCCGGCAACCCCGCCCGCTGATCCAGCCGAGACCACCCGCGCTGCTCCAGCCGCGACAGGATCGCCGCATAGGTCGCGCCCATCAGCCGCGCCGGCTTCATCGCGCGCCGGTCGCACGCCGCCATCGCCGTCCGGGCCTCGGCAAAATACCCGTGCGCCAGGGCCGCGACCCGTGCGCACACCTCGCCCAGCCGCGGCGCGGCCAGCGCCGCATCCGGATCGAGCGGCACGCCGGCGGCGTCCAGGTATTCCCGTGGCAGGTACAGCCGGCCGCGCTCGGCATCCTCCCCCAGGTCGCGCAGGATATTGGTGAGTTGCAGCGCGCGGCCGAGCGCATGGGCCACCCGATCGGCCGCCGGGGACGCATCCCCGAAGGCGCGCACCGACAGCCGTCCCACCGCCGCGGCCACCCGGTCGCAATACAGGTCCAGCGTGGCCAGGTCCGGCGCGACAATGACGGTCTCGGCGTCCATCTGCATGCCGTCCACCACGGCGATGAAGTCCTGCTGGCGCAGATCGAAGCGCTGCACCGCCGCCACCAGCACGCGCGTCACCGGCCCGTCGGCCTCGCCGCGATACAGCGCGGCGATCCGCTCGCGCCAGGCGGCCAGGCGCGGCAGCTTCTCGGCCAGCTCCCCGGGTTCGTCGGCGATATCGTCGACGATCCGGCAGAACGCATAGATCGCATACATCGCCTGGCGCCGGTCCGGCGGCAGCACCCGCATGCCGCGATAGAACGAGGTGCCGGCGGCGCGCACGATCGCCTCGACGGCGCGCAGATCCTCCGGCGCGGCGTTGGGCAGGGCAGGGGGGCTCACGGGACCGCCTGGCTCACAGGTGGCGCAAGGCCATCAGGATGCTGGTGGCGAAGTCGCGCTTCGTCAGCTTCACCGGCCGCGCCAGCGGGTCCTGCCGCCCCAGCCGGCTGGCGAGCCGCTTGGCCAGACCGACGATCACCGCGGTTTCCAGCCGCAGCCGCCGATCGCGGGTGCGCGGCGGCAGGTCGGAGGCAAAGGTGGTCATGCGGTCCACCCGGTGCAGCAACGAGTCGAACACCTTGCGCAGCGCCGGCGTGGTGGCCGGCTTGCGCAGGTCGGCGACGCTCGAGCCGAACTCGGCCAGCAGCTCCTCCGGCAGGTAGCAGCGATCGAGGGTCTTCAGGTCCGTGGCGCAGTCCTGCAAATGGTTCAGCACCTGCAACGCGGAGCACAGCGCGTCGGACGGCGCGTGCGTGGTGTGTTTCTCGCGATGCAGGTCGAGCACGTAGCGCCCGACCGGCGCGGCGGAATAGCGGCAATACTCATACAGCTCGGACAGGGTGGCGTAGCGCTGCTTGGTCGCGTCGAGGCGGAAGGCGATCAGCAATTCGGTCGCGTGGATCGGCTTGACCCTGGTCTTGGCCAGGCTTTGGCGCAGCGCGAGCGCACTGGGCGAGCCTTCCTCGCTGCGGCCGAGCAGAACCGCTTCCATGACGTCGAGCCGGGCGAGCTTTTCCGCCGGTGTCAGGGTCGGCGAATCGGCGATGTCGTCGGCGTTGCGGGCGAAGGCGTAGAAGGCATGCACATGCGGGCGCAGGTTGGGACGGATCAGCCGCGAGCCGACCGGGAAGTTCTCGTCCCCCCGGTCTTTACCGGACCAGGTTTCGATATTGGCGATGTGGTTCACCCGGCCTCCGTTTGGCCTGCCGCCTGGTAGGCGCGCCCCTTCCAGGTAACGCCACTACCCCGGTAATGGTTTACCGCCGAGCCCAGAGTCGCCGTCATGTAGAACGCCGCCACCAGGGGCAGGAACGGTGCCCAAAGCAGGGCGCGGTGGTAGCGGCGCAGGGTGGGCAGGTAGCTGGCCGCCAGCATCGCCCAGGCGGCGAGGCCGAGCCAGCGCGTCGTCCCATGGGCGAACAGCGCAGCGGCCGGCGGCAGCAGCCAGACCAGCGCCATGCCGAGCATGGTGCCCAGCAGCAACAACGGGGAAAAGCCAAGCTGGACATAGGCGGTGCGCGCCACCATCCGCCAGATGTCGGCGAAGCCCGGATAGGGCCGCACAGAGCATGCCAGGGTGCTGTGGCCGAGCCAGATGCGGCCACCGCGTTTCACTGCTGCCGCCAGCGCCACATCGTCGATCAGTTTGCCTCGCACCGCCTCAATCCCACCGATCCGCGCCAGGGCGTGACGACACAGAAGGATCGTGCCGCCCGCTGCGGCCGCGGTGGCGCGCTGCGAATCGTTGACCCAGTAAAATGGATAGAGCAACTGGAAGAAGAACACAAAAGCCGGGACCAGCGCGCGTTCCGCCAGGCTGCGGCAGCGCAGCGTCACCATTTCCGAGACCAGGTCGCAGCCGGTTTCCCGCTGCCGGGCGACCAGGGCGGCGAGGTGGCCCGGCCGATGCACGATATCGGCGTCGGTGAGCAAGACGAGGTCGGCATCGGCGGCCTCCGCGAGGCCCTGGGCGACGGCCCACAGCTTGCCGCTCCAGCCAGGGGGGCGAGGCGCGCCGGTCAGCACGGTCAGGCGCGGTAGCCCCGCCTGGGCCGCGGCCAGCGAGCGGGCGATCGTGCCGGTGCCGTCGGCGCTGCCGTCGTCCACCACGATGATGCGGAATGGGCCGGCATAGTCCTGCGCGATAAGCGAGCGAAGGGTGGTGGCAATGACCGGGGCCTCGTCGCGCGCGGGGATCACGATCGCAACGGG
>JBEKNT010000007.1:0-45280 GCA_049522565.1 Acetobacteraceae bacterium
ATCCAGTCCTCCATTTCACCGCCATCGGCACGAACTCTCGGTCTCCGTGACATCAACCGTGAGCATGCGGCTGGCAAGGTATTTGTTCCGAGATTTCTGGCAGGTGCCCTGTATATTCAAAGCAGGACGAAGACTGATCACTACGTCGAGCAGGCCGAGCGACTACTGACACCTTGGAAGCGCGGGTTTGCGTTGCAACCTCCAGATTCGTAAGGCGCTCTCATTTCGGCGCGCGGCGCTCCAGAAAATAGGCAAGCACGTCCGACTTCCCAACGACATCGCCATACTTGGCATTGATGTCGAACAGCGCCGCTTCGTGCGGTGTGTCGTGCCTATCACCGACGCATTCGCGTGGTACAATCACGTGATAGCCATATTGGATGCCGTCCACCGCCGTCGCGCGCACACAACCCGAGGTGGAACATCCTGCAAGCACCAGCGTATCGATGCGCAAGGTTGCCAGCGTCGAATTGAGCGTGGTTCCAAAGAAGGCGCTCGGATAGTTCTTGACGATCACCAGGTCATCGGCGCGGGGCGTTAGCGCGGGATCGATCTCAGCCATCGGTTCGCCGTCCACCAACATGCGAAGTGCGGGCACTTTCCGGATAAACAGGCCGCCATCACACCCCGATGGATGGAACAGCACCTTGGTGTAGATCACCGGCACGGATGCACTGCGCGCGGCATCCAGCAACGCGACCGTTTCGGCAACGCCGCGGACAACGCCGTCACCATAGAACGGCGCACCCTTGGTGGTGTAGGCACGGATGAAATCGATGACGACGACAGCAGGCTTCGTGCCAAAGCCGATCCTGGTGTCGAACACCCCACGATAGTTTTCTGCCGCCGAGGCCATGCTGTGCGTCCTTGTTTGTATGTCGGAGGTTATAGTGCCGGCCGCCGGTCGCGCCATGGCGTCGCGGCTTCATATGCGGCGGCAAGACGGAACAAGGCCGCCTCGTCACGCCGGTTGGCGACGATCTGCCAGTGCAGCGGCAGCCCCGATGCGGTGAAGCCGGTGCACTGCACCAGCACCGGATGGCCGGACAGGTTGAACGGTGTCAGCGCTGTCTCGACCGTATAGGCCGTCATCTCCGGCTCGACCCCAAGCAGCGGGGGCGTATGCAACGTGCCAAACGTCACCAGCGCATCGAAGTCTTGCAGTAGTGTGGTTGTCGCCGCGCCGACCGCGTCGAGCCGGCGCAGGGCGCCGATATAGTCAACCGCAGGCACGCGCGCACCGGACGTCAGCTTGTCGCGTAGTGCCGCCCCCATGTCGCCGCCGCGCGTCCGGAAATCCTCGGCATGAATGGCGGCGGATTCCGGCGGCCCGATCAGTCGCGTGATGCGGAAGCATTCCTCGGCCGGCACCGGCAGGCTTAGCGGCACCAGTTCCGCGCCAAGATCCGCCAGGACCGAGATCGCCTTATCGAAGCCGGCCGCCATGTCCGGATCGGGCGGCGGAAACCCGGGGCCGATGTCGCGCACGACGGCAATCCGCAGGCCGGCAGCCGTTCGATCCAGGGTTTCCGTCACGCCTTCGGCGGCTAACGCGTCGAATACCAGTGCGGCATCCTCGGTCGTCCAGGCAAAGATGCCAGGCCGGTCCAGCGTGAAACAATTCGGCAAGATGCCTGAGCGGTCCAACTGACCGGGTGAGCCAATCACGCCCACGACGCCGGTGGCGGCGGCCGGAATGCGCACCGAGCCGGTGGTGTCAGATCCAAGTGTGAACATCGCCAGACCGGCGGCAACGGCAACGCCGGCGCCGGTACTGGATCCGCCAGAGAAACGGTCCGTGTCCCAGGGATTGCGTGCCGGTGGGAACGGCAGGTCGAAATACTCGCCGCCGTTCCCGGTGCCGTATTCCCAGGTCGATAGCTTGCCCAGCAGGATCGCGCCGGCATCCCGCAGGCGGGCGACCAATGCCGCGTCCTGCACCGGGACGTGATGCAGCCGCAGACGCGAACCGGCGGTCGCCGGCAGTCCGGCCACGTCGTAATTGTCCTTCACTGCGTAAGGGATGCCATGCAACGGTCCCCTCCACCCTCCGGCCGCAATCTCGCGTGTCGCCTCGCGCGCCGCTGCGCGAGCGCGTTCCGCGGCAACATGGATGTAGGCATGCACACGTGAATCGATTGCCGCGATCCGCGCGAGATACGCCTCCACAAGATCGACCGGCGAGAGCTCTCCCGCGCGGATCAGCGGGTACGCCGCGGCGATGCCAAGCCGCCACAGCGGGGCATCGCCGTCGCCAAGCGTGCTGGCGGACATGGCGTCCGCCTCAGTTGAATGCCATCTTGTCGTCCCAGACATGGTCTGGGACAGGCAGACCCTTGAGGTCAGCTTCGGTCAGCGGACCGTCAACCGGCAGGCCAAGCTTCGCCACGATCATCTGCAGTTGCCGCGTGTGCTGTGCCGCATGCCAGGCGGTGCGCTCGAGGAATTCGTGCAGCGTTTGTTCGCCATAATAGACATCCGCCTTCTCCCGCCAATTCGCGCCGCGCCCGGTTTGCTCCCACCACTGCGCGAAGCGTGCCTCGATGCCGGCACCGAAGGCGATCAGGCCGTCGCGGCCATGCACGTGCGGCGGAACGTCCTGCACATAAGCGGCGAATTCCAGCCGCTTGCCATGTTCGACCAGATCGAGAAACGCCTCGGCGATCTGAAACACGTGGCAGGCAAGCTGGCGATAGCTCTGGGGACGGTTCGGCAGCATGGTGTCGAGCACCGACTCCGGAAGCTGGGCAAACGCGCGCCGGGCCGCACCGAGGATGATCCCGATGCGCGTCGCCAGTTCCGCCGGCGGCAGCATCCGTTGCGTATCGAGCGAAATGCCGGCGATCCGCGCGACATCCTTGATCACCTGGCCGTTCACCCAGTCATCGCCGCGCGCGACGATCGGCACCTGGCGCAACCCGAGCCGCGCCAGCGCCTCAAACCCCTTTGCGTCCGCTACCACGTTGACCGAGACGAACGGCACGCCGTGACGGGTCAGGAATTCCTTGGTGCGCAGGCAACTCGTGCAGCCGGGCTGCCAGTAAACAGTGAGTGGCGCGGTCTGCTGGGTCGTGGACATGGGTGTATCTCCGTGCAGGTTCGTGGCAGGTCAGGCGATCGGTTCGGCACCGGCCAGTTCGGGAAAATGGCAGGCAACGAGATGGTTGGACGCAGCTTCAATCAGCGGCGGGTCATGCTCCGCGCAAAGCGCGGGCACGGTGGGATCAGCCGATGACCGCGCCGCACCCTGCGCGGCGGCCAGCAGCGCCTTGTAGCAACGGGGATGGAAACGGCAGCCTGGCGGGATCGCGGTCGCCGAGCCGATCTCGCCGCGTGGCATCACCCGCTGCCGGCTGCGCTCGCGCACCGGGTCGGCGAGCGGCACGGCGGATAGCAGCGTCACGGTGTAGGGGTGCAGCGGCCGGGCATAGATCGCATCACGCGGCCCGGTCTCGACAATGCGGCCGAGATACATCACCGCCACCCGGTCGCTGACGTGGCGCACCACGGCGAGGTCGTGCGCGATGAACAGGTAGGCGAGCCCTTGGTCGCGTTGCAGCCGTCGCAGCAGGTTGATGATCTGCGCCTGGATTGAAACGTCGAGTGCCGACACCGGCTCGTCCAATACCAGCAGGCGCGGACTGACCACCATCGCACGGGCGATCCCGATGCGCTGGCGCTGGCCGCCGGAAAATTCGTGCGGATAGCGATCGAGATGGCGACGGTCCAGGCCAACACGATGCACAATATCCTGCACCCGCTCGCGTCGTTCTGCCTTGGCGATGCCATGCACGACCATCGGTTCGGCGATCAGCGCGCCCACGCTCATGCGCGGATCAAGCGAGCCGTAGGGATCCTGGAATACCATCTGCACGTCCCGCCGCAGCGCGCGCACCGCGCGGCGCGGGAGCATGGTGATATCACGCCCGGCCAGCAGGATGCGGCCGGCACTCGGTTCCACCAGACGCAAGACCAGGCGCCCAAGCGTGCTCTTGCCGCTGCCGGTTTCGCCCACCAGGCCGAGCGTTTCACCCTCGCGCAGCATCAGCGACACGTTGTCCACCGCGTGCACCTGGCTGACACGCATGCCGAAACGACCGCCGCGGCGCTGGAAGCTCTTGGTGACGCCGTCGATCTGCAGCAATGGTTGCATGTCAGGCAGCTTCGGCCGCGATCAAATTTGCATGCAGACAGGCGCTGACATGAGTACCTTGCACGGCGGCATCGGTCGGCGGTCGGATCGTGCGGCAATCGGCGCGGTCCCGGCCGAGGAAGCAGCGTGGCGCGAAAGCGCAACCCGGCGGCAGGTCGGCCAGCATGGGTGGCTGTCCTTCGATCGCCGGCAGCATCTCGGCCGCCGCGCCTTCCAGGCTGGGGATGCTGCGAAACAACGCCGTCGTGTAGGGATGCAGTGGCCGCGCGAACACCTCATCGACGGTTCCGGTCTCGACGACACGGCCGGCATACATGACCGCGACGCGGTCGGCGTGGCGGGCAACCAAGCCGAGATCGTGCGTGATCAACACCATCCCCATGCCGGACTCCCGGCGCAGTTCGGTCAGCAATTCGAGGATCTGCGCCTGCACCGTGACGTCGAGCGCGGTGGTAGGTTCGTCGGCGATCAGCATTCTCGGGTTCAGCGCGATCGCCATACCAATCAGCACGCGCTGGCGCATGCCGCCGGAGAGTTGATGGGGAAAGTCGTCAACCCGTCTGGCCGGATCGGGAATATGCACGCGTCGCAGCACGTCGATCGCCAGCGCGCGCGCTGCCGCCCGGCCGATCCGGCGATGTGCGCGGATCACCTCGGCGATCTGGGATCCGATAGTGAAGACCGGATTGAGCGCGGTTAGCGGATCCTGGAAAATCATCGAGATCACCGCCCCGCGGCGCTCCCGCATCGCTTCCGGGCCGAGCGATGTCAGGTCCTGGCCTTCCAGTAGCACCTGGCCGGCGACGATGCGCGCCGCCGCCGGCGCGAGGCCAAGCGCGCAGCGAAACGTCATCGTCTTGCCGGAGCCGGATTCTCCCACCACAGCCAGGGTTTCTCCGGCGCACACCGACAGCGACACGTCGTCGAGCAGGGTGATCGGGCCTGCCTCACCTGGCAGCATGGCGCGCAGGTTACGAATATCCAGCACGGGATCGGAGGCCTGCATCGGCTAAAGCAGTCCGGCCCCGGTCTGGCGCCGCATCTGCGGATCCAGCGTGTCGCGCAGCCCATCGCCCACCAGGTTGAGGGCAATCACGGTGATCGCGATGCAAAGCCCGGCGGATAGCGAGATCCACGGATTGCTGGCAATGACGCCTTGCCCGTCGGCAATCACGTTGCCCCAGGTCGGCGTCGGCGCGGCAATGCCGAGGCCAAGGTAACTCAGCCCGGCCTCCGCCAGGATTGCCGAGGCAGCGCTGATGGTTGCCACCACAATCACCGGCGGCAGCGCGTTGGGCACCACGTGGCGCAACAGCACGCGCGTGGCGGTCATGCCCATGGCGTGCGACGCCTCGATGAACGGGCGCGGGCGGATCACGATCACCACCGAGCGCATCACCGTGGCGACGCGCGGCGTATAGGCGATGGCGATGGCGATGATGACCGATTGCAGCGAAGAGCCACGTGCCGCGACCAAGGCAAGCGCCAGCAGGAAGCCGGGGAAGGCAAGCAGAATGTCGTTGAGCGCCATGACGCCGCGTTCGATCCAGCCTCCGGCGAACCCGGCAATGGCGCCGATCGCGGTGCCCAAACTCAGCGACAGGCCGATCACCGCCAGAGCGACTTCGAGCGATACATGGGTGCCCCAGATCAGGCGGGACAGCACGTCCCGGCCGTACTGGTCGGTGCCGAACGGATGCGCCAGCGACGGCTGCGATAGCGTATTCATCAGGTCGGTGGCGAGCGGCGGGTAGGGCGCAAGGACCGGCGCGGCGATGGCGACCAGAACCAGGAGCAGCAGCAGAACGCCGCCGACCACCAGGCCGGGATGCCGCAGGAAGCGCGGCACCGGACGACGGCGTGCAGGTAGCTTGCGGGCGGCGATGGTGGCACTCATTGCGAACGCCGCCTTGGATCGATCACCGCATAGGACAGATCGAGGGCGGTGTTCACCAGCACCACGGCGATCGCCAGTATCAGCACGCCGGCCTGCACGAGTTGGTAGTCCCTTGCGAACACCGCTTTCAGGATCATCGATCCAAGCCCGGGGCGGCTGAACACCGCTTCGATCAGGATGGCGCTGCCGAGCGACCAGGCGAAGGTTACGCCGATGATTGCCAGCACAGGCACCATCGCGTTGCGCAGCGCCAGCCGATAGACGATGCGGCGCTCCCGCACGCCCATGGCTCGGGCGACCAGGATGAAGTCCTGGTTGAGCACTTCCAGCATCGCCGAGCGCGCCAGGCGGGTGATATAGGCCGCGACGGAAACGCCCAGCACAAGCGCAGGCAAGGCCAGATGGTAGAGCTGGCCCGCCAGGCTGTCGGTGGAACTGCCCCCGAGCGCGGGAAACAACCGCAGATCGTGCGACAGCAGCAGGATGCCGACCAGTCCGAGCCAGAACACCGGGAAGGAGATGCCGAGCAGGGCGCCGATCATCACTGCGAAATCGGTCCAGCTACCCTGGCGGACGGCGGTGATCACGCCGAGCGGCAGGCCGATGATGGTGGCGATCACGATGCCGCTGACCGCCAGCGCCGCGGACGGCGGCAGGCTGGACAGCGCCTCGGGCAAAGCGGGCTGGCCGGTGACCACTGAGCTGCCGAGATCGCCCTCGGCGGCGTGGCGCAGGAAGCGCAGATATTGCACATAGAGCGGCAGATCGAGCCCCATCTGCACGCGCAAGGCGGCCACTGAGTCCTGCGTGGCATAGTCACCCAGCATGTATGCCGCCGGATCGCCCGGTATCGTGCGCACCAGGAAGAACACCACGGTGACAATGCCAAGCACGGTCACCGCCATCTGCACCAGTTGGCGTGCGAGATAGCGCAGCACCGGTCAGGCGCCGAGCGAGACCGGATACGCCTGCACCGTGAACAGCGAGTTCTGCACCAAGCCCTGCACCGCCTTGGTATGCGCCAGGAACAGCCGGTCGGCGTAGAGCGGGATCACCGGAACGTCGGTCATCGTCTTGGCCAGGATCTCGCGATAGATCGCGGTACGCGCCGCCGTATCCTGCGTGGTTCCCAGCTTGGTCAGCAGATCCTCGATGCCGGTGTAGTGCGCGGTGTTGAGCCCCGGCGGAAAGGATTTCTTGGCGAACAGCGAGAGGATCGGATTGTCCGGATCGGGCGGCCCGACCACCGCGGTGATGCAGGTCGGGATGTCGCCCTTGTTGCGGGCTTGCAGATAGGCGCCGCGTTCCAGCACCTTGATCGTGGTCTTGATGCCGAGAGCGTTCAGGTCGCTGGCGATCGGCACGACGATCTTGTCGTACGGGCTGAGCGCGACGGTGACCAGGTCGAGTTGGAAGCCATCGGCGCCGGCCGCGCTGAGCAATTCCTTCGCCTTCGCCGGGTCGAACGGATATTGCGGCACTTGCTCCGTGAATTCCGGAAACGACGAGGTCAGCACGCTGAACGCAGGCGTCTTGGTGCCCTTGAAGAAGCCGTCGATCATCGCCTTGCGGTTGATGCCGTAGAGCAGCGCCTGACGCACCCGGACATCGTCCAACGGCTTGTCTGCGCCGTTTAGCACGAGGTTGACGGTGTGGTTGGCCGGCCGGTCCATCACCGTGATGCCGTCCGCATGACGCAGGCGCTCGATCACCTCGGGCTGCTGCAGGGCGAAGAAGATGTCGATCTCGCCGTTCTGCAGCGCGATCGCGGCCGCGGTTTCATCGGCGATGAGGCGGAACAGCAGCCCATCGACCTTCGGCGCGCCTTCGAAATATTGCTTGTTCGCCGACAGCCGCACCTCGCTGCCGGGGGTCCATTTTTCGAACGCGAAAGGCCCGGTGCCGACCGGCTGCAGCGCGTATTTTTGCTCGCCGATCGCCTCCAGCGCCTTGCGCGAAACCAGCCAGCCCTGGTTGAACGCGGTGAGCTTGTGCAAGAAGCCGGCGTTCGGCGCCTCCAGCACGATGCGCGCCACCAGTCTGTCCGGTGTCTCAACCGATTTCACGCTGCCGAGCTGGCCGCCATAGGGGCTGTGCGTCGCCGGGTTGAGCACCCGCTCGATCGAGAACTTGACGTCGTCGGCGGTGAACGGGCCGTAGTCCTTGTGCCAGGTCACGCCATCATGCAGGTGGAAAGTGTAAACCGTGCCGTCATCGGACACCGTCCAGTCGGTGGCGAGGTCGGGCACGATCTTGTTCGTTGCCTGGTCGTATTTGACCAGGCCGTTATAGATCTGCGCGGCGACGGTCTGGTTCTCGATCTGGAAGATATGGGCCGGATCGAGGTTGCCGATATCGGCGCCGATGCGGATGCGCAGGATGCTGTCGGCGGCGCGCGCCGGCGAGATGCGCCCGCTTGCAGCGGCGAATACGGCAGCGGCGCCGGCGCGCCCGGCCATGACAGCCAATTGCCGGCGCGAGAGGCTCAGGCGTTGGGCGGTCATCGGCTTTGCTCCTGTTGATACTGACTGTTCACGGGCGGCGCGGCGAGAGCGGAGCCGGCTGGGTTGGCGGTCGGGGGCAGGCGGACAAATGCACCCGGCATTGCATCGGCAGTGACCCTCGCTTCGCTGAAACGAGTGCACCATAGGGTGCCCCGCCAGAAGATTGCATACAATCTATCCATATTGCATTCTCTCCGCAACCTGATGCATCCATCCGGCCCGGGCTTTCCCCGTGACCATAGGAACCGACATGCCGTCGCCGCACACCGATGACGAAGCGGACCAGGCGCTCGACGTCGCCGAAGCCATCCGCCAGAGCGTCCTCGATGGCAGCCTGAAACCAGGTCAAAAGCTGCGCGAACAAGAGTTGGCCGCGCGCTTCGGCGTTTCCCGCACCCCCGTTCGCGAGGCCTTGGTTGCCATCGAACGAGAGGGATTGCTCGTCTATGAACTGAACAAAGGCTTCAGTGTCCGCGTCTTCGGGTTGCGCGACCTCGAGGCCGCCTGCGAGATGCGTGGATTGCTCGAAGGTTATGCCTGCCGATGCATCGCTGAGCGCGGACTTGGCAGCGATAGCGAGCGGCGGTTGCTGGCATGCGTCGATGCGGTGGACACATTGCTGGTGTCAAATTGCGAGGTATTTGGTGCCGACCAGCATCGGACCTGGAAGCAGGCCAACGGGCAGTTTCACCTGATCCTGCTGCAGGAAGTGCCGCACCCCTTCCTCGGCCGCATGCTGGCGACCGTGCAGCAGATTCCGCTCGTGCAGCACGGTCTCGCACTGCCTCGCGGCGCCGAGCTCCTGCGCGCGTACAACGCGCAACACCGGCAGATTCTAAATGCGATTCTGTATCGCCAGGGCACGCGAGCAGAATTCCTGATGCGTGAGCATGTTCGCCAGGCCTTCGACGAGATCAGGTCGAAACCCGAACTGCTGACTCCTCAATCGCCACGAGTGTCCGGCGACCCCTGAGCAAGGAAATGCTCGACGATCTCCCATCCCGTTGCACGCCAGACTCCGGCGTGTGAACAAATGTATTCAAGGGCAGCATCGAGCGCACCGATGCGGTGAGGCTGTCCAGTGACAAACGGATGGACCGCAATGGCCATCACGCGTGGTACCGTTTCGCCTTCGCGGTACAACGTGTCGAATTGGCGCCGCAGCATAGCCTCGAATTCGGGCACCGAGACTTTCATGTCGAAATAAGCCGGCACGTCGTTGGTTTGCACCGAGTAGGGCAGCGCGACGAGTTGGGGCTTACCGATGTCGAGGAAGTACGGCTGGTCGTCATTGACCCAGTCGCACACGTAGCGGATTCCGGCCTCGGCCAGGTAGTCGAGCGTGTTCCAGGTTTCCGCCAGACCAGCGCCGAGCCAGCCGACCGGACGCTTGCCCGAAACCGCCTCGATCCGATCGATGGTGTCGCGAACCGCTTCACGCTCTTGCGCCGGATCCATCTCGGTCAGGCGCAGGGCATTCGTTTGATTATGTCCGATCCATTCCCAGCCAAGCCGGGTGCCTTCCTCGATGATCTCCGGATGATGGTCGCAGACCTGGCTGTTCAGTGCGGCACTGGCGCGGATGCCGTAGCGCGTCAGCACCTCCATGATCCGCCACACACCGACCCGGTTGCCGTAGTCGCGCACCGACCAGTTGCGGACATTGGGAATCCTGGCATGCTCACGCGGCATCCGTTCATTGACGTTGCCCGGCATCACATCGTCGAGCCCGAAGAACTCAACATTGGGGTTGATCCACAATGCGACCCGCGCGCCGTTCGGCCAGGAAAGCTTGGGGCGGCGAGTGATCGGGACGTAGCGGAACGGCCCATAACGGCGCGGTGTCACGGTGCTCGCTCCTCAGTGCTGCCGGATGACATAGTCGCGCTCGTCAGCCCCATATTTCCGTTCCAACTGCTCGCCCGAAAGCAAATCCTGCTCCAGTTGATTGATGCGGCGATAACCGACCAGGTTGGTAAGTTCCTCCATGTCGATCAGCAGGTCGGGGCGGTCTGCCGCTTCACCTGTTTCAATGCAGTTGAGCATGACCTGCAGCGCTTTCTTCATCCCCATCAGCGCAGAAGCGGACATCATCCGAGGACAAGCGACGCGGGCAACCCCGAGTTCCTTGAGCCGGCGCAGCGGAATGAGCGGTGTCGTCGGACGGGAGCGCACCCCGAACCCCATGCCGATATTCACCGGCACATCGCCGGCCGCCTCGACCAGCCTGGCGATTTCGTCTTCGTCATGCACTGCGTCCGGATAGATCATGTCGGCCCCGGCTGCGACGTATTCCTTGACGCGTTTGACCGTCGCGTCGATGCCCTCAACGGCTATCGCGTCAGTTCGGGCGTTCAGGATGAAGTCCGGGTCCTTCTTGGCCCTCAGCGCAGCCTCGATCTTCAGCGTCATCTCTCGTGTCTCGATCAGTTCCTTGCCGCGCATATGGCCGCAGCGCTTCGGCGCAAGCTGATCTTCGACATTGATACCGACAATCCCGGCTTCCTCGAAATACTGGACCACATGGTAGACACTCACCGCATTCCCATAGCCCGTATCGGCATCCGCCATGAATGGAATCGAAATAGTCCGCGCGACGTGCCGGCAGGCATCGACATTCTCGCGCAACGACAACAGGCCGATATCCGGCTGGCCGATCAGCGAGTTGGACAAGGCCGAACCCGACATCGCGGCGCATTTGAAGCCCATCGCCTCGACGATCAGCGCACTGTAGCAGTCGAAGACTCCGGGCGAGACCAGCGGTCTCGAGTCGCGCAGCAACTGCCGCATGCGTGCCGCCTTGGTCATGCTCATCGCCGCTTCCATGTCATGACTCCTTTTCGTTGAACGTTGGGTTGGTGCGTCCTCGTGGGGGCTGCCAGATAACTTCCGCGACATACTGATACCGGCCTTCGCGGAAGTAATTGTGCGTCCAGCGGATTGGCCGCCCGTCGTCCAGCTTCACAGCGGAGCGCACGTGCAGCATCGGATCGGTCAGTCCGATCTGCAGCAGGCGGGCGAGGAATTCGTCTGCACGCGCGACACGGATCGTGTGGTCGCTGTGCTTTTGCATCACGCCGAACTTCTCCCACAACGCCTCGTGCAGCGGCTTGCTGAGCGCAGCCTTGGTAAGGGCCGGCGCATACTCCAGCGGCAGATAGGAGATGACGACCGACAGCGGTTCATTCTTCAGATGGTGTACCCGCACGATCCGGCAGATCTGGGCGCCCGTCGCAATGCCGAAGAAACCGGCAGCGTCGGTCGGCGCTGCAACTTGCTCTGAGGAAAGCACGCGAGACTTCGTGCCGAGGCCCTCGTGTAGGGGATCACCGGAAGAGGCGACCAGGGTTGGCGTCTCTGGCGCGCGTACGAATCGTGTGCCAACGCCGCGCCGGCTTTGCAGCAACTGCTGCTGTTTCAGCACGTCCAGGGCCTGCCGGATGGTGTTGCGGCTGACACCGAATTCGGCGGTCAGCGCGACTTCCGGCGGCAGATCAAGCCCGTCCAACATCCCGGACTGCGCCCGGGCCAACAGGACCTGGGCGATCTGGCGATACAGCGGGATCGTGGTGTTGAAGGGCAGTTGCATTTGTGCTTATGTCCATACAATAGGGCTGCCGGGTTCGGCAAGCGTCGGGGCGCATGCCGCCGGACAGCCGGCAAGAGGAGAATGAGCTTGCGGTCTGTCGCAGGTATTCCGGTGATCGATGTCAGCCCGCTATGGGGTGACGCCGCTTCGGGTGTGACCGAGGTAGCGAAGCAGATTCACCGGACATCGACCGAGGTTGGCTTCTTCTATGTGAGCGGCCACAATGTCAGCCGCGATCTCATGCGTGCCGTGTATTTCGCGGCAAAATACTTCTTCAACCTGCCTATCGAGACCAAGCGCGCGATCACCGTCAATCGCGCGCATCGCGGCTACGTTCCGTTTGCTCAGACCACGCAGCCAGGGCGCAAGCATCCGGATTTGAAGGAAAGCTTCAATTTCGCTTATCCGTTCTCGCCCGACGATCCGGAACTATATGCCGAGCGCGCGCTGATCGGGTTGAACCAGTGGCCCGACCACGAGCACCAATGGCGTGCGCTGCTGGAGGAGTATTATGGTGCGGTGTTCGAACTCGGGCAGCGCATCCTCCAGGGCTTTGCCGTGGCGCTCGATCTTCCGCCCGACTTCTTCCGCCAAGTCTATCGCAAGCCGCTGGTGCGGGCGCGCCTGTTGCATTATCCGCCACAGCCGCCCGATGCCGAAAGGCAGTCTGCTGCAGAACATACGGATTACGGGACGATAACCATTCTATGGCAGGACGAAGTTGGTGGCTTGCAAGTGCGCAACGCCGCCGGCGCGTGGATCGACGCGCCGCCGATCGAGGACACCTTCGTCATCAATATCGGCGACATGCTGCAGCGGTGGTCGAACGACTTGTTCGTCTCGACCCCGCATCGGGTGTTGAACAGGTCCGGACGCGAGCGATACTCCATTCCGGTGTTCTACGATCCGGATTACGACACGGTGGTCGAATGCCTGTCGCACTGTGCGACACCGGCCTCCCCCGCGAAATATCCACCGATCATAGCTGGGGACTATATAACGTCGCGCTACGACTCCTCCTATGCCTATCGGCAGCCCGCAACAGCAACTGCCTCCGCACACAAATAACAGGAAAAACCCGCATGCCTCGCTTGCTTCGGCGGTTTGGCTTCGCCTTCATTGCATTCTGGCTTGCGATCGCGCCGGGGTGGGCGGCCTATCCGGATCATCCCATCAAGGTCATCCTGGGTTTTGGTGCGGGAGGCGGGGCGGACATTCTCCTTCGCAAGATCATCCCGTATGTCTCCGCGAAGCTCGGCAAACCGATGATCGTCGAGTACAAGCTCGGCGCCGGCGGCAATCTTGCGTTCGATACGGTGGCGCATGCGGCGCCTGACGGCTACACGCTGCTGATGGGCTCTCCGGGATTGATTGTTAATCCGTTCATATATGCCGACGTACCGTTCGACCTGGAGCGCGACTTTGCGCCGATCAGCCTGGTTGGGACAGTGCCGGCGGTTCTGGTGGTCAGCCCCTCGCTCCCGGTCAGGTCCGTTCAGGACCTGGTGGCGCTGGCAAAATCCAAACCCGGGAAACTCACGTTCTCATCGTCGGGCATCGGTTCCTCGCTGCACCTGGACGGTGAGTTGTTCAAGCACGTCGCCGGCATCGATATCCTGCATGTACCCTACCAAGGCGGGGCGCCGGCGATGACCGACGTTGTCGGCGGGCAGGTGGACATGATGTTCAATGTCATCCCGTCCGCCCTGCCGCTGATCCAAGCCGGCCAGTTGCACGCCTTGGCGGTGACAAGTGAGACACGCTCGGCGTCCTTGCCCGATGTGCCGACGATGAAAGAGGCTGGTTATCCTGGCGCGACGGCGGTGACCTGGAACGGATTGTTGGCGCCCGCGAAGACCCCGCCGGCGATCATTCAACAACTCAACCAGGCGATCGTGGAGTCATTGAATACACCGGAAGCCAAGCAGGATCTGGCAAAGATTGGCCAGGATCTCGTCACGGATACGCCGGAACAATTTGCCGCGTTCCTGCGCGCCGAGCGCGAAAAATGGACTGTCGTTGTCAAGGACGCGGACCTGAAGCCGCAATGAGCCCGTCATATTGCATGCCCTATGCGGGTGCGGACCGACGCGCGCGCGCCAGCTAAGGCACAGGTGATGCACCACCTGCGCAAATTGCCAAAGGATGTTTGGGGCGGCGCGTTGATGGTGGCGATCGGCGGCGGGGTGGTATTGCAGACCGAATTGAACTATCCCATCGGCACCTTGCAAAGGATGGGGCCGGGTTACATTCCGCTGGTGCTTGGCATGATCCTGATTGCCACCGGCCTATACATCGCCGGCAAGGCCTTTGTCACAGGTCCGGGCCGCGCCGTGCTGCAGGCTCGCCCGCCGCAGTGGCGAGCGTGGGCACTGATCTCGCTCGGCATAGCCGGCTTTGTTGCCGCAGCCGATTATCTGGGGTTGGTCCCGGCGGCCTTCGCGGTGGTGTTCATCGCGGCACTTGGTGATCGCGGCAACTCGTGGAGCAGCGCCGCGCTACTGGCGCTCGGCATCGTCGTCGTCGCGGTGGTCGTGTTCTGGTGGGGCCTGCAGGTGCAGTTGCCATTGTTGCGGTCTCCGCTGCCGTGACGGGCAAGGCCCTCAGCGACCTGTGGTTCGGATTCGGCGTCGCTCTCGAACCACAAAATCTGATGTGGTCGTTCTTTGGGGTGCTGATCGGCAACCTGATTGGCGTGTTGCCCGGCATGGGCGCATTATCGGCGATCTCCATCCTGCTACCGCTAACCTACACGCTGCATCCGGTGCCGGCCGTGCTGATGCTGGCGGGAATCTACTACGGATCGCAGTATGGTGGGGCCATCGGCGCCATCCTGCTGAATCTCCCCTCGCATCCGCCGCATGCCATCACCTGTCTCGACGGCTATCCGATGACCCGGCAGGGCCGCGGCGGCACCGCGCTCGGCATCACAATGATCGCGTCGTTGTTCGCAGCCTCGGTCGGGATCATCGTCATGATCTTTGCGTCGCCCCTCCTGGTACAGATCGCCTTCAAGTTCGGGCCAACCGAGATCTTTTCTATTATGCTGCTGGGCCTGCTGGCTGGCGCAACAATGTCCCGCGGTTCACCTGCCAAGGGCATTGCGATGACGACGTTCGGATTGCTGCTGGGCGTGGTCGGAACCGACGTCAACAGCGGGGCGCGGCGCTTCACGTTCGGCTTCGAGCAATTGTCGGATCGGATTGAACTCGTGGCGCTGGCCATGGGTTTGTTCGGCGTGGCCGATTTCCTGATCAATGTGAACAGACTTGATGTCGTTGGTCACAAGGTCAAGGTGCGCTTACGCGACATGCGTCCCAGTTTGGCCGAACTGAAGCAGGCGTTCATGCCGATGGTGCGGGGCACAATGATTGGCACCTTGTTCGGCGCGCTGCCCGGAACCGGCCCCACCATCACCACCTTTGTCGCCTACGCGGTAGAGACAAAGTTAGCAAAAGACCCGAAGCGCTTTGGCCACGGAGCGTTGGAGGGTGTCGCGAGTCCGGAAGCTGCCTCACATTCGAAGACACAGGTCGATTTCATCCCGACCATGACCCTTGGTATCCCCGGCGATGCGGTGATGGCGTTATTGCTCGGGGCGCTGATGATCCAGGGGCTGCAGCCCGGACCCCAGTTGATCAGCCAACATGCCGACGTTTTTTGGGGATTGATCGCCAGCTTTTGGATCGGCAACGTCCTCCTGTTCCTGCTGAATGTGCCATTGATCGGTATCTGGGTGCAGTTGCTGCGAGTGCCATACCGCTTCATGTACCCCGCCGCGCTGTTCTTTATTTCGATCGGCGTTTACAGCACCAACGATAGCCTGTTCGAGGTTGGTGAGGTCCTCGTCTTTGGCATCGTGGGTGCCATTTTGATGGCACTGGAGTTTCCCATAGCAACGATTCTCCTGGGCTACATACTGGGTCCCCTGGTCGAGGAGAACTTCCGTCGGGCGTTGCTGCTGTCGCGCGGCGATCTGCGCATCTTCGTCGAGCGCCCGATCAGCGCCGTCTTCATTGGGGGCTGCGTACTGCTGGTGACGCTGCAGATCGTATTTGTACTGACACGGTCTCGCAGGCAGAGCATTGACGCCCTGGAGCATGCCAGTGCTCCGTCTGTTGCACCAGATTAGCACGGCAGCAGAGCTGTGGGCACACAAGTCGACGACCGCGGATCAGGATCGTCGATAACAGGAAGGAACTTCAGACGTGGGCCGACAAATTGAAGAATTGGCAAGATTCGTAGCGGCAACGCGATGGGATGATGTGCCCGCGGAGGTTCAGCAACACACGAAGCTGGTGGTGCTGGACACGTTGGGCGTCATCCTCGCAGGGGCCGAGCGGCCGGAAGTGCGGCGGTTGACGATGCAACTGGGGACCGGAACTGGAGCGACGGTTTTTTGTCCCGGCTGGCCAACGCATGACCCGCGCACTGCGGCTTTGCTGAACGGCATTGCCGGCCGATCTGTCGAGCTATGCGAGGGGCTGCGTTTTGTTTCCGGCCAGGCCGCAATGCAGGTGTTGCCCGGCGTGCTTGCGGTGGGCGAATCCGCGCGACGATCTGGCCGTGACATGCTGACGGCCTTGCTCGTCGGCTATGATGTCGTGGCCCGGCTGGCGAGCGGTTTCACGGCAAGGCCCTTGGCCCACCAGAACGGACAGGTGTCGCTGGTGGCGGCTGCTGCGGCAGGCGCTCGCCTGCGCGGCCTCGATGCGGCCGGAATCAGCCGCTCCATGCGGATCGCGACAACCCTGGTTTTGACCCCGAGCTACACGAACGCCGTAGCGGGAGCCACTGCGCTGAATGTCGCCGGTGGCATGAGTGGCTTCGCCGCGGCACTTGCTCCCGAGCTGGCGCTTGCCGGATTTGAGGCTGAGGAAGACGCCGTAGAGCATGCGTTCAGTCAGCTCGTAGGCGATGGATTCCAGCCGGACCGGCTGACAGACGAACTTGGCAGCACCTGGCACATCATGCGCAACTATTTTCGTCTCTACGCCTGCTGCAATCCGATTCATCCGGCGCTGGATTGCCTGGCCCACATACTGGCCGATATGCGGCCCAAACCCGATGATATCGCCCGTATCGACATCGCGACATACCGGTTCGCTGCCGTCATGCGCAATCCTGATCCGCTGAATTTTTTTGCCTCCAAATATTCGCTGCCACACGCGGCCGCCACTATGGCCATACGCGGGCGTATCAATCATGCATCCTTGGATGACGGGGCGCTTGATGACCCGGAGATTGCCGCGCTCCGTCACCGGGTCACCGTCACGGAAGATCCCGCGATGAGCGCGGTCGCGCCGCGGCTTCGACCGGCACGAGTAACCGTTGTGCTGACCGATGGTCGTCAGGCTACCCACGCTTGCGAGAGCCACCGGGGGGACTTCCAGGACCCATTCGCTGAATCGGAGCTCCGCGACAAGTTCCGTGAGCTGGCGGGAGGTGCACTAAGTTCCGAAGGTATTCGTCTGGCCGAGGCGGCGGTGGATAATTGCGAAAACTGGGACGACGTCGGCGCACTAACGGCCCTTTTCCGGAAGTATGGAAGGCAGGCATCGACGACTTCCCATGCTCTTTAGGGCTTGCTTATCGTCTCGGAATCGCAGCAAACCTGCTGTGTCGACCTTCGCGTCGCTCGATTGATCGGGACCCGGTCTGACGAGGTGCTCCGAGGCGCGCAAGACTGCTACATAATCCGCTGACCGAGCGGGGACCGCGGGACACCAGCACTCAGGTCGCCTGACAAGGTAGATCGCCCCGGGCGGGCGCCGCGGAGCAACCCAATGGAGAGCGCGCGAGCTGTCGCGGCTGCGCAGCACGACGGCAGTTCCGGGGCTTTGAGGCTGCGATCCGGGTCTCCTCCATTCGTGCCAAGGATGATCACAAATTTCGTGCCGGGGCATCTGAAAGCCGGCGCCGAGTGCCACATCAACCCCGCGCCTATCGCTCATTAGTCGCACGGTTCAACCAGCACCCGACGCCAAACCTCAAAAATCCTCGAGCAAGCGGCCCATGCCGCCGTTCTTGTCGGCGATGCCGGCGGTGCGCAGCGCGTGCCAGTAGGTCGCCGTATTGATGGCAATCACCGGCTTGCCGAGAAACAGCTCAGCCGCCGCTGCGAGTTTCACCATGCTCAGGTTGGTGCCGACCTGGAGAATGGCATCGATGTCCGGACCATCGAGTTCCAGCAGCTTGGCCCGCAGCACCTCCGGCGTGACTTCCGCGATGGCGGTCCAACTCGGGCATTGCAGACACAGGTCGCGCACGACCTGAAAGCCGCTCTCCTCGAAATACCGGCGCACCTCGGTGTTCGCCACCGGGAAATACGGCGTGAGGAACGCGATCCGCTTGCCGTTGCCATAAGCCTCCAAAGCCGCCTTGCACGCGTGCGCGCCGATGCTGATCCGCACACCGGCCTCGCGCTCGACTTTTTCCTGAAACGCGGCGGCACCCGCCACGCCGTCGAAGAACGTCACCGCCGACATGCCCATCACCAGGTAATCCGGCTCACAGGTCATGACACTGCGCACGGCGTCGAGCACATTATTGCCGATCAGCGTCGTGCCGGCCTTGAACGTTTCATTGCTGACCGCCTTGGCGTTCGGCGTGAAGATACGGCTGTAATGATTGGTAACGCCGGGCGGACGCATTGCCTCGAAATCCGGCTGCACCACCGTGTTGGTGGACGGGCCGATGACGCCGAATTTGGCCCGATACCCCAGTACGTCGCGCATCTCTGCCTCCCTTACTCTGCTGCCTTGGATTCATCGTCACGCGCCCAGCGGCGTTCGAAATCCCACACCTCGGGGAAGCCCATCAACGCGCAGATGCGGCCGAACCCGTAACTCTCCTGTGCCAGCAACGCCGTGCTATCGCCGTGTAGACGCAGATGGCCAAACACCCGCTCGGCCGCGGCGGCGACCGCGAGGAAGCCCACGGCGGGGTAGATCGCGATGTCGTAACCGATCTGCTTCAGGCATGCTGCCGGCAACAGCGGAGTGCGGCCGCCTTCCACCATGTTGGCGAGCAGTGGGGCATCGATCTCCTGGCCGATGCGCATCATCTCGTCTTCGCTCTCCGGACTTTCGACGAACACCACGTCCGCGCCCGCCCGGGCAAACGCCTGGCCGCGCGCGATCGCCTCGTCCAGCCCCAAGGTGGTGCGTGCATCGGTTCGCGCAACGATCAGAAAATCCGGCGACTTGCGGGCTTCGACAGCGACCTCGATCTTCAGGCACATGTCACGCACCGGAATGACCCGGCGACCAGGCGTGTGGCCGCATTTCTTCGGCACCTCCTGATCCTCGATCTGGATGGCCGCGATGCCCGCCGCCTCGTAGCCCATGACGGTGTGATGCACATTCAGCAGACCGCCATAACCGGTGTCGGCATCGGCGATCACCGGCGTCCGGCACGCCTGGGCGAAGCGCCCCATACGGGTCACCATGTCGGTATAGGTCGCGATGCCGGCATCCGCGACCCCCAGATACGATGCGACGGTGCCGAACCCGGTTGCATACAGCGCCTGGAATCCCATGCCGTCGGCGACACGCGCCGAGATCATGTCGAAAATCCCCGGCGCCACGATGAAGCCTTCCTTGAGTGCCGTCTTCAGTCTTGCATCAGCCATTCGTAGCTTCCTCCCCTGGTTTAAACTTCTACTCGGACCTGCTCGCGTCGCCGCGGCACCGCATCCAACAGCCGTCGCGTGTAGTCATGCTTTGGGTTGCGCAACACTTCGTCCGGCACGCCATGCTCGACAATGCGGCCGGCATGCATGACCGCCACGGATGAGCAAATATGATGCACCAACGCCAGGTCATGGCTGATGAACACCATCGTCAGTCCCAACCGGTCGCGCAGTTCGGTAAGCAGCAGCATGATCTGCGCCTGCAACGACACGTCCAGTGACGACACCGGTTCGTCGGCGACCAGCAGCTCGGGTCCCACCGCCAGCGCCCGTGCGATCGCCATGCGCTGTCGCTGGCCGCCGGAAAGCTGGTGCGGGAAGCGGTTGAGCAATCCGCTATCCAGCCCGACCTGCTTCAGCAGCACGACAGATCGATCCATGCGCTGCGTACGTTGCACGCCGACCAGCGCAAGGCTTTCGCCCAGCAGATGGCCCACCGTCTTGCGCGGATTGAGCGACGACCCCGCATCCTGGAACACCATCTGCATGCGGCGGCGATACGGCCGCAACGCGGCGTCCGACAGTCCGGTCAGCACCGTACCATCAAACCGCACATCACCAGCCGTCGGCTGCTCCATTTGCAGGATGATGCGCGCCGTGGTCGATTTGCCACTGCCACTCTCGCCGACCAGGCCAAGCACGCCGCCACGTGGGACTGACAGACTGACGTCGTCGAGCGCTTGATGCTCGCGCCGACGCCCCATCAGACGCTGCAGCATGGCCTGGTGCATCGGATAGGTCTTGCCGACACCGACAAGTTGCAGCAGCGGTGCGGTCACGGAACGGGATTCCAGCAGGCCACGCGATGTCCATCCGGCGCCCCCGGCACCGACGCCTCCCACATCACCAGCGGGGGGCGCTGCGTGGCGCAGCGATCCAGACGCATGGCGCAGCGCGGCCCAAACGGACAGCCGTCGCCCAATTCCCCCGGCACCGGAGAGGCACCCAGAATCGGCTGCAAGTCGCCGGCGCGATCGCTCAGCCGCGGCACGCATTCGACCAAAGCCCGTGTGTAGGGCTGCTTCGGCGCGTCGAACAGCGTGCCGACCGGGCCGTCCTCCATCACCATGCCGCCATACAGCACGATGGCACGGTCGCAGATCTGGGCCATCAGGTCGAGATTGTGGGTGATGAACAGCAGCCCGAGTCCCAGCCGGCGCCGCAGATCATGCAGCAAGGTCACGATCTGCGCCTGCACCGTGACATCCAGCGCCGTCGTCGGCTCGTCGGCGATCAGCAGCCGCGGGCGGCAGGCGACCGCCATGGCAATCAACACGCGCTGGCGCATGCCGCCGGAGAACTGATGTGGATATTGCCCGAGCCGCTCGGCAGCATTGCGAATGCCCACCAGCTCAAGGGTTTCTACAGCGACGTCACGCGCCGCGCGGGCGGAGACGCGCCGATGCGCTCGCACGACATCGGTCAATTGCACACCGATCGGAAATACCGGATTGAGGCCGGACAGCGCATCCTGGAAGACGATCGATATCGTCCCGCCGCGCAGCCGCCGCATCGCTGGCTCGTCCGCCTGCGTCAGGTCCTGGCCGTTCAGGCGCACGCTACCCCCGACGATCCGGCCGGGCGGGCGCAGCAGGCGTAGAATGGCGAGCGCCGTCTGGCTCTTGCCCGATCCGCTTTCGCCGACCAGCCCGACGGCTTCCCCTGCCTCCACCGTGAAACTGACGCCACGCACCACCTCGACCATGCGCCCGCCGATGGGAAAGCCGACGCGCAGATCGTCGATTTCAAGCAACGCCATGTCAGACCACCAGCCGTCCGGCGCCGGCCGATTTGCGCGGGTCGAGCGTGTCCCGCAGCGCGTCGCCCAGAAGATTGAAGCCGATCACGGTGATCGAGATCGCCAGGCCCGGGAACACATAGGTCCACCAGGCGCCGGAGTAGATGAACTGGCGTGCATCGGCCAGCATGTTTCCCCAGCTTGGCGCCGGCGGCTCGACGCCCAGCCCAACGAACGACAGCGACGCCTCCACCACGATGCCGACCGCAATCAGCAACGTCGCCTGCACGATCACCGGCGACAGGCTGTTCGGCAGCACGTCGCCGAGCATGACCGGCCACAGCCCGGCGCCTTGCAGCCGGCGCGCCTTCACGTAGTCGGCCCGCGCCTCTAGCAACGCCGCGCCATACGCCACGCGCGCCAGCGGCGGCATGTACAGGATGCCGACCAGCAGCACGATCTTGCTCTCGTTGGGCAGGGTCCAGCCGCCGAGCTGAACCGGCCCGACACCGACGATCCCGACGATCGCTATGGCCCAGATCAGCAACGGAATCGAGGCCAGTCCGTCCATGCAGCGCATCGCGACCTGTTCCCAGAGGCCGCGGATCACCGCGGAGGTAAGGCCGAGGGTCACGCCGCCCAATGTGCCGATCACAACCGCAAGCAATCCGACCGCCAACGACGGCCGGGCGCCCCAGATCAGCCGGCTGAGGATGTCGCGTCCGTCCTGGTCGGTTCCCAGCCAATGCGCGGCACTCGGGGGCAGCAGCTTGGCGCCGAGATCGACCGCCAGCGGGTCATGCGGTGCCAGCACCGGTGCGGCGATCGCCACCAGCACCACGATACACACGATAAGCCCGCCGGCGCGTCCCGCCGGACGCCGCGCGATGGCACCCACCATGGCGAGCCGGCTGGTCATTTGGCCAGCCGCGGATCGAGCAAACGGTAGAGCATGTCGGCCACGAGATTGGCCACCAGAAACAGCGCGGTAATCACCAGCACGATGTCGAGAATGACGATGTAGTCGCGCCGGATGATGGCATTCAGCAATGCGCGCGACATGCCGGCGATGTTGAAGACATGCTCGACGATCAGCGCCCAGCCGAACATGTAGCCGAACGACATTGCGGACACCGTAACGATCGGGCTCAGCGCATTGCGCAGCACGTAGATCATGAGCCGGCTGCGCGACAGGCCCATCGCCCGCGAGACCCGCACATGGTCGGCCAGCAGCACGTCGCTCACGCTCGATCGCGTCATGCGGCTGATGATGGCAACGTAATACAGCCCGAGCGCCATGGCGGGCAGCACCATCGCGCGCAGATGGGCGGCGGCGCCGTCGGTCCATGGCACGTTGCCACCGGCGGGAAACCAGCCAAGCTGGATCGCACCCCAGGAAATCAGCATGAGGCCCAGCCAGAAACTCGGGATCGAGACACCCAAGGTCGCAATCGCGCGGGCGGACTGGTCGATCCACCGATCCTCATACAAAGCCGAGACGATCCCCAGCGGTACCGAGATCGCCAGCGCCAGCAGAAACGCCCACAGCACCAGTTCCACGGTGACCGGCAAGGTCTGCGCCAGAGTTCGCGAGATCGCCGTGTCGTCAACCAGCGAGCGGCCCAGCCGGCCGCGCAACGCATTCCCCGCCCAGCTCAGATATTGCGCGACGACCGGCCGATCCAGCCCGTTGTCATGGTTGAACTCGGCAACATCCGCCTCGGACGCATCCATGCCCAGCACGACCCGCGCCGGCGAGACCGGGATGGCATGCACCAGCGCGAACAGCACCATGCTGACCATGACCAGCACTCCGACCGAGCCGATCAGCCGGTTGAGAAAGGCCCACAGCAAGGTTCAGCTCACGCTCACATCGCGCACCCAGATGGTCAGGCCGGTGTTCGGTCTGAACCCTTGCACCCGGTCGCGCCAGGCATTGGCGACCACGACAAAGCCGAGCCAGATGTTGGGGCAATCCGCGGCAAGGATGTCCTGGATCTTCTTCAACACCGGATCGAGCCGGGCGGCATCGGTGTAGCGGTAGCTTTCCTGGATGGCCGCGTCCAAGGCAGGGTTGGTATAGCCGGAGGATTTGGACATCAGCTGGCCGGCGGTATAGCAGAGCTGGATGATGAAGGTCGGGTCGCTCGGCGCCATCAAGGGCAGCAGCGAGGCGACCTGGGTGCCGCCGATATCGCGTGTCAGGATCTGCGGCTGTTCCATGAGTGTGATTTTGACCGTGATCCCGGCCGCGGCGAGCTGCGACTGCATGACGACCGCCGCGTCCTTGGCGTCGAACAGATAGGGGATCGCCGGGACGAGCAATTCGAACTCCGGCTTGTCGGCGTATTTCGATTTGGCGAGAAACTCCTTCGCGCGTGCCAGATCGAAGCCGTTGGCGCGGTCGGCGTCGGCGTTGAAATATGAGGTGCCGGTCGGCGCTGGTGTCGCCGTGGGGTCGAGCAGACCGTAGAACACGTCCTTGGCGATGGTCTTCCGGTCGATCGCGCAGGACACCGCCTTGCGGAAATTCACGTCGTCGAACGGCGGCCGGTGTGTGTTGGTCTGCATGAACCACATGCCGCCGAGGGCGACCTTGCTGCCGGTCTTGACCCCGGGCGTGGTCTGCAGCCGGACGAAATCGCGCGGCGGCGGCGCGCTGATGATGTCGGCCTGACCGGTCATCAGATAGGCCAGCCGCGTCGCATCCTCCGGCACGATGCGGGCGATCACGCGGTCCCACGCCGGCACGCCAGGGCGCCAGTAGTTGGGATTGCGTTTCAACTCGATCTGCGCATCCGGCTGCCAGTTCACGAATATGCCGGGGCCGGTGCCGACGCCCACCGGGGCGCTTTTAAAGACGTCGTCCCCCATCGCCTCGCGGCTGCCCTTCGGAAAGATGCCCATGAACTTCGTCATGTATTGCAGCCATGGACGGTACGGATGCTTCAGCGTGAACACGATCCGCGTCGGGGTCTCGATGTGGATGCTATCGATCGGCGAGAACAGGGTGCGGCGGATCGACTTGTTCTTCGGGTCAAGCATGTACTCGTAGGAGTATTTCACGTCCTCGGCGGTGAATTTCTGGCCGTTGTGAAATGTGACGTCGTCGCGCAAATCGAACGTGAAGGTCAACGCATCGTCCGACACGGTCGGCATGGCGCGGGCAAGGCACGGCACGGGGTTGCCGTCCAGATCGACCTCCAGCAGGTTCTCGAACACGGCATTGCTGATCGCCATGGCGTCATGGTTCGAGATCTGGATCGGGTCGAGCGTCGTCGGGTTGTTGGGCAATGCGATGGTCAGCGTCTTGTCGGCGCCGAGAGCGATGTGGGGGTCGAGCAAACCGAGCCCCGCGGCGACAATACCTGCGCGTACCAGCTCACGTCGGTTCAGCGTCATGATGCAATGTTCCTCATGCGGCGACAGTGTTTTGAAGTACCCGGCCCGGCGGCCGGTCCGGGATTGGGATCAGGCCGGCGCGAACGGCCGCCGGGGTACAGCGAACCCTGCCCCCGTCGGCAAACTCGTACAGCGGCTGCGGCGTGGTGCGGCAGGATGCGACCGCCTCCGGACAGCGCCCGGCGAGATAGCAGCCGGGGGGAAGATCGATCGGGCTGGGGATCTCGCCAACCAGGCCGGCGCCCGGCACGCGGTCGACGCGCCGACGGCCAGGGTCGGGCGCCAGATGGGCCGCCAGCAGCGCCTTTGCATAGGGATGCCGCGGCGCCTGAAACACTTGCTCGCGCGCGCCCAGCTCGACGATCTGGCCGAGATACATGACGGCCACGCGATGGCTCAATTGCTCCACCGTATTGAGATCGTGCGAGATGAACAGATACGACATGCCCAGCCGCGCCTGCAGTTCGCGCAGCAATGCCACGATCCCCACACGCGCCATCGGGGTCAGCGCGGAGGTCGGTTCATCGAGCACGATCAAGGCCGGATCCGCAGCGATGGCGCGGGCGATGCCGACCCGCTGCTGCGCTCCCGCACTCAATCCACGCGGGCGAAGCTTTGCCACCGCGGGGTCGAGACCCACCAGGGTCAGCAGTTCCGCGATGCGGCCTGGATCGGGCCGCAGCAATGCCTCGCTCACAATCCTGCTCACCGACCAGCGCGGGTCAAGCGCATCCAGCGGATCCTGGAAGACGATCTGAATGCGTCGGCGGGTGCTGCGCAAATCATGCGGGGTAGCGCGCAGCAGGTCCTTCCCCTCGAACACCACCTCGCCGGCATCCGCATCGAGCAGACGCAGCAGGCAACGCCCGACCGTGGTCTTGCCGGAGCCGCTTTCACCGACCAGCCCCAGCGTTTCGCCGCGGCCGATCGCGAGATCCACGCGATCGACCGCCTGCAGCGTCTTGCCGGAGCCGCGCAGCCGGAAATTCTTGGACAGGCCCCGCACCGCCAGCAGCTCGGCCGGTGCGGTGGGGAGCGGTGGTGGCGGCGCATGCGCAAGCGACAGCAGGCTGCGGCTATAGCTGTCGCGCGGGGCGGCGAAGAATGCCGCCGGCAGGTCGCTTGCGACAATGCGCCCTTCCTGCATCACCAGCACGCGGTCGCAATAATTAGCGATAATGCCGAGGTCCTGCGTCATCAGCAGCACGGCGGACCCGGCCGCGCGTGACGTCCGGGAAAGTTCGTCGAGAAACTGTGCCTGGATGGTCACGTCGAGCCCGCTGGTCGGCTCGTCGGCCACCAGCAGGCGGGGACCAGCGCCCGTCGCCATCGCGATGAGCACGCGCTGCGCCATGCCGCCGCTGATCTCGTGCGGATAGGAATGGGCGCGGCGTTCCGGATCGTTGAGGCCGAGTTGCCGCAGCAATCCGACCGCGCGGCCGGTCGCCTGCGCCGACGACAGCGTCAGATGCGCACGCAGCACCGATCGGATCTGGCGGCCCACCGTGTGCAGCGGGCTGAGCGAGCCACGGGGATTCTGCACGATCAGGCCGATCTGCCGGCCGCGCCGCGCCCGACGCTCAGCCTCGGGAAGCTGCAGCAGATCGACCCCTTCGATCGTGACGCTGCCGCCGAGGATGCGTCCGGGCTGGCGGACCAGGCCAAGCAGCGCCAGGCCCAGGGTGGATTTGCCGCTGCCGGAATCCCCGGTCAGGCCGACGATCTCGCCCGGCGCGATGTCGAACGACACGTCGCACACGGCGGGGATGCCGCGAAAGCCGACGGACAGGCCACGCACCGACAGGATTGGTGCGAGGTCACCTGGCATGGCGCCGCTCCAGCCCGTTGCCGAAGGCGGCATAGCCGAACACAGTGATCGAGATGGCGATGCCGGGGAACACCGAAGGCCACCATTCCGCCTGCACGATACCATCCGCACCGGCCGCGATCATCAGCCCCCATTCCGGTGTCGGCGGCCGCACGCCGGCGCCCACGAAGCTCAGGCCGGCGGTCATCAGGATGGCAAAGCCGATGGTCACCGAAGCCTGGATCATTGCCGGCGCCAGGGCGTTCGGCAGTACGTGCCGCAAGGCGATCGCGGCTTCGTTTTTGCCCAACGCGCGCGCTGCATCGATGAAGCCGCGGTTGCGCTGGGTCAGCACCTCGCTGCGGGTGAGACGCACATAGATCGGCGTGTAGAGCAGGGCGAGCGTGACGACGATGGTGGAATTGCTGCGCCCCGCGAGGGTCACCAGGATCATGCCGGTGATGAACACCGGAAACGCCTGCACGAGGTCGGACAGGCGCATGGTGAGGTTGGCCAGCCAGGGGCGGGCGGTGCCCGCGAACAACCCGATCAGGCTGCCCACAACCAGCGAAAACAGATTGGCGCCCACGGCGATCGTCACATCCGCACGTGGCGCGGCCAGCACGCGCGAGAAAACGTCAAGACCGGCGCTGTCGGTGCCGAACCAGTGGATCGGATCGTGCGGTGCCCGGGTGACGACCTGCAAAAGCAAGTGCGGCACGGCAAGCAGATCCGGTGGCGGCAGCATGATGTCATCGCTGGGACGTCCGATATCGAACGGCGTCAGCCATGGGCCGGCGACCATCAGCACCAGCGAGGCAAGCACAATCAGGCCGCCCAGACGGAACAGCAGGTCCGGCACCGGGCGCGCGGCATGATCCTGCCGGTCCAGGTCCAGCATCGCGGTTTCGATCTGGGCGGAATCGCTCATGCCCGCAGCCGCGCATCGAGCATTGCGTGCACGACGTCCAGGGTCAGATAGACGAACAGCGAGATCATGGCGATGACCAGCACCACCGCCTGGATTGCGGGATAGTCGAACGCCAGCACAGACCGCACGGCATACTGGCCGATGCCACCGAGGGAAAACACCGTCTCGATCAGCACGGCGCCACCGAGGATGTAGCCGTACAGCACGCCCAGCAACGTCAGCGCCGGCACCAGCGCGTTCTTCAGGGCGATCACGGCGATCCGCCGCGGCTTCAGGCCACATGCCTGATCGTACAGCACGTAATCCGACGCCAGGACCCGCACCATGTTCTGCCGCACCATCTTCACGATCGGACCGGACAGCACGAACACCTTGGTCAGCACTGGCAACATCAGGTGGTGCACGCCGTCGCGAAAGGTCGCCATGTTGCCGGCGAGCAGTGAGTCAACGGTGATGAATCCGGTCACCGCCGGCGGCGGCGTCAGCATCGGATCGAGCCGGCCGAGCGGCGGCGGCGCCCAGCCCAGCACGGCAAAAAACAAATAGATAAACAGCAGGCCCCACCAGAATTCCGGCTGCGATCCGGCAAACAGGCTGTAGCTGAACGTCACCTTGTCGGCGACCCCGCCGGGCCGCAAGGCGCACAACATCCCCAGCGGCACCGAAACTATAAACGCCAGCACGAAGCTGCTGGTGATCAGTTCCAGCGTGACCGGCAGTGTGCGGCGGATCTCCTTGGTGATCGGGTCGCCGGTTACCCAGGAGCGGCCGAGATCGCCCTCCAGCAGGCCGCTCGACCCCGGCGTCACACCGAGATAGGCGCCGAGCTGCACCAGCAGCGGCCGATCCAGCCCAAGCGAATGTTTCGACGACTGATAGGCGTCCGGTGACGCATTCAGTCCGACCAGCCGCGCGACGGGGTCCGCCGGCAACAGCCGGATCGCGAAGAACACCACCAGCGCCAGGCCGATCAGTTGCACACCGGCCGTCAGCAGCCGGCGACCGATGAAGCTCAACACGGCATCACGGATCGAGCCGCAGTTCGAACAGGCGCAGCGAATTATCGGGGTGCCAGGTGATGCCGTGCAATTTGTCGGAGAACGCCCATTGCGTCTTGGTCTCGACCAGCGGCACCCAGGCGAGATCGCTCTGCACGATCTCCTGCATGCTGCGCACCATCGTCGCACGCTTGTCGGGATCGGCTTCCACCAGCGCCGCGGCGAACAGCCGGTCCAGCTCGGGGTTGCTGTAGTTGACGGCGTTGTTGACCCCACCGGCCGCCGAAGAGACGAAGAACAGTTTCGTTGCGTAGACCACATCCGGGCCGACCGGCTTCTCGATGTCGCTGAGCGCCATGGGAAGGTCCTTCTTGACCATGCGGCGATCGGCAACCTGCGTCTGCGGCATCGGGTCGAGTTGCACCGGGATGCCGACATCGGCAAGCGCCGACTGGATGGTGGTGGCGATCGGGCCGAGATAGGATTCACGCTCGGCGGTGAACGCCAGGCGGAAGCTGGCGGCGTATTGCTCCAGCCCCTTGCCGCCGGGAAACCCCGCCTCCGCCAGCAGCGCGCGCGCCTTGTCCGGGTCCTGCACGTACTGCGCCTGCGGCTTGACATAGCCGTTCAGCACCTCGGTGTAGTGCGCGTCCCATTTGCGTGCCTGGCCGGCATAACCGATCGTGGCGATCTGGCGATACGGCATGGCGGCGGCGATGGCCTGGCGCATCTTCGGATTGTCGAATGGCGGGGTCTTCCAGTTCAGGTTCAGCGCCAGCGTCTCGTTGCCGTAGATCCCCGCCACGTGCACATGCGGCGCCTTGCTGAGGTTTTCGAACTCCCGCACCGTCAGGCGCTGCGTCAATTGCGCCTGGCCCGAGCGCAGGGTCAGCGCGCGGTTGGCGCTTTGCGGCACCCGCTTGATAACGACACGGTCGATCGCCGGCTTGCCGCGATAATAATCCGGGTTGGCGCGCAGCACGAATTCGTCGTCTTTCACCCAGGATTCGAGGCAATAGGGCCCAAAGCCGGGAGCGTTGACGGTGTTTGCGTAGATGTGGCTCCAAGGGTCTGTCGGGGTGGCGTGCTTTTTCATCTCCACGCTGTCGAACGGCGCCATGGAATAGATGGTCAGGACGGTCAGCAGCAAGGCGTTGTCGCTGGACTGGCGAATCTGCACGGTGTGGTCGTCGATCTTGGTGACGGCATCGCCGAGCTCCTTGCTGCCGCCGGTGAACACGCTGCGGTCGAACCCCGCGATCGAGCCCACGCTGCCGAGGAACCAGTTGATCGGGGCAGCGCCGCTGACCGATTTGCCGCGCGCCAGGGTGTAGATCACGTCGTCGGCACTGAATACGTTCCCGGCACAGCTTTTCACGCCCTGGCGCAGATGCATGGTCCAGGTCCTGGTCGCCGCGTCATGCTCCCAACGCTCGATCAGGCGGCCTTCGAAATGATGGAAGTCGAGCTGCCGAATTCCCTCGTCGTTCGGCTGGGCGGCATAGGGGTAGTAGATCAACGGTTCCATCAGGTTGATGAAGCCGACCTGGGAGGTGTTCACCGCAACCGACGGCCCGTCATAATCGAGGCCCGCCGGAACATCCTCCGCCAGATAGAGCAATTGCGAGGTGCCAGGCGGCGTTTGGGCCATAGCCGGCGACGCGACCAGGGCAGACGCCAGCAAGGGGGCTGCGACGAAGGTTGCGATCAGCGCAGCGGCGAGATGTTTCGATGGCATGCGTTCAGGTCCTCAAGCGATCGGCGCCAGCAAGCTCGTAAGTGATCGGATATCCGCGATGCCTTCGAGATCATCGACCGCATCGATCAGCGCCTGCTGCTGCGCCGGCGGGAAAGTCGCCTGCGCGAATTCGCAGCAGCGGCGGAATTTCGTCAGATGCTGCGCGCGCGTCAGCCGCCGCGCAGGGCTGGCGAGCATCGCGTCACAGTGCCAATGCAGCGCCGCGCCGTTGACCAGCCGGATGGTGACATCGACCGGGAGCAGGGCGTTCGGATCGGTGCTGGCGTCGGACGTCATGGTGATGCGCTGCGCCAGCCGATGCGTCTGTGGATCGGTCAGTCCGGTACCGCGATAATGTGCCAGGTCGATCTCGCCGTGCAGCAGCACCTTGGCAGCGATATACGCCATGCACAGCCTGGCGTAGTTCGGGCTCGGATCGGCCACATCCGGTCGTGCGCACAAGCGCGCGGTCACCGGCGGCCCGACGATGGAGATTGCTTCGACGTCGTCGATGCCGAAGCGATGCTGTTGGCGCAGCGCGATGACGCCCTCGATGCCCGCATGCGTCGCCCGCCCGGCGGGATACGGCTTGTGGCTCAGCTCGGCCACCAGCCACCGCGTGCCGAGCATGGCGAACACCGGGTCCAGGTCCCACTCGCCTTCGAACAGCCGCAGGTAGCCGTAGGGACCTTCGAAAACATCCTGCGGCCCGACCATGCCGGCGCGGGTGAGGTCGGCCGATTGCAGCGCCGCGCGGCTGTTCATGCCGACCTGCAACGGCAGGGTGGCACTGCCTTCCACATGCGGCTGCAGCGTGCCGCTGGTCTGCGTGTACTGCACGCCGAACGCGCCCACCAATTGCTGTGCGCTGAGCCGCATCAGCCGACCGACCGCGGCCGTGGCGCCGAAGCCGCCTGCGGTCGCGGGACGGAAGAACCGCATGGGCGATTTCGAAGCGATACCGAGCCCGGCTGCAACATCGACGCCCACGGCAACCGCCGTCAGCAGGTCGCGACCGGCCACGCCGCCTTCGCGTTCCGCGTAGGCAATCGCCGCCGGCAGCGTCGCCGTCATCGGATGCAGCACGGCGCCCTCATGGACGCAGTCATATTCCTGGCAGTGCACCTGGAAGCCATTGACCAGGGCAGCGGTGGTCGCCGGTGCACGCTGCCGCCGGCCCCACAGCGTGGCCTGCGCGCCGGCGCCCCAACCATCGCTGGCCGCGGCGAGCGCATCGGCGCCGTAGGCGGTCGAGCCCGCGATACCCACGCCGAACGTGTCGAGGATGAAGATCTTGGCCTGTGCCACGGCGTCGTCCGACAGGTCCTCGAACCGCGTGGTCAACGCATGGCGGGCAAACACCCGGGTGGCATGTCCGGCCGAAGTTCTCACGCGGCACGCGCGCCGATGGCGGCCTCGATCTCCGCGAGGCTCATCAGGTCGGCGTATTTCTGTTGCATGTCGAACAGGTTCGCTTCATGCGGGCCGAGCGCGCGATCGCCGACGCAGTCGGTCACCACGATGGTGCGGAAATTGTGGCTGCACGCATCGACAACGGTGGCACGCACGCAGCCGCTGGTGGTGCAGCCGCTGACCAGCAACGTGTCCACCCGCCGGCCGGCCAGCCAGCCGACCAGATTGGTGCCGAAGAACGCGCTGGCATTGGTCTTGCGGACTACGAACTCCCCGGCGCGCGGCGTCAACTCCGGCACGACCTGGGACAGCGGGCTGGTTTCTGTCAGGCCGCGCAAGGCCGGCACCTTGGCGGTGAACCCGCCGCAGTCGGCTCCGTCGTCGGCGTAGACGACCCTGGTGTGGGCAATCGGCCAGTCACGCGAGCGCGCGAAGGCGAGCAATTGGACGGTGCGGGCGATGGCCGGGCCGATATTGCCGCCGCCGAAATGCGCGGGATCGGTGAAGCCGACGACGAAATCGACGATGACGAGGGCGGGCGCCACGCCGAGACCGATCGGTTTGGCAAACCCCTGCCGCCGGTAGATATCGCTTTCGTCATTCATCCGCCGTCCCCTTGCAACGCTGCGCAAACATCTGACCGGACAACGCGCCGGAACCATCTGCGCACACGATAGCGCATCGTTGTCTGTTTGCGAGCCTTCCGCAAGCACATTTTCGGCGATCTCCCAATAAACGCAGCCTAATGCCGGCCGCCCAAAAGACTGACTCGTTGGCGCACCGATCGCGTCATGGCGGGCGGAGGCCCGCCATCCACGACTTTCCTGCCCATATCTGTAAGAAGTCGTGGATGCCGACCTGCGTCGGCACGACGAGCAAAGCGTCGCCGATGGGTCGCCACCAAGGGGCACTTGGTACAACTCCTGCGAATCACAGGCGCCGACCATGCACTCGATTGCATAAAGTTGCGCACTCCACCGAATTTCAGTCGCCGGAAGCCAGGTGTGCCACCACATCCCTGCGGCACTGCATCAGCGGCTGGATGTGCTGGCCGAACGCCTGCATGCCAAGGATGAAGTCGTCGAACGTCAGCATGACGCCTTTCACGCCCGGCACCGTCGCCAGCTCGTCCAGCAACCCGGCCACCGTGGCGTAGGACCCGACCAGCGTGCCCATGTTGAAGTTCACCGCGGAGATCGGGTTGGCGATGGATTTCGCCGTCGAACTGAGGTCGGCCTTGTCGTCGGCGGCGGCCTGCATGCCCATCCAGGCCAGCGCGGTCATGTCCTTGCCGGCCTTGTACAGCTCCCATTTCGCCTGCGCGGCTTCATCCGTCGCGTCGGCGATGACCATAAAAAGCGCATAGGCACCGACGTCGCGCCCGGTCTTTTCCGCCGCCTCCACCAGGCGCCCCACGCTGCCGGCGAATTTGGTCGGCGTATTGACGCCCTCGCCCATGCAGAAATTGAAGTCGGCATACTCGGCAGCGAAATTCATGCCGGTACTGCTTTGTCCGGCAACGACGATTTCGATCGGCGCACTCGGCTGCGGGCTGAGCCTGCAGTCGGTCATCTTGAAGTAATTGCCTTCGAAGTCGCACCTGCCGGTCTCCCACAGGTCGCGCATCACCTGCACATACTCCGCGCAGTACTGGTAGCGCCGATCGAAATGCTCCTTGCCGGGCCACAGGCCCATCTGGCTGTATTCGGCCTCCTGCCAGCCGGAGACGATGTTGATGCCGAAACGGCCGGGCGCGATGCTGTCGATCGTCGATGCCATGCGCGCGACGATCGCCGGCGGCATGGTCAACACAGCGGCGGAAGCAAACAGCTTGATACGCTGGGTGACCGCCGCCAGCCCGGCCATCAGGGTGAAGCTCTCCAGGCAATGGTCCCAGAACTCGCTCTCACCGCCGAAGCCGCGCAGCTTGACCATCGAGAGGGCGAACTCGAAGCCATAGGCCTCGGCCAGCTGCACGACGTCGCGGTTGAGCGCGAAGCTTGGCCGGTAGCGCGGCGACGTCGTGGAAATGAGCCAGCCGTTGCTGCCGATGGGGATGAAGACGCCGACTTCCATGTTTGTCACTCCGCGGTTCTGCTCGGGGATAGGATGCGCTGCGGGGCCGGAACGCCCGGGTGCATGCCGCGCCCGGTGGCGCTGTGGCGCGGCAAGGCGACCAGCGGCGGGGTGGCGCTCAGGACAGGCCCTCCAGCAGGCCCAGGATCGCGGCGGCACGGGCGTGGCGATCGTCGGCGACCTCGCACACCGGCAGGCGGCCGGCCGCCCAGGCGGCATGCAAGGCGGACCAGGGGTGGCCCGGCTGCAACAGCAGTGCCGCGCCGGCGCGCAGTGCCAGCGCGTCCAGCGGGGCGGCGAGAGCAGCGGCCAAGGTGGCGCGGCCCTGCGTTCCGCCGCGCATCCAGTCGGTCAGGATGGCGTGCATGCGAGGCACGTCCGGATCGGTGCCGTTCGGGATGGCATGCGCGGGGTCCGACACGAACCAGGGGCGCCACAGACCGGTGTCGCACAGCTGGTGCCAGGCGGCGAGCAAATGGCCGCCTTCCCGGCGCGGCGAGACGTCCGTCATGTGGTGAACCAGCGACGCCCGCGCCGTATCGGCTACCGGGTCGACCAGCACGAGACCGGCCGCCATGCTGCGCCGCAAGATACAAGCGAGCGCCGCGCTCTCGCGTAATCCGACCACGTCGCAAGCGCCCACCCCGCGCTGATCGAGTGCCACGCGGATGGCTTCGGCAATCCCGGCGGCATCGGGATCGCCGCGCAGCGAGGACGCGCCGAAGCCTGGCAGGTCAACGACAATGACGGGTCGTGCCGCGGCCAGCGCCCGCGCCAGGCCGGCCTCGCCGCGTGCCGATCCCGGGATACCCGGCAGCAGGACCAGCGGCCGGCCTGCCGCGGCCGGACCGGCGTAGCGCGTAATGCCGACGCAGCCACCGGGGACGCGAACAATGTCCAATCCGGCGGCCTGCGATCCGATCCGAGCCGGCACGGCCTCACCCAGGACAGATTCGGCTTCGACAGGTTCGGCCCGGGGCGCCAATGCCTCGTGCACGGCCTGTGCCCAGAGTCCGTCATCCGTGCCCAGACGCCGCACACTGACGCAATCCGGCAGATCGGGCAGTGCATCCAGATGCGAGAACAGCGCATCGTCGGACCGGCACATGATGGTGGTCGGCACCGTCAGCCTTTGCACCGCCGCAGCGCCGTCGAACCGAAACGCCGCCGCGTACCCGGCGCGGTAATGGTCCCCGGCCGCCAGGAAATCGACGATCACGCCCTGCATGACATCGAGCGACGGACGCGGGCGCTGCATCCGCGCGGCGTCGCCATTGAGATACCAGGGAAATACCGTGAACTGGTCCCGCACGCGGCTCCACAGGAAGGCGAGGTGCGTGCCGTCCCAAGCCGGTTGGATCGGCGCCAGGTAGTTCGCCAGATATTCCGCCTGCGCCGCCGGGGTGAAAATCGCATAGCCGTCGAGCGTGAGTGCCGGCACCCTGCCCGGATGCCGCAGGGCGGCCACAACGGCAATGGCGGCGCCGGTATGCGAGCCATAGATGGGGGCATGGGCGATGCCGAGCGCATCGAACGCCTCGATCAGCGCATCGGCGAAATCCGCGGCATCCGGCCGTGCCAGGGGCAGCGGGTCGGACCAGCCGAAGCCCGGCGAGTCGAAGGCAAACACCGTGGCGCGGTCGGCCAGACGCAGCCCCAGCGGCAGGACGGCGAGCGAGGACCGCGGCGAGGCGTGCAGCAGCACCACCGGCGGACCTTCGCCAAAGCGCCGATAGCCCACGCTGCGGCCGGTCGGCAAAGTGACCACGCGAGGATCGAGGTCGACGCTCATCCGATCGTCCGATCGGCCGGGTCGCACGGATCGCCCCGACGCGTCATCGGCCGGGTCGAACGCGGCCATCCCGGCCCCGCCCTGGAAGCGGCAAATAGCCTGCGCGGGCCGGCCCTGACGGAGTGGGGCGGAGCATGGACAGGCTGCCGCTCATGCGGCCCCGCGTGCCGATTGACGCACGATCAGTTCGCCGCGCAGCAGCACCACCTCGTCGGGCAGAGTGGCATTGCCAATGCGGGCGGTCAGCAGATCGAAGCCTCGCCCCACCATGCTCTTCAGCGGCTGCGCCACAGTGGTCACGCGGTAGCCTGGTCGCGCCGCCTGCGCGATGCCGTCGAAACCCACCACCGAAATATCATCCGGCACGCGGATGCCGGCGATGCGAAAGGCGTCGATCACGCCCATGGCCATGATGTCGGCCACCGCGAAAACCGCATCCGGCCGGCGGTCGTCCGGCATTTCCACGAACATGCGGCCGGCCGCGAACCCACCGTCATAGGTTGATCCGCCGTTGACCCGCAGCGGCGGGTCAATGTCTTGCTCGGCCAGTCGCTCCGCGAAGCCGCGCTCGCGCTCGATACTGGTCGAACTGTCGGGATTGCCGCGAATGATCGCGAAGCGACGATGCCCGCCACGGAGCATGAAATCCGCCATGTCCTGGCCGCCCTGGAAATTATCGCAGGCGATGGCGCTGGCGTGCAGCCGGGGCACACGGTTGACCATGACCACCGGGACGTTGTGGGCTGCACAGATACGCGCGGCATGCGATGAGAGTTCGGCGGAGGTGATCAGGCAGCCATCCACCTGATACTGCAGCAGCGCCTGAGCCGTGCTGTCCTCCATCGCACCGGCGCCGACATGCAGCAGCAACAGCCGCAGCCCGCGATCCGCCGCCTGCAACACCGCCTCCTGCATCAATTCGGCATAGAACGGGTTTTCGATCGGACCGAGCACCAGGCCGATCAGCCCGCTGCGCCCGCTGGACAAGGTGCGCGCCAGGGCGTTCGGCGTGTAGCCGCGCTCGGTCGCCAGCGCCGCGATGCGCCGCCGTGTGGCCCTGGAGATCCTGGGGTCACCCTTGAGGGCGCGCGAAACCGTCGAGGCGGCAACCCCGGCAAGCCGGGCCAGAGTGACCACGGTTTCGCGTTCATCGCCCAGTTCCTTCGTCGGTCCCGCCATGCCCTGCTCTGACGATACCTGCGCATCATAGCGCGCAAAGCTGTGCGCACAACCGTCTTAGTGACTCCGGGAGCGCAAGATTTTCGCCAACGACAACCCCGTTGCATCGGAATAACCCGCCGACTATGGTCGATGCTATCGTGTGCACGAACTGGGGCCTTCATGGCGGCGCTGACGATAACCGAGAAGATCATCGCATCGCACGCGGCCGAAGGATCGGCGCGGGCCGGGCAGATTGTGACGGTGGCTCCGGACGTCCTCATGTTGAACGACGTGTCCGGTCCGCTGGCCTTCGCGCAGTTCACCGCCATGGGGGCCGTAACCCCGGCCGCACCCGGACGCGTGGTGCTGGTCGCCGACCATTTCGCTCCTGCCAAGGATATCGACAGCGCCCAGGCCATCGGCTCCCTGCGCAGCTTTGCCCGCACCCATGGCATCGGACATTTCTACGAACCCGGGCGCGGCGGTATAGAGCATAGTTTGCTCGACGAACTCGGCCTGGTCGGGCACGGCAGCATCGTGTTCGGCGCCGACAGCCATACGTGTACCGCCGGAGCGTTCAACGCGCTGGGCATCGGCTTCGGTTCGACCGATCTCGCCGCCGCGCTGGCCACCGGCCAATTATGGCTGCGCGTGCCGGACAGCATCCGCGTGACGCTGACCGGCGCGCCCGGGCGCTACGTCACCGGCAAGGATGTGATCCTGACGCTGATCCAGCGCATCGGCGTTGACGGTGCCGCGGACGCCGCACTGGAATTTGGCGGACCGGGGGTTGCGGCGCTGTCGATGGACGAGCGCATGGCCGTCGCCAACATGGCCGTCGAGGCGGGCGCCGACACCTGCGTGTTCGAGGGCGATGCCCGGTCCGACGCGCATATGCACCTCCGCGGCCGGGTGCCGCGCGAAGCGGTGACGCCCGATCCCGCCGCGGCCTATCGCCAGCACGTGGCACTCGATCTTGGCGCCTTGTCGCCTGTGGTGGCCTGTCCGCCCTCGCCGGGTGGCGGCGTGCCGGTGCAGGCCCTCAAAGGGCACCGGGTCGACCAGGTCTATGTCGGCAACTGCGCCAACGGCACGCTGACGGATTTGCGCCAGGTCGCCGAGATGCTGCGGGGCCGCCGCGTTGCGCCGCACGTGCGCATGATCGTGGTGCCCGCCACGCAGCGCATCTGGCGCGACGCCATGGCGGAGGGCCTGCTGGAGGTCATCGCGGCGGCCGGTGGCGCGGTTTCGGTGCCCACCTGCGGTGCCTGCTTTGGCGGGCACATGGGCATCCTGGCCGCCGGCGAGACGGCGATCGCCACCACCAATCGAAATTTCCGTGGCCGCATGGGCGACCCGGAGTCGTTCGTGTACCTGGCCAATGCCTGGGTGGCCGCCGCCGCCGCCGTGGCCGGCGAAATCGTGCCGCCCGACGACGTCGCTGCCGGGCTGTGGGATCGATCATGAGCAATACCATCGCAACGGTGACGGGACGGGTCCATCGCCTCGGCGACAATGTGGACACCGACGCCATCCTGCCCGGGCGCTACCTGGCACTGACTGATTCCGCCGCGCTCGGCGCACATTGCCTGGAGGCACTGGATCCGGAGTTCCGCAGCCGCGCCGCGCTGAACGACATCGTCGTCGCCGGACGCAACTTCGGCAGCGGGTCGTCGCGCGAGCATGCCGTCGTGGCGCTGAAGGCCGTCGGCATCCGTGCCATCGTGGCGGTCAGCGTGGCCCGCATCTTCTTCCGCAACGCGATCAATCTCGGCCTGCCGGTGATTGTTTGCCCGGAGGCCGCGCAGGCCATGGTGGCCGGCGAGGTCGCCACTGTCAGCGTGACGGAGAACACGATTCGCCAGGGCGCGTTCTGTTGGCCGGTCGCGCCGCTCGGTGACGAGGTCGCCGCCATCCTCGCCAGCGGCGGGCTGACGCAATTGGTCCGCCAACGGCTTGGCGTAGCGCAAACTGCCGCCCAGTAGACGCACGCCGATCCCGATCATGCGCGGGTGGCCCGATGTCGCAGCGACCCTTTGTGGGTCTACTCTATGACCGGGGAATCGCACCGCCCCGCACGACTTGTACCGAGTGCCTGAGACTTTGACTCTTCGTTGGCACACCCCGCTACCCCGTGTCATGGCCGGCGAAGGTCGGCCACTCACGACTTTGTTTTGCGGGATAACAGAAAAGACGTGGGTGGCCGGCCTTCGCCGGCCATGACACGGTTGGCACTGCCCGAGATCATGGGTCGATCTCACGGGCGGCTGGCATTACTCACCACCCCGGAGCCATGACCATGCGTGAAGCCGAATTCGCTGCTCTTTTCACGCCCTACACCTTGGCCGGCAAACGGTTGCGGAACCGGATCACGCACGCTTCGATGAGCCTTCTCGCCACGCCGGCAGGTCGCGTGACGGAGCGATTCATCCAGTACCACGCCAATCGCGCCGCAGGTGGCGCGGCGATGACCGTGACGGAGCCGCTCGGCATGATGCGGCATCAGGCGGGCATTCCGCGGGTGCAGGTATGGCGGCGCGACGATGCCGACGGCCTGAAGCGCCTCGCCGAGGCGGTGGAAAGCCAGGATTGCCGGCTGCTTGGTCAAATTCAGGATGCCGGCCGAGGTCGCCACTTTCCGGGGCGCAATCCGGAAGCGATTGGTGCCTCGGCGTTGCCGGACGATCTCTCCTGGACGGTGCCGCGCGCGCTGACCGTCGCCGAGATCCGCGACCTCATCGATCAGATCGCCGGGTCGGCGTCGCATCTGAAGGATTGCGGCTTTTCCGGTGTGGAGATCTCCGCCGGCCACGGGCATCTGTTTCATCAGTTCCTCTCGCCGCAATCCAACCGGCGGGATGACGAGTATGGCGGCGGCTGGGAGCGTCGGGTGCGCATCGTCATCGACCTCGTCGCAGCGTTGCGCGCAGCGTGCGGCACGGATTTCATCATCGGACTGAAGCTGCCGGGCGATGACGGGGTGCCGGGCGGGATTGGTCCGAACGAGGCCGGCCTCATCGGCGATCTGCTGACCCGGCCACGGAACGTCGATTATGTTTGCTTCGCGGGCGGCGCCCATGCGCGCACACTGGAAATGCACACGCCGGATCGGCATGGCCCGCCGATGCCGTACATGCCTTTCATCAAGACCCTGCATGACCGGTTAAACGGCGTGCCGCTCATGGCGCTGGGGCGGATCACCGACCCGGCGGAGGCGGACGGCATTCTCGCCCGCGGGGAGGCGTCGTTGATCGCGCTGGGCCGTCCGCTCGTCGCGGATCCGGCATGGCCCCGCAAGGCGGCCGAGGGACGCAGTTGGGATATTCGCTATTGCCTGTCCTGCAACACCTGCTGGGGGGCAATCATCATGACGCACGTGCCGATTGCCTGCGTGAACAATCCGCGGGTCAGCCGGCCGGATGAGGTCGATTTTTCGCCCGTACGTGTCGCCTGCCCGAAACGCATCGTCGTAGTGGGTGCCGGCATCGCCGGAATGGAGGCAGCCTGGGTCGCCGCCGCGCGTGGACACGACGTCACGGTATTCGGTGCGTCCGGCGTGATCGGCGGCAAGGCCTGGTTGCGGGAACAGTTGCCCGGTGGGGAGACGGTGTCATCCATCTACGACTACCAGACCGTCGCGGCCCGGCGGGCCGGCGCCACGTTTGTGCTTGGCCGCGCGGCGACGGTCGCGGATATCGTCGCCACTTCGCCAGATGCGGTGATCCTGGCGACGGGTTCCAGCATGATCCCGCCCGATTGGCTGCCTGCCGCCGTGTGCGCGGAGGGCTGGGTTACGGACCTGCGGACGGCCATGCTGGAGGTGCTGCGCCATGACGGCCGGCAACCGGGCACCGCCGTGGTGTTCGACGCGGATCATACCGAGGGCACCTATGCCGCCGCGGAAGCGTTGCGGAGCCGCTTTGCAAGCGTCGTGATCGTCACGCCGCGCGATACCATTGCCGCGGATGTGCAGATGGTGACACGCCAGGGCATCATGCGCCGGATGGCGGAACAGCGAATCGAGGTCATCACGTTGTCCGAGCCGCGCTGGAGCGACGCCTGCGCTGAAGGGCGGCTCGAGATCTTCAATCTGTACAACGGGGATGTGCGGATCATCGAGGATCTGGCGTTGCTGACCTATACGACGCCCCGCGTTCCAAATAATGAGCTGGCCGCGCCACTGCGCGCGGCCGGTATCACGGTCATGACCGTCGGTGACGCACGTGCTCCGCAGGAGATGCTGTTCGCCACCGCGAGTGGGCATGCGGCAGGCGAGGCGGTCTAAGCGGGCTTTCGCAATAATCGCCTGGGCCTTTCTAACTTGACCCGTCGCGGGCTGCGGCCAGCACGGACCCGACGAGAACGCGTTGGGATCGCTGTTCCATGACGCCTCAGGCTGATGGCCGGATCGTTCTGGGACATCGGAGAGGAGTGCCGCCCTGCATGACGCGCCGCCCGCGCGACTACCCCGGACAGGGACATGGCGGCGTCCTCGTGGTGCCGGCCGATGTCCACCTCGATCCTGCATCCGGCGGTTGGCATTCCGCGGCTCACCCACCGGCTAATAGCCAACCGAGGCATCCGATTATGCCAACCGGCTATTGGAATCATTGGGAAACCCGGGAACTTCTAAGCTGTGGGTCGTAGGTTCGAGTCCTTCAGGGCGCGCCAAGATCAATGGGTCATGGGAGAAACGGTTCGCCGATTGCAGAATGGTCTGCGTAACTTGGTCACCCGTGAATATCCGGTTCTGCGGCACGACGATCGCGAGACGCGCAAGCCCGCCCACTGAAATCGCGATCCCGTGGCCGCCCAGGCAGCACTGTGCCTTGTATTGACTGCCATTTCCCGTCCTCCTGGACGTATGCTCCGACCCAACGCCGCTGCTCCTGAACGGCCACGACATCGCAGGCACTCCGTTCGCCCCGGGAAATCCAGGGCAGCGAGCGAGAGCATCCGGATAGCAAACGGAACCGTCGGCTGTGGTCACACCCGTAATTGGCTATTCTGCATGTGAGATCGGGCATTGACGGCAAGGCAACAGGCACCTTAGAACTTTCCCGGACATTCAAGTTTATGGAGCCGTTCCGATGCCCTACCGCTTTACATTGCCGGGCGATGCGCGCCTGGCAATGTCGTTCGTGGTGAACGTCGAAGAGGGTGCCGAGCAAAACATCGCCTCCGGCGACAAACGGCCCGAACCGGTGGATGAGCTGGGCGTCGCACTGAAAGCCCCCATCCGCAATTATGCCAACGAAAGCAGCTATCAGTACGGCATCAATGCGGGCGCGCCGCGCATCATGCGCCTGCTGGCTCACCACGGCTTCGCATCCACTTTCACCGCCGCGGCCGTAGCGTTGGAGAAGGCACCCGAGCTTGCCCGCGACATCGCCGACGCAGGTTACGAGGTGTGCAGTCACGGACATCGCTGGGTACACCAGTTTTCGTTTGATGAGGCGCGTGAGCGCGAGTTCATCCACAATGCCACGGAGAGCATCCGCGCCAGCACTGGCAGCCGGCCTTTGGGCTGGCTGTCGCGCTACCTTTATACCTCGAACACCAGGCGACTGCTGATCGAGGCAGGCTACCTTTATCACATGGATGACTATTCTGACGACGTGCCGCGGTGGGAAAGTGTCGAGATCGACGGTACACCGCGCCACATCGTCGTGGTGCCCTATGCCATCGACACCAACGACATGAAATTCTGGGTCGCACCCGGATATTCGCCGACGCAATGGCTGGATTATGCCGTCGCGACATTCGATCAGCTCTATGACGAAGGTGCCGTACAGCCCAAGATCATGTCACTCGGCCTGCATCTGCGCATCATCGGCCGCCCCGGCCGCATCGGTGCGCTTGCCACCTTCATGCAGCACGTCGCAGCGAAAAAATCCGTTTGGGTAACCTCGCGGTTGGCCATCGCACGGCGTTTCGCTGACTTGAACCCCGTGTAGATCGGTTCGGTGTTCTAAATGCCTTGCTTTTCCACGTAGAACCCGTTCGCCGGCGGATAGGTCGCCTGAAGCCAGGCAGGTCCCCCTTGTGCGATCCATACCCCCGCAGCGATGCGCGAGCATACCACCAACACAGCGAGGTCCTCATCCCGCATTGTATGGCGTGCCTGTGCAGCCATGATGATCTGGCCGATAAATTCGCCCTTCCAGAACAGCGGCGCGAAGATTGTGGAGCCCATGCGGGAGGACTTAAGATATTGGCGGAACGCCGCATGGTCGTCGGTGTTCTTGAGAATGAGCTTGCTGCGATTTGCATAGACCCAACCGGGGTGGCCCCCATCGATAGGCACCAGCAGCCGCTGCTGCTCTGGTGGAAAGTTCACGTTGCCGACAAGCATGTGGTAGCGCTGATCAGGCGTAACGAAGAATGCCCCGGCCACGAAGTACTGGCGCTCCCCCGACTTCAAGGCGCCGGGTCTGAGATGCGCTGCGCGATCGCCGAGCAGTTCGTAATAGGCGCGCGTGATTGCGCTAATCGCCTCCTCGGGGCCAGGGGCGGCGAGAGCAGCCTCCCCCGCCGTATCCATCATGGCGAGCGCGGGTCGAAGATCCTGCACGTTCATCGAAGGTCCTGCACGCTTGAAAACTAGCGGTGATGGGTCGTGTTTTACTGGCTGGCCTTCGCTTCGAGCGCCCGGATCTTTTCGACCAGCCCGCGCCCATCGGTGCCGGCGCGGTCGTTGAGTTTGTACCAGTTGTCGAAGACCGCATCGACGTTCTTCTTGTCGAATACCTTGGCAAGCTGATCGGGCGGCGCGTCATACACCGTCATGCCGTTCTTGACGAAGGTATCGAGGTTTCGGCGATTGAAGGCATCGTGTTCGGCAAAGTGCTCGTCCTCGATCTTGCGCAGTTCGGCCTGCACGACCGGCTTCAGATCGTCCGGCAGCTTCGCCCAGGCATCCTTGTTCACGACGAAGGACCACGGCACGATGGTGCCGATCTTCCAGATGCTGACATGCTTCGCGACGGTGTAGAAGCCGAACCCATTGGCGGTTCCGACCGAGGTCATGACGATATCGACGATGCCGCGTTGCAGCGCGGGGACGATCTCGCCGAACGGCACCGGCGTTGGGGCGGCGCCCAGGTTCTTCATCAATTCGCCGGCCTCGGTGTTATGGACGCGCACCTTCTTGCCGGCAAAGTCTTCCACGGTATGGATGGGCACGCGCGAAATCACGCATTGCTCTTCGAACACCCCGGTCATCAACTGGACGGCGTTATATTTTGCCGACCAGATCCCGGCCATCTCGCCACGCAGCAGCGGGTCGAGCATCTTGTGATACACACCGACATCGGTGATGAGGCCGGGAAGGCTGCCGAAATTCATGTACGGCGCCTCGGCACTCAGCCAGGGCGTAACGGCGAAGGAACCATCGAGCTGGCCGTCGCGCACTGCCGCCGGCTGGTCCGGCCCGGCGACCAGCGTGTCGTACAGCACAATCTTGAGACGCCCCTTTGTCGCCGCCAGGATGCGGTCGGGGACGGTCTTGAGCGTATCGACATAGCTGCTGCCGACGGCATTTACGAAGCCGGCGGTCCAGGTGATCTGCTGCGCCATGGCGGGCAACGACATGCATCCGGCGATGAGGGCAGCGAGGAACAGCCTTCGATAGTGCATGACGTACCCTCTTGCTCTTGTCCGGACAAACTACCATAGTCGATCGTCAACGTGTCAAGAGACCTCCTTCAAGCGCGCGGGTGGGATGATCGATTCGCCACATTCGGGGCCTGCGCAATTCCTGCAATCGACCATCCGCACGCACCCCGGGCGCGTCGTCGCGGCGGCCGCCAAGGTCTTTGCCGTGCTCGCCGGCCTCGGCGTGCTGTTCATGTCATTCTCGACAATCTATGACGTCTTTGTCCGCTATTTCCTGGACGCTCCCACCATCTGGTCAACCGAGGTCAGCACGTATGTCCTGGTCGCCACGATCTTCTTCGGCCTCGCCTATACGCATCTGCTGGAAGGCAATGTGCGCATCAGGGTATTGCTCGATCGGCTGACCCCTGAAGGCGCGAACGTATTAGAGCTTGTCGGCGCCTGGATCGGTCTGACCTATGTCACTCTGGCAGGTTGGCAAGCCGTGCTTATGGTCATCTCGGACTATCGGCACGGCGCGCGCATCTTCAGCCTGCTGCTGACGCCCACCTGGATGCCAAAGACGCCGATCGCCGTTGGACTGTGCTTGCTTGCGGCAGCGATTGTTACCGAGATCGATCGCAAATCCCGGCGCAGCGCCGGGTGGCAGCATATGATTCCCTACACGCTGTTGGTTGTGGTCGCGTTGATCCTTGCTACTTTAGGCACTGCGCCACCGAGCATCCCCGGCACGCATTACGACATCGGCAGCGTCGTGGTGCTGGCGGCGGT
>JBEKNT010000008.1:0-44377 GCA_049522565.1 Acetobacteraceae bacterium
TCAAGGGGAGGGGGAGAATTCTAATTCCATCCCCAAACACGCCATAAACCCCATGCTTCCTGTCCAACTGCTGATCAATGGCCTTGTCACCGGCTGCGCGCTGGGTGTGGTCGCGGTCAGCTTCTCGCTGATCTACGCCACGACGAAGATCTTCCACGTCGCGCATGCCGGCGTCTACACCATGGCCGGCTACGTCGCCTGGTGGCTGGTGAGCCGCGGCGCACCGGAGATCGTCGCTTTGCTGGTCGCCATTGCCGCCTGCGCGCTGTTGGGCGCGTTGATCCAGGGCGGGCTGTACGCGCAGCTCGCCAAGCGGAGGGCCACACATCTGGTGGTGCTGATCGCCTCGCTCGGCATGCTCGCGGTGATCCAGAACATCATCGCCGCGGTCTTCACGCCGAACATCCTCCAATTCGCCGTGCCGTGGGCGGAGCACGTCGTGTCGCTCGATACGATCCGCGTCACCTACACGCAGTTACTGACCGTCGTGGTCAGCCTCGCCGCCTATGCCGGCGTGATGTGGTTCGCGCATCATACCATTCTCGGCAAGCGCATCCGCGCGGTGGCAGCCAACCCGTTCCTGGCCGAGATCACCCGGCTGCGGCCGAACGCCGTCTATATCTATGTGGTGGCGATCGCCTCGGCGATTGTCGCGCTGCCGGGCGTGCTGGTGCCGCTCGATCTCGGCTTGCAGCCCTATGGCGGCATCACGCCGCTGCTGACCGCGACCATCGCCATGATCGCCGGCGGCGTCGGCAGCATCTCCGGCGCGTTCATGCTGTCGGTGGCGATCGCGGTGTTGCAGAACCTGTCGCTGCTGGTGATCCCCGGCGAGTGGAGCATCGGCATCACCTTCTTCATCTTCGTCATCTTCATGCTGTTCCGGCCCACCGGCCTGTTCGCAGCGGCACGCTGAGCGATGGACTTCCTGTTCTCCTACCTGGCGCTCGCCGCCATCTATGTGATGCTGGGCCTGTCCACCAACCTGCTGGTGGGCATCGTCGGCATCTTCTCCGTGTCGCAGGCTGCGGTGTTCGGTGTCGGCGCGTATATCGTCGCGCATTTCCTGATGGCAACCGAGCCGCTGGCGTTCCTGCCGGCGCTGGCGATCGCCATGGTTTGCTGCATCACGCTGAACATCCTGGTGACGCTGCCGTCCTTGCGCGTGTCCGGCGATTATTTCGTGGTGACCTCGTTCGGCATCCAGTTGCTGGCAACGGCGGTGTTCACCAACTGGACCGCCGGCACCGGCGGCGCCAACGGCTTGCCGGGCATCCCGCCGCCGGACGTGTTCGGTTACCAACTCGACAGCACGTTCCAACTCATGGCGCTGTGCCTGTGCGGATTGCTGCTGGCCTGCGGTTGCTTCTGGCTGATCATGCGGGCGCCGTTCGGCCGGTTGTTGCGTGCGATCCGCGAGGACGAGCTTGCGGTGGCGGCGGCAGGCAAGAACGTGCTGCGCGCGAAGGTGTCGGCGGCGGCGCTGGCGGGTGCCTTCGCCGGCATGGCCGGTGGCATGTACGCGACGTTCCTCAGCTTCATCGATCCATCGTCGTTCGACCTCGACGCCTCGATCCTGCTGCTGACCATGGTGGTGGTCGGCGGTGCGCGCACGCTGGCCGGCTCGATCGTCGGACCCTTCCTGTTGCTTGCCATGCCGCAGGCGCTGTCGATGCTGGACATCCCGACGACCATCGCGGCGGCGGCGCGACAACTGATCTACGGATTTCTGCTGATCGCGTTCATGCTGTTCCGGCCGCAAGGTCTGGTCGGAGAGCGGCTGTGACCGCCTATCTTCAGGCCGCTGGTCTGGATCACCGGTTCGGCGGTCTGCACGCATTGCGCGCGTGCAGTTTCGACATCGAGCAGGGCCGCATCACCTGCCTGGTCGGACCGAATGGTGCCGGCAAGACGACGATCTTCAATGCCATCACCGGCTTCCTGCGGCCCGACGAGGGCCATGTGACGTTCCGCGGCCGGTCGCTCGACGGGTTGCGGCCGCAGGCGATCGTGCATGCCGGCATCGCACGCACCTTCCAGAACCTGCGGCTGTTCACCGAGCTTTCCGCGCTGGACAACGTCATGGTGGCGTTGCCGCGGCAATTCGCCGAGGAACCGCTCGGCGCGATCTTCCGTCCGTTGCATGCCAGGCGGAGCCAGACGCGGCGGCGTGAGGATGCGTTGCGCACGCTGGACCATGTCGGGCTGGCCGATCGGGCGCGCGAGACGGTGCGCAACCTGTCCTACGGAGAGCAGAAGCTGCTGAGTGTGGCACGGGTTCTGGCAACCGGGGCGGAATTGTTGCTGCTGGACGAGCCGGCCTCGGGGTTGTCCGCCAGCGCGCTGGACGCGGTAATGGCGTTGCTGCGCCGCCTGCAAGCGGAAGGAAAAACCTTGCTGGTGGTGGAGCACAACACCCGCGTGGTGCAGCAGATTGCCGACGAGGTGCTGTTCCTGCATCAGGGGCATCTGATGGCACGCGGGTCGCCGCAGCAGATCATTGCCGACCCGGCGCTGGCGGAAATCTATTTCGGCGGGGCGATCTGATGCTGTTGCAGCTTGCCGGACTCGCCGCGGGCTATGGTGCGAAGACGGTTATTTCCGACGTGTCGTTCGCCTTGGAGCCGGGGCAGATCCTGGCCTTCCTCGGACATAACGGTGCCGGCAAGACCACGACGTTGCGCTGTGTGATGGGCCTGTTGCCGCCACGCGCCGGCTCGGTGACGTTCGACGGACAACGCATCGACCGGCTCGACGTGGCGGAACGCGTCGCGCGCGGGCTGCGGCTGTTGCCGGAGGGGCGCGGCATTTTCCCGGATCTGACGGTGGCGGAAAACATCGACGTTGTGGCGGACCGCAACGTCGCGGCGGACGCGATGTTCGGCATCGACACCGTGTATGGGCTGTTCCCCGTGCTGGCCGAGCGCCGTGCCACCCGCGCCGGCAGCCTGAGCGGCGGGCAGCAGCAGATGCTGGCGCTGTCGCTGGCGATACTCGGTTCGCCGCGTTGCCTGTTGCTGGACGAGCCGTCGATCGGGCTGGCGCCGAACCTGGTAGAGCGGATGTTTCGGCAGGTGCAGGAGGTCTGCAAGTCGCACGCGATGACGGCGATCCTGGTAGAGCAGAATGTTGCGGCAGCGATGCAGATTGCTGACCGGGTGGTGATCATGAACAACGGGCAGATCGTGTTCGACGGGCTGCCGGAGCAGGCGCGGGCGTCGAACTTCTGGCACTATTTCTGAGCCTGGGTGCGACTCGGGCGGGACGTCTATATGCGCGACCCGCACGAACGGAGCAGGGGTGCCATGACCCGAGAGGAGAAGATCAGCCGTTACCGGCATCTACGCGCGATCGGCAAGCAGCATCAGAATGCAGCAATGAAATTCGTCAGCCGGGCTACGATGCTCGACTATGGGCGCCGGCTTGGGATCGTCCAGGGCAACACGTTCGTTTGCGACAGCCCTGACGAATTGGCATTCGTGTTCGACCTTGCGCTCTACACATCCCGCGAAGGACGGTCGCGCGGGATCGATCGCTACGCACGGACCGTGACTCCCGCTCCAGGCAGCGACTCGGCTGTCATGCTGAAGGCGGCACAGAACTCTCGATTCGGCGTGTGGCGCATCGATGGCCGGCATGAACCAGCGGGTTTGGCAATTTGGGATGTCGCCCGCGAAACAACTCACTGGTTGATGGACGAAGGGTTCGAGGCCACCGCTCCGATCGGCAGCGTTTTCGCTGGTCGTGTGATGGCTGTCGATGACTTCGTGATGACCTCCGGTGCGGTAGTCCCACTGGACGCAGATACGCTCGTCGAAACATTCGCGTACGCTCCGAACTGGAGTGCACGCAGCCGAGCAGCGGTGGTCGAGGATCCGCGCTTCGCCATCGCCGTGTTTCGCGCCGCGATTCAATCCGGTATTGCAGACAGGATCGAGTTCCGCGATCCCGGGCAATTGCAGCTTGAAACGGCAGACGCAGACTGAGTGCGATCAGCGATCGTCGACCGGAGGATTTGCCCGCACTGATTCCCGTGCGTTGAACGTCGTATGCCATTCCGCCAGTCGTGGCCGACCGTTACGCCAGTGCAGCTCGTCGAAACGAAAATCCAGGTAGCCGAGCGCCACGCCGATCGCGACATGCCCGATCGTCAGCGGCCCTTGCACTAAGTCATCCGCCTCCTGCTCCAGCGCATCGACGCTCGCCAGCAGCTTGGCGCGCCATAAATCCATGTGCGGTTGCGACTGCTTCTCCGCCGGGCGGAACCGTTCGCTCAGCCAGGGCAGCGCCGCGTCCAGCATGCCGTCGCCCAATGCCAGCCGGCGTAACGCCACGCCTCGCGCGGGCCACGCTGCGGGGAACAGTTTGGGCCCGTCATGCAGCGTGTCGAGATATTCGCAGATCACCGGCGAATCGTACAGCACCGAGCCGTCCTGCAGCTCCAGCGTGGGAATTTTGCCGAGCGGGTTGACCTGCATAAGTTCGCGATGCGGCGTGGTGCCGCCGACCACCGTGCGCACCGTGCGCAGCCGGTCCTGCAAGCCCATCTCGTATGCCGCGATCATCACCTTGCGCACATAGGGCGAGCGCGGCGACCAATGCAGCGTCATCTGGCCGGTCATGCAGATCTCCTTGACCATAGTGCCGCGGCGGATAGGCTCGCGCGCGGGAGCGAAGGAGACGTTCGACATGAACTGGATCGAAGTCAACGGCACCAGCCTGCGCTGCGAGCTGACCGGCAGTGGCAAGACGACGCTGGTTCTGGTGCATGAGATGGGTGGCACGTTGGACTCGTGGGATCAGGTCATGCCGGCGCTGAATAATGAGCGGCGTGTGCTGCGCTACGACACGCGCGGCGCGGGGCTGTCGGCGAAGCTCGGCGGCCCGGTGACGTGGGACGACATGGCGGACGATGTCGCGGCGCTGCTGGATGCTTATGGCATCGGCGGGAAAGTGGCGTTGGCGGGCACCGCGGTCGGCGCCGGCATCGCAATTCATTTCGCGGTCCGTCATGCGGCGCGCGCCGGCGCGCTGGTGGTGAGCAGTCCGGCGCTGGGGGTTGGCGGGGATCGGCGGCAGGCGACGCTGGATCGCGCCGCGGCGGCCGAGGCGAAGGGCATGCGCGGCATCGTCGAGAGCAGCCTGGCGAATTCGTATCCGCCGCAGGTGCGGCACAACGCGGAGGAGTTTCGCAAGTTCCGCGCGCGCTGGCTGTGCAACGATCCGCACAGTTTCGCGGCGATCAACCGCATGCTGGCCGCGGGGGATTTGAACGGCGAACTGCCACGGATTGCGTGCCCGACCATGGTGATCGGTTGCACGCACGACAAGCTGCGTCCGCCCGCGGCGGTTGAGCCGCTGGCGAAACAGATTCCGGGCGCGGAGTATCTCGAGATCAATTCAGGGCATTTCGCCGCGATCCAGACGCCGGGGCTGATGGCGCAGGCGATCCACTATTTTCTGCACGCGTTGGGGTATTGAAAGCACACTGTCATTGCGAGGCGCGTCGCGCCTCGCAATGACAGGAACCGGCGGGCGCCGCGTTACGTATCCGCCAGCGCCGTCAGAATCGCATCGCGTGCGGCGACATCGCCGTCGGGATGCACCGGCTGGATCGCCACGTGCGTCGCGCCGGCGTCGAAATGCGCGCGCAGGCCCTGCTTGACCTTGTCGGCGTCGCCCCACAGCACCATCGCATCGATGAACCGATCGGAACCGCCGTTCGCCAGGTCCGCCTCGGTATAGCCGATGCGCAGGAAGTTGTTGCGGTAGTTATCGAGCGTCATGTAGCGCGCGAGTTCCTTCCGCCCCAGCGCGCGCGCCTTCGCTGGATCGGTCTCCAGCGTCACCTTCTGTTCGATCGCCAGCCACTTGCCCGGGCCAAGGATCTTCGCCGCCTCGGCCGTGTGCTGCGGATTGGTGTTGTACGGCACTGCGCCGCGTGTCTTCTCCGCCGCCAGCTTCAACATCAGCGGGCCGAGCGCGGCAATGACGATCGGCCAGTCCTCCGAGCCGGCCTCGCCCTTGCAGATGCCGTCGAGATAGGCGCGCATGGCCGGCACCGGCTTTTCGTAATGATGGCCGCGCAGCCCTTCCACCATCGGCGGATGGCTGACGCCGAGCCCAAGAATGAAGCGCTCGCCGTACAGCGCGTGCAGCGTCAGCATGCCGCGCCGCGAGGTGAAGGCGTCGCGCGCATAGATGCTGGCGATCGAGCTGCCAAGCTTCAGCTTCGTGGTGTTGCCCAGCATGAAGCCAGCCACCGACAGCGATTCGAACCCGCGCGATTCCGGATACCACAGCACGTCATAGCCAAGCCGCTCCACCGTGGCGGCGAACTGCTTGATCTGCTGCGGACCGCCAAGTTTGTCCGTCGAATACCAGGCGCCGAGACGTCCGATCTGCATGATGGTCTCCTTTAATCGTGCGTGTCATGGGCGAAGCAGTGCCACCCCCACTGTCCCCCCCACTGTCATTGCGAGGAGCGCAGCGACGAAGCAATCCCCCGACCGGGAAGCATCCGTCGGCTCATCAGGCAGGAGATTGCTTCGTCGCTGCGCTCCTCGCAATGACAGTTGGGGGGCGTGACACAGCGTGAGGCAGATGACGCCGAGCCGCGGTTCAAATCACCCCCGCCGTACGGAACCCACCGATCTCCGCGGCGCTGTAGCCCAACTCCCGCAACACCTCGTCGTTGTGCTGCCCCAGCACCGGCGGCGGCGTGTCGATGCGCGGCCCGTCATGCGCGAACTTGAACGCTGCCAGCGGCACCGCGAACGCGCCGTCCACGCCTGGAGCGCCCCCATCGAAACGATGCAGCACGCCGCGCGAGGCGATCTGCGGATCGGCCACTGCTTCGCCCATCGTGCGCACCCGCGCCGCCGGCACGTGACGCGACTGCAAATACGCCTCCCATTCCGCTGCCGTACGGGTCGGCATGATCTGCTCCAGCAACGCTTCCTCGCGCGCGCGATCGGCGTCGCGCTCGTCGTTGCTGCGCTTGATCATCTCGGGATGCTCCAGCACCGTCCACAGCCGCTTCTGCTGGCGCAGGTTCGACGCCCCGATCATCAACAGCCCGTCCTTCGTCTGGTACGCGCTGTTCGTCGCATGTGGCTGCTTGTTGCCATGCGGCTTCGGATGCTTGCCGTTGCGCAGATAGCCGGTCAGGTGCGAGGCCTGCAGGATCATCGCCACGTCCAGCATCGCCATGTCGATGCGCTGACCCTCGCCGGTGCGCTCGCGCTGGAACAACGCGGCGGACAGCGCGAAGGCACCCATCGTGCCGGTGGCGTAATCGACGACCGGCGGCCCGACCTTAATCGGATTCGCCTCCGGCGAACCGGTCATCGCCATGATGCCCGAAGTGGACTGGATCACGTGGTCATAGGCGGTGTGCGTGCGCCGCGGCCCGCCCTGGCCGAACGCGGAAAACGACGCGTAGATCAGCTTCGGATTGATCTTGCGCAGGTCTTCATAGCCCAATCCAAGCGCCTCGAACGCGCCGGGACGGTAGTTCTCCACCAGCACGTCGGCGGTGCGCACCAGCTTGCGCAAAATATCGCGGCCGGCTTCGGTTTTCAGATCCAGCGTGATCGACCGCTTGTTCGACGCCTGGGTGAGGAAGCCGGTGCCCATATGCGCGTGGTTCAGCGCGTTGTCGCTGCCGGAACCGCGGCTCTGATCGGGATCGTCCGGGTGCTCCACCTTGATCACGTCGGCGCCGAGCAAGCCCAACTGATACGCCGCGAACGGGCCAGCCAGCACATGCGTGATGTCGATGATGCGGATGCCTTCGAACGGCCGTGCCATTTTTTGCTCCCCCTCCCTCCCCTGCACGCAGCGACCGTGCCGCCTTGCCCCTGCCCCGTCAACACGCTTGGATGCGATGCGAAGGCGGAGGAGGGCATCGAATGTCGGTCGATCTGACCATCGAGGGGGCGGTCGCGAAGGTGACGCTGAACCGGCCGGAAAAGCTGAACGCGCTGACGATCGAGATGCGCCAGCAACTGCGCGAGCATTTCGCCGCGTTGCGATTCAATAACGACGTGCGTGCGATCATCCTCACCGGCGAGGGCCGCGCGTTCTGCACCGGCGCCGATGTCGGCCGCATGCAGCGCGGCGGGCTGCGGTCGGAGCGCGAAAAGCTCCAGGGCGGCAGCCACACTTTCCTGCGCACGCTGCACGCGATCGAGAAGCCGGTGATCGCCGCGGTGCGTGGCCCCACGGTGGGAATCGGCTGGAGCATCGCGCTGGCCTGCGACCTGATCGTCGCCTCGGAAACCGCGCGGTTCTCGCAAATCTTCCGCCGCATCGGCCTGGCGCCGGACGGCGGCGCGATCTGGTTCCTGACGCGTCGCATCGGCTTGGCGCGCGCCAAGGAACTGGTGTTCACCGCACGCTTCGTCGAGGCCCAGGAAGCATTGTCACTGGGGCTGGTGAATCACGTCGTGGAGGATGGGGAACTGATGGCGCGGGCGGAAGAGTTGGCGACCGATCTGGCGTCGGGGCCGACCTTCGCCTTCGGCATGGCGAAGAAGCTGTTCCACATGGCCAGCGGCCCCAGCTACGACGACTTCCTGGATTACGAAGCCTTCGTGCAGCCGCAGCTCGATCAGACCGAGGACCACCACGAAGGCGTTGCGGCATTCCGGGAGAAGCGGAAGCCGAACTTCGTGGGGCGGTAAAAAAAACCTCTCCCGCGAAGCGGGAGAGGTTCTCTAAGACTCAACTCTCCAGCAGCTCGCGCAACGCCTCGCCGCCCAGGCTGGCACGCAGCTTCCCGAGCGCCTTGGCCTCGATCTGCCGGATGCGCTCCCGCGTCACGTTGAACAGGCGGCCAACCTCTTCCAGCGTGTGGTCGCGATCCGTGCCGATGCCGAAGCGCATGCGCAGGATGCGTTCCTCGCGCGGTGTCAGCCCCGACAGCAACTGCGACGCCCGCTCGCGCATCACGGTGCGCGCCGCGGCTTCGAACGGCATCACCGCGTTGCGGTCCTCGACCAGGTCGCCAAGCTGCGCGTCACCGTCCTCGCCGACCGGCATCGCCAGGCTGACCGGCTCGCGCACCAGCTCCCGCGCCGTCTTCACCTTGTCCAGCGGCAGGTTGAGCCGCGCCGCCAGTTCCTCCAGCGTTGGCTCGCGCCCGGTCTGCTGCGCGATGCGGCGGCCGGCGCGCAGCACCTGGCCGGCGGTCTCCTTCATGTGCACCGGCACCCGGATGGTCGGCGCCTGGTCGGCAATCGCCCGGGTCATCGCCTGGCGGATCCACCAGCTCGCATAGGTCGAGAGCTTGAACCCGCGCCGCCAGTCGAATTTTTCCACCGCGCGCATCAGGCCCAGGTTGCCCTCCTGGATCAGGTCGCCGAACATCAACCCACGGTTGCGGTAGCGCTTGGCGATGTGCACGACCAGCCGCAGGTTGGACTGCATCATGGTGTCCCTGGCGTGCCGCGCCTCGCGCTCGCCGCGACTGATGTCGTGCAGGACGCGGCGCAACTCGCCAACCGGCAGACCCGTCTCATCTTCCAATTGCTCGATGTCCGAGCGGATTCCAGCCAACCCCGCGCGCAGTGGCTTGCGGTCCGCCGCGACGGCCAGACGTTCGACGCGCGCCACCGAGGCCGCGCTGCCGTCCCACGCCTTCACGAACGCCGGCCGCTGCACCCTGGCCGCCAGAGCCAGCCCAAGCGCCGCGCGGTCAAGTGCCACCAGCCGACCGGACGCCGCCTTCAGCTCGCCGATCAGCGGGTCGATCCGGCTGCGGCGCAGCCCGAGGCGCTGCACCTCGCCGACCATCGCCTGCAACCGGACCTGATAGGTCTCACCGGAGTCGCGCCGCGCCGCGCGCAGCGCACCGTTGGCCGCAAGGACGGCGTCCAGCCGGGCCAGGATCTCCGGCCGCAAGCCTTCCTCCAGCGCGGGGTCTGCCGCTTCGTCGGGCACCGGGGCCCCGGTCGCGCCGGGCGGCGCATCGAGCTCGACCAGATCGCGCAGGCTGATGCGCCCGTCCTGCAGGGCATCGCGCCAGGCGGCGATCGCGGCGAAGGTCGCCGGGCACTCGCACAGCGCCGCCAGCGTCGCCGCCTCCCCCGCCTCCAGCCTCTGCGCCAGAGCGATCTCCTGCTCGCGCGACAGCAATTCGGTGTTGCCGATGTCGCGCAGGAACAGGCGGACCGGATCATGGGTGGTGCCGCCGGCCGCGCCCAGATTGCCTTGGTTCGCCTCGGCCGGCTGCCGCGGCTCGGGCCCGTCATGCTCTGCCGCGTCCTCGGCCTGCTCGGGGCCGCTATCGTCCGGCTCGAGCGCGAGCTCCTCGGCCTCCTCCGACAGGATCGGATCGGCCTCGCCGGCGGCCGGCAGGTCGCCATCATCCTTCGCGAAAGCGATCGCGTCTTCCGGCTCCTCGTCGATCAACGAGGCATATGCAAAGGTCTTGTCCATCTATGTTCCCGTATGCACCCATCCACCACGCCGGGAGGCCCGGCAAGTCATGGTGGACACCCTGTTCTCCACATCCGTCGCAACCCAGGCCGGCCCGCCGGCGGCGCACCCATACGCCCTTCTTCGGGGCTGTAACATCCATTTGATCGTATCGGGAAGGCCGATAAACAGTCGGCGCCGGCCAGCACATGTAGGCACCCCGGGCCGCGAGTCCCAGCGGAAATTCACTTTGTGGTGCGATTTCCCCGCTTGTCGCGAATGCGCCGGGTTGTGGCCCCGGCCGGGCCGGCCCTCATGGCTCTATACCGGCACGGTGGGCCAACGGCGTCACGAATTGCAGCTCGGTATCCCACGGAAACAGGATCCAGGTATCCTGCGACACCTCGGTCACGAACGTGTCCACCACGTCGCGCGCCGCCGGCTTGGCATAGATGCAGGCGAAATGCGCCCGAGGCAGCAAACCGCGCACCACGCGCGCCGTGGCGCCGGTATCCACCAGGTCATCGACGACCAGGAACCCGGTGCCGTCGCCTGCCGCCGCCGGCGGTTTGGCCACCACCGGCGGGCCGCGGTGCTCCTCATCGGCCAGCGTGCCGGCGCCGGCGGCATAGGTCAGGACCGATACGGTTTCGACCAGCCGCAGATCCAGTTCGCGTGCGATGACCGCGGCCGGGATCAGGCCGCCCCGCGTCACCGCGACGACACCGGTAAACGGGCCGGCCTGCATCAGACGCCAGGCAAGCGCGCGCGCGTCGCGATGCAACTGGTCCCAGGTCACCGTATAGTAGTGCGTCGCCATTCAGAGCAGCTTTTCCCGGTTCGGATTTGCAGTGGCCAAGCCTTTCCGCGCGGCATCATTACCTGAGAGTTTTGCCCCCGTCAGCGCCCGCGGCGCCGTCCCGGAAACCTGCATCCTGGCCGCACCGCTCATGCCGTCATCCGTGTCGTTCACGCAACATGCCCGGGTCGCCACCGAATCCCGGGAGATCATGCCGTCCAGAGCGAATTCATCATGACCGCGTGTCATTGCGAGGAGCGAAGCGACGCAGCAATCCCCGCCTGGGAAGCCGCATTGCGTCATGCCGGGGACTGCTGCGTCGCTTCGCCCTAGCAAGAAACAGAGAGACTTCTCGGCGACAGTCTTCGCAGTTTCATCCAGGGCGGGTCGGCCGCTGGCCGGTGGGGAACTCGCAATGACACGTGGTCCTGGCGCTTCCGGGCGGCGTGGCAACGTGCTTGCGCCGCCGCTCAGAACAGTTTCCCCCCGTTCGGCACCTTGAAGTCCGGCTTGATCAGCACGACCGCGCCATCCTCATCCGGCATGCCGAGGGTCAGCACCTCGCTGGTGAAGGGTCCGATCTGCCGGGGTGGAAAATTGACCACGGCGCAGACCTGCCGACCGATGAGCCGGTCCGGCCGGTAATGCACCGTGAGCTGCGCCGACGACTGCCGCGTGCCGAATTCCGGCCCGAAGTCGATCACCAGCTTGACCGCCGGCTTGCGTGCCTCCGGGAAGGGCTGCGCATCGACGATCGTGCCGACGCGGATCTCCACCCGCTCGAAATCGCTGTAGCCGATGGTGTCCGCCATTTCGGTCTCCCTGCCGGTCTGCCGCATCATGCCATGCCGGTGGCCAGCCGTCAGCGGCGCGGTCATACTGGCGCCCGTACCCGGGCCTGGCCCGGGGAACCCGACCCCAGGCTGGAGCGAGGCAAAGAGCATGCGCGACTACCATCTGCCGGGCCGCAGCCCGGTCTACGCCACGCATGGCATGGCGGCGACGTCGATGCCCGCGGCCACGCTGACCGCGTTGGACGTGCTGCGTGCCGGCGGCAATGCGCTGGACGCCGCGGTGGCGGCCTGCGCCGTGCTGTGCGTGATCGAGCCGCAATCCACCGGCATCGGCGGCGATTGCTTCTGCCTGTATGCCCCGGCCGGCGCCGGCAAGGTGGTGGCACTGAACGGCTCCGGCCGGTCCCCCGAAGCGGCGACCATCGATTGGTACGAAAAGGCGGGGATTGGCGCGATCGAGAACACCTCGGCGCACGCGGTCACCGTGCCGGGTGCGCTGAGCGCCTGGGAGACGCTGCTGAAGACGCATGGCCGCAAGGACCTGGAGGAATTGCTCCAGCCGGCGATCCGCTTCGCCGCGGACGGCTGGCCGGTGTCCCCCAAGGTGGCCTGGGACTGGAAGCGGCTGGAGGCCAAGCTACGCAAGAACGGCGCGTTCCACTTCCTGCCGGGCGGCAAGGCACCGGAACCGGGCGACATGTTCGAGCACCCCGCGCTGGCCGAGACGCTGCGTGCGGTGGCGCGGCATGGCGCGAAGGCGTTCTACGAGGGGCCGATCGCCGCCGACATGGTGAAGACGCTGCGCGAGAAGGGCGGCCTGCACACCGAGGCGGATTTCGCCGCCGGCCTGGAGGTCGCCGGGTTCGTCGAGCCGATCAGCCTGAATTGGCGTGGCTATGATGTGTACGAGTGCCCGCCGAACGGCCAGGGCATCGTCGCGCTGATGATCCTGGGCATGCTGGGCGGGATGGACACGGCGCCGGACGGGCCGCTGGGCACGCTGCGCGCGCACCGCCATGTCGAGGCGGCGCGGCTCGGCTATCGCGACCGCGACGCCTTCGTCGCCGACCCCTCGCAGGTGGACGTGCCGGTAAAGAAGCTGCTGAGCCCGGAGTATCTGGGCGGCCTGCGCAAGCTGATCCGCGACGACAAGGCGATGCGCCAGATGCCGCTGGCCGGCGAGACGCTGCTGCCGCCGCATCGCGACACCGTCTATCTCTGCGTGGTCGATCGCGACGGCAACGCGTGCAGCTTCATCAACTCGCTGTTCGAGGGCTTCGGGTCGGCCATCCTGGCCGAGCGCTCCGGCGTCATGTTGCAGAACCGCGGGTTCGGGTTCCGGCTGGAGCGCGGCCATCCCAACTGCATCGCCCCGCGCAAGCGGCCGATGCACACGATCATTCCCGGCATGCTGATGAAGGACGGCCAGGCGGTGATGCCGTTCGGCGTGATGGGCGGCCACTACCAGCCGATGGGCCACTCCTGGTTCCTGACCAACATGCTGGAATACGGGCTGGACATCCAGGAGGCGATTGATCTCCCCCGCCTGCTGCCGCTGAAGGGCAAGCTGCAAATCGAGCGCGGCATTCCGTCCGACGTGGTGGACCGGCTGACCCGCATGGGCCACGACCCCGAGCTGGTCGAGCGTCCGCATGGCGGCGGCCAGGCGATCTGGATCGACCGCGACCGCGGCTGCCTGGTAGGCGGATCGGAGCCGCGCAAGGACGGGCTGGCGCTGGGGTACTGACCCATCGGGATGGCGCGGCCGGTCGCGCGTGGTGACGCAGAGGATGTGGTGGCGCAGGGGATGTGGCGGCGCAGAGAATGTGGTGGTGGAGAGGATGTGGTGGCGCACAGGATGATGGCGAGGCTACCGCGACAGTCGGGCGAATCCGGCGGCCCGAAACATTGCCGTCCGGCATCGTCCGCTCCCCACGTCCCCCCGTCATGGCCGGGCTTAATCCGGCCATCTATGGGCCACCGGTGCCGCGATTGATGGCCTGGTCAAGCCCGGCCATGACGCGGGAAGCAGCCGGTGCGCAGCTGCGAGAAGCAATCAAGTCGGGAGCTGATCCGGCGGACCGGCGCGGTCTCGCGCGATGCAGGGCTCCGTCAACCGGCCGGTGTACCCTGCCCGCCTTCAGTGCAGCCTACTTCGGCAAGCGCCCCATCATCACTGCAACGTCGCGCGCCATCTCCAACGCATGCTCCGGCTCCAGCGACGCCGCGCGGTGAAACGTTCGTTTGGTCTGCCACAGGAACTCCGGGTTCCACCCGGCCAGTTTTTCGCCCATCGCCATCGCTTCATCGATCAGCCTGTCGTCAGGCACAACCCGGTTGACCATCCCAAGTTCATACGCGCGCTGCGGCAGCATGTTCTCGCACAATGTCAGCAATTCGAATGCCACCTTCCGGCCCATCAGGTGCACCGCGTGTGCGGTCACCGTCGATGCCGTCAGCCCGGCCTTCAGTTCCGGATAGCCAAACCGCGCGCTTTCCGCCGCAACGACCAGATCGCTGCCGAGCGCAAGGCCGCACCCGGCGCCAAGCGCGTAACCGTGCACCGCCGCGATGATCGGCTTGTCCACCCGGGCGAGCAATTTGGTCAGCGCGATGTTCGCATCGCCGTGCCTGATCAGGTTCGGCCGGTTCTCGGCGGTCAGCGGGCGCGGCACGGACGTGTCGGCCCCGGCGCAGAACGCCCGCCCGGCCCCGGCCAGGATGACGACGGACACCGCGTTGTCATCCTGCACCGCGCGCAGTGCATCGGTGAGCGCGTGGACAAGGTCGGCATTCAGCGCATTCAATTTCGCCGGGCGGTTCAGCGTCAGCAGCCGCACCGCGCCACGCGTTTCCACCAGCAACACGTCGTCCATGGCGCGCGCCCCCTCTGTTCGTGGTTCCCGATCAAGCCGCGCCGCCGGCAGGCGCCAATCCCATCAACGTCCTGCGCTGCGTGGTGTCACCACGCGACAACGGTGCGCCGCCTTACCCGCCAACGATGAAGCGTTTCGCTTGGGCATCGTAATCCGGATAGCCCAGGGTCGCCCGCAACTCCGCCGGAGGCAGGGCGCTGGACGCCTCCGCGTCGCCGGCAACCATCGCCGCCAGCCCGGCCTTTATTCCGGCCGTCGCCGGCGAGAGCATGCCGGTCGGATAGGTGCCGATCTTGAAGCCGAGCGCAGCCGCCCGCGCGCGCGACGGCGTCGCTCGCGGTGCCCCGGGGGACAGCACGGCAAACGACGGACGCCCGGAGGCAGCCGCGACCGCGCGCCCGATCTCCCCGTCATCGGCAGGGGAATCGAGGAACAGGATGTCGGCACCTTCGCGCACATACATTTCGATCCGCTTCACCGCCTCGTCGATACCCTGAGTCGGCCGGCAATCGGTGCGTGCCAGGATCAGGATGCCGGAGTCCTTCGCTGCTTCCACGGCCGCGCGAATTTTCATCCGCGCCTCCTCATGCGGCAGGCACGGCTTGCCGGCAGCGGTCAGGGCGCGCGGCGTGATCTTGTCCTCGATCAGGATCGCGGCGGCGCCCGCACGGCCATACGCGCGGACCGTGCGCTGCACGTTCATCGCGTTGCCGTAACCATGATCGCCGTCCGCCAGGATCAGCGTCTCCGGCGCCGCGCCGTGCACCATGTTGAAGGAATCGAACATCTCGCCGAAGGAGATGAGATCGAGGTCGGGCCCACCCAGGCGGCTTGCCGCGACGCAAGAGCCGGACAGAAAGGCGGTCTTGAAGCCGGCGGCCGCGGAGAGTTTGGCGCTCAGGCCGTCCCACACCGCGGGCATGACGATAAAGCCGGGTTCGGCCAACAGGGCGCGCAGGCGATCGGGGGGAGTCATGACGGTTCCTTCGGACCAATTCTTCGGCGGCCAGGATATGCGGTTTCCCTGCTGCCACCAAGCGCCGGTGCGGCCGGCGATCGTCGCGGCAACAGTCTCCGCCGCCTCGTGGGCTCCAGAACAGCGCGACGCGGAACAGCGCGACGCGGTTGCCAGACATGCGCGGCAGCTTCAAACTCCGGAATACGCACACACACCCGATTTCTACCGCCGGATACAGGAGCAACGACAGATGGCCGCCTCGCTCGAATCGCAGGACCCGGTCGGCGCGGCGCCGGATCCGGAATACGACGCCATCATCATCGGCGCGGGCATCTCGGGCCTGTACCAGCTCTACCGTTTGCGGGAACTGGGCATGCGGGTGCGGGTGCTCGAGGCCGGCACCGGCGTCGGCGGCACCTGGTACTGGAACCGTTATCCGGGCGCGCGCTTTGATTCCGAAAGCTACTCCTACAGCTACTCGTTTTCGCCGGAGCTGCTGGAGGAATGGAACTGGTCCGAGCATTTCGCCGCCCAGCCGGAGACGCTGCGCTACCTCAACCACGTTGCCGACAAGTTCGATCTGCGGCGCGACATCCAGTTCCGCAGCCGCGTCAGCGCGGCGCACTACATGGAGGCGCCTCGAAGCTGGGTTGTGACCTTGGAAGACGGCAGCCGCTTCCAGTCGCGGTTCCTGATCACCGCCATCGGCCCGCTGTCGGCGCCGACCATGCCACGCATCGAAGGCGTGGATACGTTCGCGGGGGAATCCTTCCACACCGCCCGATGGCCGCATGAGCCGGTGAGCTTCGAGGGCAAGCGCGTGGCCGTGATCGGCACCGGCGCCACCGGCGTGCAGACGATCCAGGAAGTCGCGAAGACGGTCGGACACCTGACCGTGTTCCAGCGCACGCCGAATTGGTGCGCGCCACTGCACAACAGCAAGATCGACGCGGCTGCGATGGCGAAGATCAAGGCCGGCTACCCGGAAATGTTCAAGCGCTGCCAGGAAACCTTCGCCTGCTTCCTGCACACGCCGGACCCACGCGGCACGTTCGAGGTGACGCCGGAGGAGCGCGAGGCGTTCTTCGAGAAGCTGTACGCCGAGCCCGGTTTCGGCATCTGGCAGGGCAATTTCCGGGATATCCTGACCGACCGGAAGGCGAATGCAGCCATCACCGATTTCGTGGCCAGGAAGATCCGCCAGCGGGTGAAGGACCCGGCGGTCGCCGAGAAGCTGATCCCCAAGAACCACGGATTCGGTACCCGCCGCGTGCCGCTGGAGACCAAATATTACGAGGTCTACAACCAGCCCAACGTCCTGCTGGTGGACCTCAAGGAAACCCCGATCGAACGCATCACGCCGAAGGGCATCAAGACCAGCGATGCCGAGTACGAGTTCGACATCATCATCTATGCGACCGGTTTCGATGCCATCACCGGCAGCTTCGATCGGATCGACATCCGCGGCGTGGACGGGCTGCGGCTGAAGGACAAATGGAAGAACGGGCCGCAGACCTATCTCGGCGTCCTGGTCGAAGGCTTCCCCAACATGATGATGGTGATGGGACCGCATACGGCGCTGGGCAATATTCCACGCAGCATCGAATACAATGTCGAGTGGGTGACGGGCCTGATCCGCTACGCGCGGGGCCATGACCTGACACGCGTGGAGGCGACGGAAGCCGGGGTGGCGTCCTGGACCGATCACGTCAAGTCGCTGGGCGTCGGGCTGCTGTCCAACGAGGTCAACTCATGGATGACCGGCATCAACACCAACGTGGAGGGCAAGCAGACCCGCATCATCGCGCGCTATAGCGGCAGCGCCCCGGCGTATCGCGCGCGGTGCGACGATGTGGCGGCGAAGGACTATCAGGAGCTGGCGCTGGCATAGCCGGAAAGGGGCGGGTCAGGTCGATACAGGCACAACGTCTCCCCCTCCCCTCAAGGGGAGGGGGAGAATCATTCCCTGGACCAGTCTACCCGGACCAGCCGAACGGTTGCCCAAACAAGTCTTGCGATCACGAGGGAAACAACATGTCCGTCATTCTGGGAACCGGCGACTACCGATATCGCGTCGAAGAAGGCTGGGGAAAACTTCCCGACGGATGGACGTTCCACGAGGTCGGCGCGGTCGGGGTCGATCGCAATGACAATGTCTATGTGTTCAACCGCGGCGAACACCCGATGATCGTGTTCGACCGGAACGGCAATTTTCTGCGGTCTTGGGGCGAAGGCCTGTTTCCGCGCGCGCATGGCGTGCACATGGCGCCCGACGACACGATCTTCTGCACCGATGACGGCGCCCATTGCGTGCGGCAATGCACGCTCGACGGCAAGGTGCTGATGACGCTCGGCGTGCCTGGCAAGCCGGCGCCGTTCATGAGCGGGCAGCCGTTCTGCCGCTGCACGCACACCGCACTGTCGCCGAAAGGCGAGATCTACGTGACCGACGGCTACGGCAATGCCCGGGTCCACAAATATACGCCCGACGGAAAATACCTGTCGTCCTGGGGCAAATGCGGCATCGGTGAGGGCGAATTCAACCTGCCGCACAACATCCATTGCGATGCGGACGGCTGGGTCTATGTCGCGGACCGCGAGAACCATCGCGTCCAGGTGTTCGACGGCAACGGCAAATTCGAGACCGCATGGAGCAATGTCGTGCATCGACCGAGCGCCCTGCACATGACCACCGGCACCTGCCCGCTGTGCTTCATCGGCGAGGTCGGCCCCTATCTCGGTTCCAACCGCGGCTTTCCCAATCTGGGGCCGCGCATCAGCATCCTGTCCAACACCGGCAAGCTGCTGACACGCCTTGGGTCCGAGCAAAACCCGCACGGCCAGGCACCCGGGCAGTTCATGTCGCCGCACGGGATCGCTGTCGACTCCCGCGGCGACATCTATGTCGGCGAGGTGTCGGTGGCGTCCTGGCCGTCGTTGTTTCCGGGCCAACCCAGGCCAGCCAATCTGCGGAGCTTGCAGAAACTGACCAAGGTCGCGTAGCCGCCTCACGCCATCGCGCGCTGGCGCACCGCCTCCGCAATGCGCTCGGCGATCATGATGGTGGGGATATTCGTGTTGGTGCGCGAAACCTCCGGCATCACCGACGCATCGGCGATGAACAGGTTCTCCGCGCCCACGACCTTGCCGCCGGGATCGACCACGGTTCGCGCGTCCGCCGGATCGCCCATCCGGCAGGTGCAGGAGGCGTGCCAGGCGGATTGCACGTTATCACGCACATGGCGCTCCAGCGCCGCAGGGTCAGCGAGCAATTCCGGCAGCGGCCGGGAGTCGCTGATCACCTTGTCGAACAGGAGTTTTCGCAGCCCGGCCGACGAATCCATCATCAGTGCCGCCACGTTCGTCAGCACCATGTTGCGAAAATTCTTCTGGCTGACGTTGCGCACCCGCTGGGAGAACTTCGACGCGAACAGGTTGGACATGTACTGCGGCACCGGATCGCGACTCAGGATGCTCGCCATGCGACGAAACGCATCCATCATCCGGTCCAGGTCGCGTCGATCGCTCAGCCAATTGAAGTTGACGTAGGGCTCGTCGTCCGGATCGGGCGAGGCCAACCGCACCTCGCCGGTCGAATACGAGCGGCCGATATAGGAAGACAGCGTGCCGATCCGCACGCCGATCGCGTGCCAGGCGGAGCGGCAGACGGCCATCATCACCATGTCCGCTTCCGGCACGCCCGCCAGCCCGGAGGACCAGCGCAGATAGGTGTAATTCCGTCGCAGCACCATCTTGTGCCGCGCCACCGGCGGCAGGTAGCCGGAGATATGGATCGCCGGATGATCCATCAGATTGCCGCCGACGCCAAGCCGATCCAACTGCACCGTAATGCCATGCTGGCGCAGATGTTCCCCCGGCCCGATGCCCGACAGCATCAGCAGCCGCGGCGTGTGCAGCGCACCGGCGGAAACCACGACATTGTCGGCACGGATCGTCTCGACCGCGCCGTTGCGGCGCAGCTCTGCCCCGCTGGCACGGCCGTTGGCAAACAGGATCCGCCGCACCTGCGTTTCGCCGAGGATTTGCAGATTGGGGCGCCGTCTTGTTGCCGCATCCAGATATCCCACCGCGGTGGAACGTCGCGCGCTGCCATCATTGGACAGCGGCAGCGGCGAGTAGCCCTCGCCGAATTCGCCGTTCATATCCGGGCGCAGGGGATAGCCAAGCTCGCTCCACACCTTGGTAACGGACAGTGTGAAGTCGTCCCACTGCTCCATCGGCATGCGGCGAACGGTGATGGGGCCTTGCGCACCATGCAACTGGTCGGTGTAGTCCAGATCGGTTTCTAGCCGCCGGAAATAGGGCAGCACCGACTGCCAGTCCCACCCCTTCGCGCCGATCGCGTTCCAGTGGTCATAATCCTGCGGCGCCCCGCGCAGCGCCACCTGCCCGTTGACCGACGACCCGCCGCCCAGCACGCGACCTTGCTCGTAATAGACCGGCGCCGCATCTGCTCTGCGGCGAACTTTCAGGCTCTGCCAAAAATACCCGGGATTCATCAGCGCACTGCCCGAGTAGGTGTCGCGAATATCCTCCGGCGTCTGGTCCGGCGCATAGTCGCGCCCGGCTTCCAACAGAACCACGTGGTTCCCCGGCACCTCCGACAGCCGCGCTGCCATCACGCAGCCAGCCGAGCCGCCGCCGATCACCAGATGCGTGGCGTGCATCGTCCTGCTCCCCTTTACCGATCCTCGACGAGGATGCCGCGTGCGACGCCGTCCCCGCACGATCAGGCCGGCGCAAGAGCATATTTCTCCAGCTCCTGCTCGTCGATCACCGTTGTCATCGCGAACTGGAACAGCGCCGCTCCGACCAGGGTAATGACCGCACCGATCGCCAATGCCACCACGAACGAGCCAGTCACATCGACGATGAAACCGGTCAGGATCGGTGACAGCGTGCCGCCGAGGAATCCCGCGAAGTTCTGGTTGCTGGCGGCGGACGCGCAATAGGCCTGCGGCGTCACCGCGGTCACCAGGATCCATTTGCAGGTGATGCCGAACTGCATGCAGAACATCGATATGGCGATGCACGCGATCGCCGCGCCGGCGCCGGTGGCGATCGCGGCCAGCCCGGTGAACCCCGCCGAGCCGAGCAATCCGAGGATCAACGGCAGGCGACGGCTGGCGATCAGGTCCATGCCGCGTTTGACCAGCCGGTCCGAAACGTAGCCGCCGCAGAGCGCGCCGAAGAATGCACAGACCAGCGGTACCGAGGCCAGAAACCCGGTCTTGGCGATGCTGATGTGCTGCTGCATCTCGAGATAGGCCGGCAGCCAGGTCTGATACATCCAAGTGATGTAGCCGGTGCAAAATGCGCCGAGCATCAGGACCCACATCGCCCGAAAGCGGAACAGCGACGTCCATTGGCGCAGCGAGACCGCGGATTTGGCCTGGCGGTTCGGCCGCAGATACTCTTCATCGTGCGGTGCCAGCACCTGCGCCCTCGGGTCGCGGTAGATCAGGAACCAGAGACCGGCAGCCGCGATCCCCGCCAGGCCCATCACGATGAACATCACGCGCCAGTTGAAGGCGAGCATCAGGCCGGTCAGGATCGGCGGAGCGAGCGTGGGGCCGATATAGGCCCCCGAGGTATAGACGCCGCTCGGCGTGCCGCGGTCCTTGACATCGAACCAGTCGCTGACCGAGCGCGTGGCCGACGGAAAGCACGGCGCCTCGGTTGCGCCGAGCCCGATGCGCGACAGCATCAAGAGAAAGTAGGTGCTCGCTATCCCGCCCGCCGCTTGGCACAGCGACCACAGGATCATTGCCGCCCCGACCAGGAATTTCGGGCCGATCCGATCGAGCAGATAGCCGGAGGGCAGTTGGGCAATCCCGTAGGTCAGCGCCCAGGCCGATCCCAGGGCGCCGATCGCGGTCGCGTTGATCCCAAACTCCTGGCGGATCTTCAGGTTGCCGATCGCCAGGGTCGAGCGGTCCATGTAGTTCAAGGCGATCGCCGCGGTGACAAGGATGATGGCAATCCACTGCATGCGCCGAAGCTGACGTGACGGGCCGATGACCGACATGCTTATCTCCCCCTGGTGACATGCGCGTGGCTTGAGCCATGCGGCTTTGATGCCTGGATACCCTGGGATTGCATCAAAGTAAAAAGTCTCGGATTGCAGGGACCGCTCGGAGATTGGCGATCATAACGTTTCCGGTGACCGGCCCGTCGAGAACCTGGCCGTCCGGCTGTGCGATGTGCATCCGGGCGCCGCGTCACTCCGGGTCAGCTACGGAAGACTGAACCTGACGCATCGCGATGGACACGCGACGCCAGCGCCGCTGGCGCCGGGACAGCGCTATCGCGTGCGCATCCAACGCAACGAGGCAGGCTCGGTGTTTCCGGCCAGGCACAGGATCAGGGTGGCGCTCTCCACCACCTGTTGGCCGATGGTCTGGCCGGCGTCCCCATGACGCTGGCAGGTGATACCGAAGACGCAGCTACAGATATTTCGCTGGCCGGATCATCGCCCGCCACATATGCGCGACGGGACTGTTGTCGAAGCCGAGGCCTTGTTCCGGCTGGCGGAAATTGCGGCCGATCACGTCGGTGAATTCTTCGAGCTCTACCACCACATCCGGGTCGAACGAATAGATATCGTGCACCGTGATCATCCGGCCCGACATGTACCATTTGTGGTTCCGCATCCGCTTGTAGTCTGCCTCGACATACGGATCGGGGCGGTAATCGGCGCCGAATGCCTTGATGTAGGATTGCGGATAGTCGTAGCCGACCGACTCGTCGGGATAGAAGCGCAACACCTGGTGTGCGCGGATCGCCCAGGTCACTTCCTCATCGACATAGGGCTCGACGAGCTGCGCGCCCCAGTAGCCATGATCGCCGCGGATGAAACCGATCGTCGAGATATCGTGCAACAAACAGGCGATCACCATATTTTCCGGCAGCCCGGCATTGACCGCGTGCCTGGCGCTTTGCAGCAGATGTGCGGCGGGCCCGAAGCGATACTTGAAGAAATCGATCAGGGTCGGCTTCTCCGGCATCGCCGGCAGCCGCGGATCGTCGCCCATCAGCACGCGCGCGTTCGGGTTCGCGGCCATCAGTTTGGCGGCGTTCGGCGCCGGGCCCATGTCGCCTTCAGCCATGCTGTAGAGCCGCGACTTGATGACAATATAGTCGAGTTCCTGGCTCATTTTCTCTTCGAGCGCATCGGCGCGCTGGGACAGCGTCTGCGTGTCGTTCATCGATTGTCTCCTTGGACCGCCGCGTTTCTTGATGAAGCATAGCAGATTGCGCCCGATCGCGTCGACTCGTCGCGTGGCTGTCGTCAAAGCATCGGTTATGGCCGGGTCAAGCCCGGCCATGACATACGGCGCGCCGGTGCGATCTGACGGAGAGTCGATCTTTCACGCGGCTGCTGTCAGCCCTCGACATAGCGCGTCCACCACCCGGTCACGTCGATGCGGCCGGCTTCGTCGCGCCAGGTCGCGACATTGGCGCGGCAATCATTTGCCACGCGCTCGCTGCCCCCTACACTCCGGCGCCTGACCAACCGCGAAGCGTCCCCATGACCGAACCCTGCGACCTCACCGCCGTCCAAGCCCGCCGCCTGATCGGGCAGAAGCGTCTCGCCCCCTCTGAACTGCTGGAAAGCTGCATCGCCCGCATCGAGGCGATCGACCACGCGGTGAACGCCATACCCGCGCGCGATTTTGCCGCCGCCCGCGCCACCGCAAAGCACGCCGACGCCGCCGTCGCGCGGGGAGAAGCCCTGCCCGCGCTGCACGGCCTGCCGATCGGCATCAAGGACCTGGAGGATACCGGCGGCCTGCGCACCACCTATGGCAGCGTGATCTATCGCGACCACGTCCCCGCCGAAGACGAACGCATCGTCGCCGCGGTGCGCGCAGCGGGCGCCATCGTCATCGGCAAGACCAACGTTCCGGAGTTCGGCGCCGGCGCCAACACGCGCAATGCGGTCTACGGCGCCACCGGCAATCCGTTCGACCCGCAGAAATCCGCAGCCGGTTCGTCGGGTGGCTCGGCGGCGGCACTGGCCACCGGCATGGCGCCGCTCTGCACCGGCTCCGACACCGGCGGCTCCCTGCGCAACCCCGCAGCGTTCTGCGGCATCGTTGGCTTCCGCCCGACGCCCGGCCTGGTCCCCAGCGACAAGCGCGGCGTCGGCTGGAGCAATCTGCCCGTCCTCGGCCCCATGGCGCGCACCGTCCCCGACACCTGCCTGTTGCTCTCCGCGATCGCCAGTGACGACGCGTGCGATCCGCTCGCCACCACGGTGCATGGCCGCACGGTGCAACGGCCGGAACATTTCGCGCGTCCCACCCCGATCGACCTGTCGCGCCTGCGCGTCGCCCTGACCCCCGATTTCGGCTTCGCCCCCACCGAGCGCCACATCGCGGAAATCTTCGCCGAACGCACGGCGTCGTTCCGCCACGTCTTCGCCCGGGCCGAGCATGCGACGCCGGATTGTTCCGGTGCCGACGAGGCGTTCGAAGTGCTGCGCGCCACCGTCCTGCTGTCCGCGCATCTCGAGAAAGTCCGCACCAGGCCGCGGGACGTCGGCCCCAACGTGACCGCCAATGTCGAGGAAGGCCTGCGCTACACCGCCGCCGACGTGGCGCGCGCGCACACGTTGCAGACCACGCTGTATCGCCGCTGGCAGGCGTTCTTCCGCGACTTCGACGTGATCCTGACGCCGTCGATCACCATCAGCCCGCGCTCCTGGCGTGAATTGTATCCCGCAGAGATCGACGGCAAGCCGACCCGCACCTACTTCCATTGGCTCGCGCTGGCCTACGCGGTGACGCTGCCCGGACACCCGGCGGTGTCGCTGCCGGTCGGCGTGGACCGCAGCGGGATGCCGTTCGGCTTGCAGATCGTCGGCCCCCGCGGCGGCGACGCCTGCGTCCTTTCAGTCGCCGCCGCTCTCGAATCCCTGCTCGCCGGCGACGCACGCACCGCGCGGCCGGTGCCGGATCTTGCGACGCTGCGCGCCGCACGGCCGCTGTCCGAGACGCCGGGGTTCCTGGGGTTCGACTGATGCCGATGTCCGCCTACGACATGATCGTCATCGGCGGCGGCCTGGTCGGCGGCGCCATCGCCTGGGGCGCCGCATCGCGTGGCGCATCCGTCGCCGTGCTCGATGAAGGCGACATCGCCTACCGCGCCGCGCGCGGCAATTTCGGCCTGGTCTGGGTGCAGAGCAAAGGCGCGGGCATGCCGCCCTACGCGCACTGGACACGCCGTTCCTCTGAACTCTGGCCCGAGCTTGCACGCGCATTGACCGCCACCACCGGCGTGGACACCGCGCTCGCCCAGCCGGGCGGTCTCGCGTTCTGCCTCAGCGATCGGGAATGGGAAGACCGCGCGGCAATGCTGCGGCGGATGCACAATGAAAGCGGCGACATCGGCACCCGCATGCTGGATCGCGCCGAAGCGCGCGCCATGGTGCCGGGGCTGGGCGATCGCGTCGTCGGAGCCTCGTTCTGTCCGATCGACGGCCACGCCAGCCCGCTGCATCTGCTGCGCGCGTTGCATGCCGCGCTGCCGGCGCAAGGCGGTGCGTGGCTGCCCGGCCGAAAGGTCGATGCCATCGACGCAGCGCCGCACAGCTTCACGCTGCACTGCGGCACCGAACGTTTCACCGCGGCGAAATTGGTGATCGCTGCCGGGCTGGGCAGCCGCGATCTCGCACCGCGGGTCGGGCTGTCCATGCCGGTGCATCCGTTGCAGGGCCAGATCATCGTCACCGAACGGCTGCGCCCATTCCTGCACTATCCCACGCATGTCGCGCGGCAGACCGCGGAAGGCTCGGTGATGCTGGGCGACAGCCAGGAGGATGTCGGCTTCGACACCAGCACCAAGGTCGCCGTCCTGCGCGAGATCGCCGCGCGCAACGTCGCGATCTTTCCGGCGCTGCAAGCGGCCTCGATCGTCCGCATGTGGGCGGCGCTGCGCGTGATGTCGCCCGACGGTTTCCCGATCTACGAACAATCCGAACAGTTCCCGGGTGCGTTCGCCGCAACCTGCCACAGTGGGGTGACGCTGGCCGGCGCACATGCGCTCGCTTTGGCACCGGCAATTCTGGCGGGAGAATTGCCCGACGCGCTTCAGGCGTTTTCCAGCCGGCGGTTTGCCGCCGCGGCGTGAGCCCTGCAACCGCAACGGCGTCCCGGCGTTGCAGGCGGGAAGCATCCGCCAGGGGCCCGACACATGCGCGTTCAGCACCCTCGACCCGATAACAACGACCCCAAGAACGAAAGCGGCCGGATCAGCCGTTCCGGGACCTCCGCCGGCATCTCGGTCGGCAACGAAAGCACGTCGGGCGGCGCCGACCCGATCCCGCCGGACGGCGATGCGGCACAGCCCCGTAACGACAAGGCGCGCGTCAAGAGCACGGAATGAGCGGCGGCCAAGACAGCGAAGTCGGCCAAGGCCGTTGCTTGACCGTCACGCCCGGGCTCGGCCGTGACCGAGGGGGGTAGTCGTACATGAGTCCCCGCGCGGCGTGGCAACTCGCGCAGCAGAGCGTCGTCGCCTACATCGATGACGGCGCGCTGAGCAAGGGCGCGGCCATCGCCTTCTATGCCGTCACGGCAATTGGACCGATCTTGCTCATCATCGTCGCCATCCTTGGCCTCGCCTATGGCGACGACGCCGCGCGCGGTGCATTGCTGTACAAGTTGCGCGGCGTCATGGGCGAACAGACGGCGAGCTTTCTGCAAAGCGCGATCAAGAGCGCGAGCAATCATGGTGCCGGCGTGGCCGCCACCGTCATCGGCGTGGTTTCGCTGATCCTGACCGCGACCGGCGTGTTCGGTGAGGTCCAGACCGCACTCAATGCCATCTGGCGGGCAGAGCCGAAGGGCAGCACCCTCCGCACGTTGCTGCGGGCCCGCCTGGTGAGTCTCGGGCTGGTTGCGTTATTGGCCCTGGTGCTGATCCTCTCGCTCGTGCTCAGCGCGGTCGTGTCCGGTTTGCAGACCGCGTTGAACCTGCTTATGCCGTTCCCCGCGTGTTTGATCGAGGCGGCGAACTTCCTGCTGTCCTTCGTACTGCTGTCCGCCGTTATCGCCGCGATCTACAAGATCCTGCCCGACCGCGACCTGGACTGGCGCGACGTAACGTGCGGCGCGGTGGTCACCGCGCTGCTGATCACGCTCGGCAAGCTGGCGATCGGCTTCTACATCGGCAGCAGCGCCACCATCTCCGGCTATGGCGCCGCCGGTTCCGTCATCGCCGCCCTCTGCTGGATCTACTACTCGGCGCAGATCTTTTTGCTCGGCGCCGAGTTCACCCGCGTCTATGCCGAGCGAGGCGAAATCATCCGGCGTTCACCTGCCGGATCAGCGTTGCCCAGCGATCCAGGATCGGCAGCACCTGATCGGCTTTCGCGGCCGGCAGGCTGACGCAGGCACGCTCGGCGCCGAGGTCGCGGAACCGCTTCAGCATGTCGCCGTCTTCGGCGCAGCCGAACAGGGTGATCGGGCAGGAATCCTCGGAACGCCCCGCTTCCTTCAGCATCGCGCGGAACTTCGGCACGGTGGTGAACACGTCATTGCCGCCGCCGATCCGTCCGGCGAGCGGGATCCAGCCCTCGCCGTAGCGCACCGCGCGGCGCGCCGCCTGCGGGAAGGCACCGCCGACGATCACCGGCGGATGCGGCTTCTGCACCGGCTTCGGCCAGGCCATCATCTCCGGGAAGTTGACGAATTCGCCGTGGTATTCGGCCTTGCTCTTGGTCCAGATGAGCTTCATGGCTTCGATGCGCTCGCGCACCAGTTTCGCCCGGGTGGGGAATGTCGTGCCGTGGTCTTCCATCTCTTCGGCGTTCCAGCCGACGCCGATGCCGAACAGAAAGCGCCCGCCGGAGACCTGGTCGATCGAGGCGACCAGCTTCGCCGTCTGGATCGTATCGCGCTGGTTCACCAGGCAGACGCCGGTGCCGATTTTGAGCGTCTTGGTGGCCGCCGCCGCCATGGTCAGCGTCACGAACGGGTCCATCGCGTCGTAGTACTGCTTCGGCAGTTCGCCGCCGCTGGGGAACGGTGTGCGCCGCGAGGTCGGGATGTGCGAGTGCTCCGGCGCCCAGACCGATTCGAACCCGCGCGCTTCCAGCGCCCGGCCGAGTTCGCCAGGTGTCATCGAATAGTCGGTCAGGAACATCGAGGCGCCGAAATGCATGGCCGTTCTCCTTGGACTTTGTGCTGGCGAAGCTTAGCGCCATAAAAACCTCTCCGGCAACGCGGGAGAGGTTTCAGGCTTGCTCTATCCCGAACAGCGGTATCAGCACCAGCACGAAGGCGGTGCACGCGGCGGACAGCACGATCAGCGGCGCCAGACTTCCGGAGAACACATGCTCGTACAGGAACGCGCCGCTGGCGTCCGCCAACGGCGTCGCCAGATTCATCACCGACATCAGCGCGGCAAAGGCAAATCCCTCGGCGCGCGCCGGGCAATGCTCCGCCGCCAGGGTCAGGGTCGCAACATTGGCGATCATGCCCGCCACGCCGAAAACGAAATACACGATGACCGCACTGATCGGATCGAACATGAGCAGATAGGACAGCGTGCCCAGGGTGCCCAGCACGATCGACAATTGCAGCAGCTTGCGGGTGCGCATGCCTGCCAACAGCCAGCGGTACAGCAGCCCGCCAGCCACCCACCCCGCCGCGCTGACCGCCGACAGCGCACCGATGAAGCCCTGGGAGAAGTGCAGCCGGTCGGTCATGGTGAAATACAGCGGGGTGCCGAATCCGGGACTGAAATAATAGCAGAACAGGAACACCGCGATCAGCCACAGCGTGCGCGAGCGGAACGTGTTCATCAGCCCGTCCAGCCGCTGTCGCAGCGCTGCACGGTCCAGGGCCGCGCGCGTTTCCTGCACCAGATTCAGGCAGACCAGCACCGCGAGGGGTGCCGCCGCCGCGACCATCGCCGCAACGTGCAGCGCGCCGGCCGGCGAGAAGAGTTCGATCAGTTCACCGCCTGCCAGCGACGTTGCCGCCACGGCGCCGTTGAACCACAGCCATTGCTGGTTGACGAAGGCGCCGCTGGCGTTGTGGCGCTGGCCGTTCTCCACCAGCAAAGCGCCGCACAAGGTGCTGGATACCGCCATGGCAATCGACGTCAGGAGCAGAGCGAACACGATCGCGCCGGGTGCCACCACCTGCGTTACCCAGGCGAACGCCGCAACCGCCGCGAGGTTCGACAGCAGCAGGTAGCTGCGCCGCCGATAGCCGAACAGCGGCAGGAAATCCGAGACCAGGCCATAGAGCGGCTTGATCACCCATGGCACGTCCAGCACCGCCAGCGACGCGGCGATTTGCAGCGCGCTCCAGCCATACCGGGTCTTGAGGAAATAGGTCAGCGGTTGCCAGACGATGCCGACCTTGGCCTGGCCGATGCCCTCGACGGTGTAAACCACGGCAAAGAACAGCATCAGCCGGCGGACACTGTCGGAATCGGATCGGCTTGGCATGATGCGGAAGAGTGTGCGGGCGCGCCGCGTTGCACTCAACCCTTGGGTCTGACAGGCTCCTGTCATTGCGAGGAGCAAAGCGACGAAGCAATCTCCCGCCCGGGGAGCAACTGCTCGTCGGGCGGGAGATTGCTTCGTCGCTGCGCCCCTCGCAATGACACCTTAAGAGAGGATCGGCATGTCCTGGCGGATCGGCATCGATATCGGCGGCACCTTCACCGACGTGGCGATGGTCGAGGCCGCCACCGGCCGCATCGAAATCGCCAAGGTCCCGACGACACCTCATGATTTCGAACGAGGCGTGATCGACGGCATCGGCCACGGGTTGCGCGAAAATGCGATCGATCCGGCAACGGTGACGTTGCTGTCGCACGCCACCACCGTGGTGACCAACGCGCTGCTGGAGAAGAAGGGCGCCCGCGCCGGCTTCGTCGCCACCCGCGGCTTCCGCGATATCCTTGAATTGCGCCGCTCCTCGCGCCCGGACCTGTACGACCTGTTCCAGGACGCCCCCGCGGTGCTGGTGCCGCGCCGCCACCGCTTCGAGATCACCGAGCGGATCGACGCACAAGGCGCGATCGTGACGCCGCTTGCCGAAGCCGAGTTGCCGGCGCTGATCGAGGCGATCCGCGCCGCCGGATTGCAGACCGTGGCGGTGTCGTTGCTGTTCTCGTTCCTCAACGACACCCATGAACGCCGCATCGGCGAAGCCTTGCACGCCGCGCTGCCGGATGTCGCGGTCTATCTCTCCTGCGAGGTGCTGCCGGAAATCCGCGAATTCGAGCGTGCCAGCACGACCGCCGTCTGCGCCTATGTCGGGCCGCTGTTGCGATCCTATCTCGACCGGCTGCAACGCGCGGCGTCCGATCTCGGGTTGCCGGCGCTGCAGGTGATGGGCTCGTCGGGCGGCGTGTTCGACATCGCCGAGGCGTTGCGCCTGCCCGCCGCGGTGGTGGAATCCGGGCCCGCCGCCGGCGTTATCGCTGCGTCGCTGGCAGGGCGGCAGCTCAACCGGCCGAACCTGATCTCGTTCGACATGGGCGGCACGACGGCGAAGGCCAGCGTCATCGTCGGCGGAGAAATCGCCGTCACCGCGGAATACGAAGTCGGCGGCGCGGCCAATGCGAAACGCTGGATGCACGGCACCGGCCATCCGATCCGCGTGCCGGTGATCGACCTGGCGGAGGTGAGCGCCGGCGGCGGCTCGATCGCCTGGATCGATCCCGGCGGCGCGTTGAAAGTCGGACCGCACAGCGCCGGTGCCGATCCCGGACCGGCGGCCTACGGTGCCGGCGGCAAGCGGCCCACCGTGACGGATGCCGATGTGGTGCTCGGCTGGCTGGATCGCGACGCATTGTTGGGCGGTGCGCTGCGCATCGACCGCGCGGCGGCGGAACGCGCGATCGCCGATGCGGTGGCCTCGCCGCTCGGCCTGTCGGTGGCCGAGGCGGCCGCGCGCATCGTCGAAGTGGTGAACGCCAACATGGCGCAGGCGCTGCGCATCGTGTCGGTGGAACGCGGGCATGACCCGCAGGAGTTCGGCCTGATCGCCTTCGGCGGCGCCGGCCCGGTGCACGCCGCCGCGCTGGCGGAGGAGTTGCAAATCCCCGAAGTGATCATTCCGCCGGCGCCGGGCGCGTTTTCCGCCCTGGGATTGGTGGCGAGCGACCTGCGGCGCGACTACGCGCGTACGCTGTATGCGAACCTCGCGGAGGTCGATCCGGCGCGGGTCGCAGCAGCGATCGCGGCGATGGAGGCCGAGGCCGTCGCCATGCTGGATGCTGCACAGGTGCCGGAAGAACGCCGCGCGACCATCCGCCAGGCGGATCTGCGCTACCGCCGCCAGGCGTATGAATTAACTGTTCCGTTCATCGAGGGCCGCATTAACCGGTTAGTTACCGACGCGCTGGCCGAGGCTTTCCATGCGAAGCATGCGCAGACATACGGCCACGCCAACCGGGGAGAGGCAGTGCAGCTCGTCAACCTGCGGGTCACCGCGGTCGGAAGACTGCCGGCGCTGACGCTGGCGCAGCGCGCCGATCGGGACAGCGCAAGGATGCGCGAACGCGACGTCTGGTTCGCGGGAACCGGCTTCGTTGCCACGCCGGTGCATTGGCGGCTTGGCCTGGTGCCGGGCACGCTTCTCGCCGGTCCCGCGATCATCGAGGCGCTGGATTCGACGACCGTCGTGCCGCCCGGCTGGCAGGCGCGATTCGATGAATTCGGCTGCATCCGACTGGCACGAACATGAAAGGCAAGCAGTTTCACCACCAAGACACGAAGGCACGAAGTTCATACGATCTTCGTGCCTTTGTGTCTTTGTGGTGAAACTGCTTTCTACCGACAGGCACGCAACATCATGACGACCCTCCGCACCGACCCCGCCCGCTTCGAAATAGTGAAGAACGCGCTCTATGCGGCGGCAGAAGAAATGAAGATCGTCCTCGCCAAGACCGCCTACTCCCCGCTGTTGAAGGTGGCCGGCGACTACTCCTGCGGCATCTTCGACACGGCGGGAAATATGGTAGCGCAGGGGCCCGACCTGCCGATCCATCTCGGCTCGATGCCCGACGCGGTGCGTGCGATCGTGCAAGCGTTTCCCGACGCCGCGTCCGGCGACGTGTTCATTCACAACGATCCGTACCAGGGCGGGTCGCACCTGCCCGATGTCAACGTGGTCGCGCCCGCCTTCCACGGAGGAAAATTGCTCGGCTTCGGCTGCGTGCGCGCGCACTGGCCGGACATCGGCAGCGCCACGCCCGGCAGCTATGGCGCGGTCACCGAAATCTACGGCGAGGGCCTGCGCATCCCGCCGATCCGGCTGTATCGCGATGGAAAACCCGACCCCGCGATCGAGGCGATCATCTTCGCCAACGTGCGCACGCCAACCGAGCGGCTGGGCGACCTGCGTGCGCAAGTGGCGGCGAACCGGCGCGCGGCACAGCGGCTGTCCGCGCTGGCGGCGAAATACGGTACCGACACGCTGCTGCAAATCATGCAGGAAGTGCTGGACTATTCGGAAACCATGATGCGGGCCGCGTTGCGTGCGCTGCCCGACGGCGAGGCGGACTTCACCGACATCTTCGATGGCGACGGCGTCATTGCGGACGGCGACACGGAAGACGCAACCTTCACCGTAAAGCTGCACATCAGCAAGCATGGCGACCGCATCACGGCCGACTTCACCGGTTCCGACCCGGCGGTTGCCGGCCCGATGAATGCGCCGCTGACCGTGACGGCGTCCGGCGTGTTCTGCGCGTTGAAGATGATCGCCGATCCGAAGAGCCTGATCCCGCCCAACTCCGGCTGCTGGCGTCCGGTGACCGTCACCGCGCCGCCGGGCAGCGTGGTCAATGCGCAGCACCCCTCGCCGGTGGTCTATGCCAACCACGAAATGTCGCATCGCATCGCCGACATGGTGATGGCGGCGCTGTATGCGATCACGCCGCACACGGTGATGGCGGCGTCGCAGGGCACCTCGGCAGTGATCACCTTCGGCGGCACCGACTACCGCAGCGGCGAGCGCTTCGTCAGCTATGAATCGGTGAAGGGCGGATTCGGCGCGCGGCCGACCAAGGACGGCATCAATGCTGTCGCCAGCACCGTTTCCAACATGAGCAACACGCCGATCGAGATCATTGAAATGAGCTTTCCGCTGCGGGTGGAAGAATACGCGCTCGTCCCCGACAGCGGCGGCGCGGGAAAATTCCGCGGCGGGCTGGGCGTGCGGCGCGTCTGGCGCGTGCTGGAACGCGACGCCCATGCCGCGGTCTGCTGCGAGCGCACCGTGACCCCGCCGTTCGGGCTGGATGGCGGACACGCCGGCGGCGCGGCGCGACTGACGCTGATCCCGCCTCGGGGAAACGCACGCCGGCTCACCAGCAAGGGCGGCTTCGTTGCGCCGGCCGGCTCGTTGGTCGTGGTCGAAGCACCCGGATCCGGCGGCTACGGCCCGCCCGCCGAGCGCGATCCCGCGGCCCTGGCCGAAGACCTGCGGGACGGCTACGTTAGTGCCGCCGCCGCGCGCCGGGACTACCGCCTCGATCCGGCCTGATCCGCAACAAAAGGGGAAAACGCCATGTCCGAATCACTGCCGGTTATCGCCCAGAAGGGCTCCTACAAAGTCGATGTCGAAGCCGGCAAGTCGTACTGGTGGTGCGCCTGCGGCAAGAGCGGCAAGCAGCCGTTCTGCGACGGCTCGCACAAGGGCAGCGGATTCGCGCCGATGGAATTCAAGGCGGAAGAGACGGCCACGGTCAGCTTCTGCGGCTGCAAGCATTCCGGCAAGCAGCCGCGTTGCGATGGCACGCATCGGAGCCTGGCATGAAGATCGACGACGTCTCGCTGACGATCTTCACCTGGGACAACATCCCGGCGACCAACTACCACACCGGCACTGCCACTGCCGGCAACAGCAATCTCGGACTGTTGCGTATCCATACCGACGCCGGGCTGGAGGGGCACGCGTTCCTCGGCTCGGCGACCAATCCGGCCTCGATGGACGGACCGCAACTCATTCGCTCGCTGAAGCCGATGCTGCTGGGGCAGGACCCGCTGGAGCGCGAGCGCATCCACAGCGGCATGCGGCTGATCAACCGCGCCGTCAGCTATCGCACGATCGGCGCGGTGGATACCGCATTGTGGGACCTGGCCGGCAAGATCGCCGGGTTGCCGGTGCACGCGCTGATGGGGACCTATCGCAAGTCCATTATCGGCTATGCCAGCTCGCAGGTGTTGCCTGACGCCGCCGCCTATGTGGACCAGGCGCAGACCTTCAAGGCGAACGGCTGGAAGGCCTACAAGATCCATCCGCCACGCGATCCCGATACCGACATCAGGGTATGCGAAGCGGTGCGCAAGGCGGTGGGCGACGACTATCGGATCATGCTGGATTCCACCTGGAGCTACACCTACACGGACGCGCTGCGCGTCGGCCGGGCGATCGAGGAGATGGGCTATTACTGGTACGAAGACCCGCTCGCCGATGAAGACATCTACAACTACGTCAAGCTGCGCGAGAAGCTGGACATTCCGATCATGGCGACGGAATTTCCCGCCGGCGGCCTGGACACCTATCCGATCTGGCTGACCGAGAAGGCCACCGACTACCTGCGCGGCGATATTCCGAACAAGGGCGGTTTGACGACGATGCTGAAGACCGCGCATCTCGCCGAGGCATTCGGGCTGCGCTACGAAGTGCACCACTCCGGCAATTCGCTGAACAACCTGGCCAACCTGCATCTGTGCATGGCGTTGCGCAACACCACGATGTGGGAGGTGCTGCTGCCGGACGGAGCGCATAAGTATGGCATGGCGAAGGAGCTGGAAATCGACCAGGACGGGCTGCTGCACGCGCCGACCGCGCCCGGGTTGGGCGGGGAGATCGATTTCGCACTGATCGAGCGGAAGACCGAGGCGGTACTGCGGTAAAGGTCGTAGCCGCGCAGCCACAGCCCGAACTGCCGCCGCAATTCGGTGAACGCTGTGCCATGGATCACGCCGTAGCCGGGTTGCGGGACTGCAAGCTGCGCCGGTGCCCAGGCCTGCCAGTTGTACAGCGCCGCGGTTGCATGCGCCGCGGCGATGCCGAACCCCGTTGCTGCCCCGATCGCCACGCTTGCCGCGCGGCCGCAGCGCTGCCGACGACGAAAGCTTCCGTGGCGACTACAGCAGGATCGACATCGAAGCGCCCGGCCAGCCGATGGTCGGGCATGCTGTTGAACAGCCCGCCGCACGTCGTCGGCGTGAAGATATCCGCGCTGCCCGGTTGCAACCAGAGCAGCTCCGCGATGCGCCACAGCGTCGGGAAGTATGCCGCCATGAACACCACGGCAGCGCATGGCAGCCAACGCTCAAGGCGGCCGGCTGTGAGGCCGATCGCACCGCCTTGATGCGCCGTCACGCGGCGTCCCGTCGGTCAGCCGTGCAATTGCCCGCCGCCCGGGCGCGTTCGAGGTTTCGCCCGCGTGGCGGATACCGTATGCCGACGCGATGGACGGATTTGTCGTGCATGAGCTGACGGCCGGGCTGCGGGTCTTGGTGACCCGTCCGATGCCCGACCTGCCCCCACTGCTGGACGCGGAGGTGGAACGCCTGTGGCGCATCGCCTGCGCGCGGGTCGCCGCCGGTGGTGCCGGCGCGCTGTTCAACGGCCGCGTGTTCAGTGCCGACACGATCGCGCCGGACCTGATCACCGGCCATCTGACCGAATTCCGCCGCATCGTTGCGCAGATGGAGCGTCCGCTATTGTACGAGATGCTGGGAGTCCGCCCGCTCGCGGTCTGCGGCGTGCTGCGCTGCGCCGACGGCATGGTGTTCGGCCGCCGCCACGCCGGGGCGATCTACCAGGCGGACATGTGGCAGTTGCCGCCGGCCGGCAGCGTGGACGCGCACGCTGTGGGGGCCGATGGCGTCGTGGCGCTCGGTCGGCAATTGCTGTCTGAATTGCGGGAGGAATTGGGATTGCTGCCGGACGCCGTGGACACGCCGGTCCCGTTGTGTGTGGTAGAGCACCCCGACAGCCACGTATCCGATCTCGGCATGGCGTTGCACAGCGCACTGGACGGCGAGGCGATCCGCGCCGCGCATGCCGCACGCGGCAACCGCGAGTATCCGACGCTGCGCATCGTCCCGATCGAGGATTTGCCGGCGTTTCTCGCCGAAGCGGGCGATACCGTGGTGCCGCCCGCACCGGTGTTCCTGGCACGCGCCGGAGTGCTTCATATCCACCATCGAAAGGAGTGAGGGCGGAGCAGCGCCTTCATATTCCTCGGCTGCGGCTTGCTTACACAACAGCGTCCTCCGCAGTCTGCAACGCGAACGCCGCCGTCATCAGCGCCCTGGTATAATCCTCCCGCGGCCTCGCAAATACTTCATCCGCCGCCCCCTGCTCCACCACGCGGCCGCCGCGCAGCACCACGATCCGGTGCGCCAGCGCGCGCACGACCTTCAGATCGTGGCTGATGAACAGATAGGCCAACCCGTGCACCTGTTGCAGTCGCCGCAGCAATTCGACGATCTGCGCCTGCACCGACATGTCGAGCGCGCTGGTCGGCTCGTCCAGCACGACGAAGCGCGGCTTCAGCACCATCGCGCGGGCGATCGCGATACGCTGCCGTTGGCCGCCACTGAATTCATGCGGATAGCGCTCGGCGGAGTCGGCGGACAGACCGACTTCTTCCAGCTCCGCAGCGACACGCGACGCACACTCGGCCCTTGATAGCGCGGGTTCGTGCACGCGCAATCCCTCCGCGACGATCTCGCCTACGGAGAAGCGCGGCGACAGGCTGCCGAACGGATCCTGGAACACGATCTGCGCCCGCGCGCGCAAGCGGCGCAATGCGCGCCGGTCGAGCGTCGCGATGTCCACGCCATCGAAGCGAACGCGCCCTTGTGCATGCTCCAGCCGCAGCGCCGCGAGCCCCATGGTGGTCTTGCCGGAGCCGGACTCGCCGACCAGCCCCACCGTTTCACCGGCGCGTACGCTGATGGAAACGCCATCCACCGCGCGCACCGCACCAACCACGCGCCGCAGCACGCCACGACGAATTGGGAAGTGCACGCGCACGTCGTCGGCCTCGAGCACGATCGGCGCGTCGTTCGGTAACGGCGTCGGAGCGCCTTTCGGCACTGCCGCCAGCAGCATACGCGTATAGGGATGGGCGGGGGCGGCGAAGATGTCCGCGACGCGGCCGGCTTCGACGATCTGTCCGCCCTGCATGACGCAAACGCTGTCGGCGTAGCGGCGGACGATTTGCAGGTCGTGGGTGATCAGCAGCAGCGCCAGACTGCGTGCCGATTTCAGCTTGGCAAGAAGCTCCAGAATCTGCGCCTGGATCGTGACGTCCAGCGCGGTGGTCGGCTCGTCGGCGATCAGCAGCGCGGGATCGTTGGCCAGCGCCATGGCGATCATCACCCGCTGGCGTTGGCCGCCGGACAACTGATGGGGGAACGCGTCGAGACGGCTTTCCGCAGCGGGGAAGCCGGCCTGGTTCAGCACCTCGATGACGCGAGCGCGCAATGCGGCGCGCGGCAGGCGGCGATGCAGCGTGATGGCCTCCGCCACCTGGCGACCGATGCGGTGCAACGGGTTGAGGCTGGTCATCGGCTCCTGGAACACCATGCCGGCGACGTCGCCGCGGGCCCGGTGCAGCGTGGCGGGATCGGCGCCGATCATCTGGCGCCCGTCAAGCAGGATGCGGCCGGTGGGGTTGCTGCCGCCGGGCGGGAGGAGTTGGAGGAGGGAGAGCGCGGTCAGCGACTTGCCGGAGCCGGATTCGCCAACCAGCGCGAGCGTCTCGCCGCGATCGAGGGTGAAGGAGGCGTTGTCCACGACACGCTTGTCACCAAAGGCGACGGAGAGGTTGGCAACCTCGACGAGGCTCATTGTGAGGGCTGCGGGGGTTGGCGAGTTCGTAAGTCAGATCCACCACAAAGACACCAAGGCACCAAGATTGAATCTTCGTGCCTTGGTGTCTTTGTGGTGAATCTGACATCTGTCATACCGGCAGCCGCCGCGGATCGAAGGCGTCGCGCACGGCTTCGCCGACGAAGATCAGCAGCGTCAGCACGCCGCCCAATACGAAGAATGCGGTGAAACCCAGCCAGGGCGCCTGCAAATTGTTCTTGCCCTGCGCCACCAGTTCGCCGAGCGAGGGCGAGCCCGGCGGCAGGCCGAAGCCGAGGAAATCCAGGCTCGCCAGGATCGTCACCGAGCCGGACAGGATGAACGGCACGAAGGTCAGCGTGGCCACCATCGCGTTCGGCAGGATGTGCCGCCACATCACGGAGAGATCCGACACGCCCAGTGCCTTCGCGGCCCGCACATAGTCGAGGTTGCGGCCACGCAGGAACTCGGCGCGCACCACGCCGGTGAGGTTCATCCAGGAGAACAGCAGCAGGAACAACAGCAACACCCAGAAGCCGGGGACGATGATGCTGCCGAGGATGATCAGCAGATAAAGCTGCGGCATGCCGTTCCAGATTTCGATGAAGCGCTGGAACAACAGGTCGGTCAGCCCGCCGTAGAAGCCCTGCACCGCGCCGGCCGCGATCCCGATCGCGGACGACACCGCGGTGAGCACGACGCCGAACAGCACCGACAGGCGGAAGCCGTAGATCACCCGCGCCAGCACGTCGCGCGCCTGGTCGTCGGTGCCAAGCAGGTTCTGCCAGGTGGGAGGCGAGGGCGGCGGTGACGGCAGGTTCTTGACGATCGTGTCGTAGCTGTACGGGATGGCCGGCCAGATCATCCAGCCATGCGCGCGGATCGCCTTCTGCACGTCGGGGTCGGTGTAGTCGGCCTCGGTGGGCAGGAAGTCGCTGCCGAACGCGTCCTCGCTGTAGTCTTGCAGGACGGGCACGTACCAGCGGTTGTCGAAGCGGATCAGCAGCGGGCGGTCGTTGGCGATGAACTCGGCGAACAGGCTGAGGCCGAACAGGACCATGAAGATCCAGAACGACACGTAGCCTCGGCGGTTCTGCCGGAAGATCGCGAGGCGGCGGCGGGTGACGGGGGAGAAGGTCATCGACTGGGCAAGGTCAGAAGCGGTCACAGGACGGCCCGGGGCCGAACACCCGAAGCACTAACACGTCGCGGGCCGTCTCGTCGCGGACACGTTCTGGATAAATCTCATAAGTCGCCCGATAGCCGCCGTCGCAGGGCCGCTCCCGCAGGCCTGGATGCTGACCTATGGGGTAGAGACACGGGTGCTCGCGCAGCCGGGCGATCGCCGCCCGGATCGCCCGCAACCGGCGCCGTGCCCGTGGCCCGGAGCCAGGCTGAGTCAGCCAACGGCGGATCGCCTTAAGATCCTCGATCGCGTCGTCGGTGTAGTCGAGCTTTGTCGGCACGATCCAGCCGGGCTCAGCGTGTCACCGGCCAGAACGGGGCGCTGGCAGTTCGTGGTCCATGTCAAGGCTATCGATCCAGGCGTCGACCTCCTCCGCCGATACCACACGGCCGGCAGCGGCCGACGCTCGGGCCGCGGCGATCCTCTCGGCCTCCCAGGTGAGCCGGCGCTGCCGCTGCGCCTCGGTTTCAGGGCGAGAGGCGTTGGCACGATCATTCGGGACAGGGTTGACGGTGTCCATGTCGGGCAATGTAGTCCTGCGCGCGGGCAACTGCCAGCGCGGCGCGGTAGGGATTCACTCCCGTGCCTCAAAGTCGATCCGCGGGTCAACCACGGTGTACAGCGTGTCGCCGACGATCTGCATCAGCAGGCCGAGCAAGGTGAAGATGTAGAGTGTGCCGAACATCACCGGATAGTCGCGCTGGATCGCCGCCTGGAAGCCGAGCAAGCCCAGGCCATCGAGCGAGAAGACGATCTCCACCAGCAACTGGCTGGTGAACAGGATGGCGATGAAGGCCGATGGGAAGCCGGCGACGATCAGCAGCATGGCGTTGCGGAACACGTGGCCGTACAGCACGCGGCGCTCGCTGGCACCCTTGGCCCGGGCGGTGACGGTGTACTGCTTGCGGATCTCCTCCAGGAAGCAGTTCTTGGTCAGCATGGTCAGGCTGGCGAAGCCGCCGGCGACCACCGCCGTGGTGGGCAGCACCATGTGCCACAGATAGTCGCCGGCGCGGGCGGGGAAACTCCAGTCAGACGATCCCTCGCTGGTCAGGCCGCGCAGCGGGAACCAGTGGAAATAGCTGCCGCCGGCGAACAGCACCACCAGCAGGATGGCAAACAGGAAGCTCGGGATGGCGTAGCCAACCAGCACCGCGGCGCTGGTGGCGACGTCGAAGCGCGAGCCGTCGCGCACCGCCTTGGCGATGCCGAGCGGGATGGAGATCAGGTAGACCAGCAGCGTGGACCACAATCCCAACGAGATCGACACCGGCATCTTCTGCGCGATGAGGTGCAGCACGGACTCGTCGCGGAAGAAGCTGCGGCCGAAATCGAAGCGCAGGTAGCCGCCGACCATCTCCTCGAAACGGGTCAGCGGCGGTTTGTCGAAGCCGAACATCTTCTTGATGTCCGCCACGATGTGCGGGTCGAGGCCGCTGGCGCCACGATAGCTCCCCGGGCTGCTGCCGACATCCGATGCGGCGCTGCCGAGGCGGGTCGACAGGCCGCCATGGCCGCGCAGTTCCGCCAGCATCTGGTCCACCGGGCCGCCTGGGGCGAACTGGATGACCGCGAAGTTGATGGCGATGATGCCGAACAGGGTCGGGATCACCAGCAGCAGGCGGCGGAAGAGGTAGGCGGTCATTCTAATCTGGTGTCATTGCGAGTCTGATGTCATGGCGAGTCTTATTTTATTGCGAGTCTTATGTTATTGCGAGTCCGATGTCATGGCGAGGAGCAGTCATCGCCGGCGTGCCGCGTCGGTCGCGGCGGCTTTGGCCGGGTCCACCCACCAGGTGTCGAAGTTGAAGCCCTCGCGGATCGGCTTGTCGGGGTGGCCGAAGCGGTCCCAATAGGCGACGTGGAACACCAGGTTGTCCCAGTTCGGCACCATGTACCAGCGCCACAGCAGGATGCGGTCCAGGGCGCGCGCCGCCGCCACCAGCGAGGGGCGATCGTCGGCAGCGATCACCTTCTCGATCAGCACGTCCACCGCCGGATCGCACACGCCGGGCGCGTTCGCACTGCCCTGCGCCTTCGCCGCGGCGCAGGACCAGTAGTCGCGCAGCTCCTGCCCCGGCACGTCGCCTTCCGGGTAGATCATGAAGATCATGTCGAAGTCGAAGTCGTCGGTCAGGTGCTGGAACTGCGCCGGGTCCACCGAGCGCACCTGCACGTCGATCCCCAGCTTGTCGAGGTTCTGCGCGTAGGGCAGCGCGATGCGTTCCAGCGACGGATCATCCACCAGCAGGGTGAATTGCATCTGCTGGCCGGCGGCATTCACCAGCTTGCGCTGCTTCACCTGCCAGCCGGCCTGCGACAGCAAATCCAGCGCGGCCTTCAGCTCCGGGCGGTTGTTGCCGGAGCCATCGGTGACCGGCAATTTGAATGGCTGGGTGAACAACTCCGGCGGTAGTTCGCTGCGATAGGGGTCCAGCAGTTTCAACTCGTCGCCTTGCGGGATGCCGGACGAGGCCAGGTCGCTGTCGCTGAAATAGCTGTCGGTGCGGGTGTAGGCGCCGTAGAACAGGTTCTTGTTGGTCCACTCAAAGTCGAACGCCTCGCCCATCGCCTGGCGCACGCGCGGATCGGCGAATACCGGGCGGCGGGTGTTCATCGCGAAGCCCTGCATGCCGGTGGGCAGATGATGCTGGAAGTCGCCCTTGATCACCAGGCCGCTCTGCACCGCGGGAAAGTCGTAGGCGGTGGCCCAGTTCTTCGAGATGTTCTCGCTGCGCAGGTCGATCGAGCCGGCCTTGAACGCCTCCATCGCCACGGTCGAATCGCGGAAATACTCCACCTGTACCCGATCGAAATTGTTGGTGCCCTTGCCGGTGGGCAGGTTGGCGGCCCACCAGTTGGGATCGCGCTCGAAGGTGACACTGCGGCCGAGCTCGAAACGGGTGATGCGATAGGGGCCGGAGCCGATCGGCGCGTCTTGCAGCGGGCGGGTGAAGTCACGGCCCTTGAACCAGTGTTCCGGCAAGACCGGCAGGCCGCCGAGCACCAGCGGCAATTGCCGATTGGTATTGGTGGTGAAGTGGAACACCACGCGGCGCGGACCGTCCACCGCCACGTCCTTCACATCGGCCATCTGGATGCGGAAGCTGGGACGGCCCTGCGTCAGCAGGGTGCGATAGGTCCAGGCGACGTCCTCGGCGGTGACCGGGGTGCCGTCGGAGAACTTTGCCTCCGGCCGCAGCTCGAAGGCCACCCACATGCGGTCGGCGGGGACCTCGATGGTTTGCGCCAGGTGGCCGTAGCCGACGGCGCCCTCGTCGGCGGAGGAGGTCAGCAGCGATTCCCAGACATGGCCGACCGAGGAGCCCGATCCGGCGCCTCCGGGCAGGATCACCCAGGGCGCCACGGTGTCGCCGGTGGCGGTGCCGCGCAGGATGAACGGGTTGAAGCTGTCGAAGGTGCCGACGGCGGCGAGGGTGACCGTGCCGCCCTTGGGCGCGTTCGGGTTCACATAGGGGAAATACGGGAAGTCGGGCGGCAGCGCCGGCTTGCCCAGCACGGCGAAGGCATTGCTGCGCGTGACGGGCTGATCGTCGGCGCGGGCGGGAAGCACGGTGAGGAAGAGGAGGTGGACGGCTAGTACTGCTAGTCCTGCTTGTGCGCTCATCATCGCCCACCCTGTCCCGCCGGAGCGGGCGGGGCAACTGACGAGTCGTTAAGCAACGCAACCGCCGGGGCGAGCAGCGCCGGATCGCCGACCGCGAGGACCGTGCCGTCGCTATCCGGACGCAGCGGGGCACCGGACCAGTCGGTGACGCGACCGCCGGCGCCCTCGACCACCGGGACCAGCGCGGCCCAGTCCCACAGCTTCATGTCGCGCTCGGCGACCACGTCGATCTGGCCCAGCGCCAGCAGGCCATAGGCGTAGCAGTCGCCGCCCCAGTAGTTGCGGCGCACCGCCGCCGCCAGCCGCAGCCAGCGCGGCAGGGCGTCGGCGCGCATCATCTCCGGGCTGGTGCAGGACAGTTCCGCCTCGGCCAGCATTGGGCACGCCCGGCAGCCGACCCGCCCGCCCAGCATCCCGCTGAACCGGGTGGGGCGGCCGACCGCGCCGACCCAGCGCTCGCGCGTCACCGGCTGGTCGATCACCCCCAGAATCGGCCGGTCGCCGTCCAGCAGCGCCACCAGGGTGCCGAAGGTCGGGCGTCCGGTGATGAAGGCGCGGGTGCCATCGATCGGGTCCAGCACCCAGCGCAGCCGCGCCTCTGCCCGGTCGAGGCCGAACTCCTCGCCCAGCACGCCATGCTCGGGGAACCGCTCGGTCAGCACCGCGCGCATCGCCTGTTCCGCGGTGCGGTCGGCGATGGTGACCGGGGAGCGGTCGGCCTTCTGGTCGGCGCCGAGCCCGGTGCGGAAGAACGGACGCACGACGGCCCCGGCCACCTCCGCAGCCGCCTCCGCCGCGGCGATCAGCCGGTCCAGGTCCGCGGGGGCGACGCTGGAATTGGCTTGCGTCGTCATGCCTGGCCCGATGTCATGCGCTGGTCCGGCGGCCCATGAAGCGGAACTGCACGGCGGTGATGGCAATCACCCCGACCATCAGCACCACCGATTGGGCCGACGACGAGCCGATATCCTGGTTGATCATGCCGTCGCGATACACCTTGATCACCAGGGTTTCGGTATCCTGGCCCGGGCCGCCCTGGGTCAGCGCGTAGATCGTGCCGAAGGTGTCGAACGCGGCATAGACCAGGTTGACCACCAGCAGGAAGAACGTGGTCGGCGCCAGCAGCGGGAACGTAATGGTGCGGAAACGGCGCCAGCCGCGGGCGCCGTCCATGCGGGCCGCCTCGATGACCGCGCGCGGGATCGACTGCAGGCCGGCGACGAAGAAGATGAAATTGTAGCTGACCTGCTTCCACGCGCTGGCCAGGATGACCATCAGCATCGCCTGGGTGCCGTTCAGGTGGTAGTCCCACGGCATATCGTGCGCGTTCAGCCAGCGGCCGAGCAAGCCGACCTGCGGGTTGAGGATGAACAGCCACAACACCGCCGAGACCGCCGGTGCGATCGCGTAGGGCCAGATGAGCAGCGTGCGATAGATCGCCCGGCCGCGGATCTCATGGTCGGCGAACACCGCCAGGGCGAGCGCCGTGCCCATCGCCAGCACGCTGACCGCAAGGCAGAAGACCACGGTGCGGATCATTGAGGCGAGGTAGAGCGGATCGCTGAACAGGTCGGAGAAGTTATCGAGGCCGACGAAGACGAAACCCTGCCCGAACGGGTCCTGGGTGGTCATGCTGTACCAGATCGCCTCGCCCGCCGGCCAGTAGAAGAAGAATCCGGTCACCAGGAGCTGCGGCAGCACCAGCGCCATGGGAAGCAGCCAGCCGTTGAAGATCGTGCGGCGGTACATGGATTAGCCGTCCGGCAGTCTCCCAGTCCCCTTGAGAGAGGGGGTTGGGTGGAGGGGTACGTGCAGCCTCTGCCCGCAGCTGAAAGCACCCAT
>JBEKNT010000009.1:0-44000 GCA_049522565.1 Acetobacteraceae bacterium
CTTCGGCTCCGCCATGGCGGCGCGCGGCGGCGGCGGTCGTCTGGCCCGCATCCGCACCGAATTGCAGCGCAACGGATTCAGCTACATGCTGGCGATCCGGCTGATCCCGGCGTTGCCGTTCTGGCTGGTGAACCTGGCAGGGGCACTTGGCGGCATGCGGCTGCTGCCGTTCGCCGCCGCGACTTTGATCGGCATCATTCCGGCGACTTTCGTCTATGCCTCGATCGGCGCCGGCGTGGGTGAGGTGCTGGCTGCTGGCCGCCGGCCCGACCTCGCGCTGATTTTCTCCCCGCAGATCCTCGTGCCGCTGGTGGCCCTCGGCCTGCTTGCCTTGCTGCCGGTGGTGTGGCGGAGGCGCAAACACCCGAATGGCTGAGTTCGACCTCGTGGTGATCGGCGCCGGATCGGCCGGGTTGTCGGTGACCGCGGTGGCGGCACAACTCGGCGTAACGGTGGCACTGATCGAGCGTGGTCGCATGGGCGGCGACTGCTTGAACACCGGCTGTGTCCCCAGCAAGGCCTTGCTCGCGGCGTCGCACGTCGCCCAGGCGATTCTCGGTGCCGCCCGGCTCGGCCTGCGTGTGGCCGAACCCGCGATCGACTGGGGTGCGGTGCGCGCGCACGTGCAGGGCGCCATCGCGGCGATCGCGCCGGCGGATTCCGAGGGGCGCTACCGGGCGCTCGGGGCCACCGTGCTGCGCGGCCATGCGCGGTTCGTCGCACCCGACGCGCTACAGGTGGATGGACGGCGGATCACCGCCCGCCGCATCGTGGTGGCCGCCGGTAGCCGCGCCGCGGTGCCGCCGATCCCCGGGCTCGATCTCGTGCCGTTCCTGACCAATGAGACGCTGTTCGACCTACCGCAGCGGCCGGAGCACCTGCTGGTCCTCGGCGGCGGGCCGATCGGGCTGGAGATGGCGGACGCTTTTGCCGGCCTGGGCTCGCTTGTCACCGTGGTGGAAGCCGCGACCATCGCCAGCCGCGAAGATCCCGAGCTGGCCGCCGGCCTACAGGCCGCGCTCGCCGCGCGCGGTGTGGCGTTCGTGGAGGGCGTGGCCGTCGTCGCCGTGGAAGCCGGAGCGGAAGCCGCGGTCGAAACCGGAGCGGCAGCGCGTGCGAAAGCCGCGGGGCAAACCGCAGTCGGCGCCGCGGTGGCAGCCGGTGCGAAACACCGACTGGAAGCCGGTGTGGCGCGCCGGCCGGCCTCCGGGCTCGCACTGGTGCTGGCGGATGGGCGGCGTATCGTTGGCAGCCACCTGTTGGTCGCTGTCGGCAGGCGTCCGAACCTGGAGGGGCTGGAACTGGAAGCCGGCGGCGTGCGGGCGTCGGCGGCCGGCATCATCACCGACCGCGGGCTGCGCTCGGTCAGCAACCGACGGGTCTTCGCGGCGGGCGACATCGTCGACCCGATCGGCATCGGGCCGCGCGCCTTCACCCATGTCGGTAGCTACCACGCCGGCATCATCATCCGCCGCGTACTGTTCCGCCTGCCGGCGCGGCTGGATTACGCCGCACTGCCGCGGGTGACCTACACGCACCCGGAACTGGCGCAGGTCGGCCTGACCGAGACGGAGGCGCACGCGGCCGGCCTGACGGTCTCGGTGCTGCGCTGGCCGCTGGCCGACAACGACCGCGCGGTGGCGGAGGGCGACATCACCGGGCTGGTCAAGCTGGTGGTGGCGCGCGGTCGCGTGGTGGGCGCCGGCATCCTGGCGCCCTCGGCGGGGGAGATGATCGGCACCTGGACGCTGGCCATCGCCGAACGCACGCGCGTGTCGCGGCTGGCCGGGATGATCGTCCCCTATCCGACGCGGGCCGAGGCGGCCAAGCGCGCCGCCGGCAGCCTGTTCGCGCCGAAGCTGTTTTCCGCCCGGACGAAGCGGGTGGTGCGGTGGTTGCAATGGCTGGGTGGGTGACGACGATTCTGGGGACATAGCCCAGCGCGTTCCGGCCACAGATATGCCGAGAATCGCCGCGACTTCCGTGGTGACCCGGCGGTCTTCGGTCAGCACGGACTGTTGCAGGCTTGCAGCGCTCCCGCGGCGGCAGCCCCTCAGCTCGTGCCGCCCGACAGGTCGGCCGTCTTCTCCTGCAGGCTCTTGGCCAATGCCGCCGCGCCGCCGCGGGTCAGCAGGCTGCGGAAATCAGAGCGCTGCACCGCGACCCGGCTGATCGTGCCGTCCAGCAGCACGTCCACCGCGCGCCATCCCTGCGGGTTCTGCCGCATCACATAATCCAGCACGTGCGGATCCCCGGAGCGCGGAATGATGCGCGTGTTCACCTCCTGCTCGTCATTCGGCAGCTCGCGCAATTGCGGCGATACCTCGAAGCGCTGGCCGGTATAGTTGTTGAAGCTGTTGACGTAGGACGCGATGGTGTAGCGGCGGAACGCGGCTTGCAGCATCGCCTTCTGGTCGGGCGGCAGCATCGGCCAGGCCAGCCCGACCGACACCTGCAGAATCGTGTCGAGGTCGAAGGCGTTCTCGACCGCCGGAGCAAGCTGGTCGAAGCGTTGCGCGAACGGCACCGTCTGCCCGGCGTGCATGACAGCCAGCAAGCCATCGCAGAGCTGCTGGATTGGCCCGACCACCGCGGCCGCGTCAACGGCGCGGGCCGACAAGGGCACGCCGGCCACCGCCAGCAGCGTGGCGCCCAGCAATGTGCGGCGATGCATCGCGAATCGCGTCAATTGGCACCTCCAGGTCACAACGAAGCGTCCCCTGCGACACGCCCTCCAAGCAGTGCCGCCGACGTAGGGCCGGGACACTCACTGGTCAACTCGTCCCCATTGCCTGAAATAATGTGGATACATGGGTGCGGTTTGCTGCCAGCCGACCTACTAAGGTCGGGTCACGTCTTCGTGGCAAGCGATGGGGCTGTTTGCTGCCGATCGACCATAATCCGGGTGCAGATATCGCCTGGGTCCCGAAGAGGAGTGTCCCGTTTTGCCGATTTCGACGACTGCCCTGAAGCTGGCCGATACCCTGGCCGGCACATTGGGGCTGCTCGACCGCCGGTTTGCCGCCGACGATTTCATCCGGATCGCACGCCGCCGTACCGGGCTGGAGGATTTCGGCGATGTGGACCTCGGCGAGCCGTTGCGGCGTTTCCTGGATTCCTGCGTCGATGACGCGTGCCTGAGCCTGGTCGGACGTTTCGCCACCCGCTGGGACGTCGTGCGGTTCCTGTCCAATCTGCTGCTGCTGCGCGCCGCGGAGCGCGAGCACCCGGCGATCCTGGCCGAACCGATCGCGGAGCCGATCTTCATCACCGGCCTGCCGCGCAGCGGCACGACCTTCCTGCACCGGATGATGCTGGAGGATCCGGCCAATCGAGGGCCGCTGGTTTATGAGACGATCTATCCGTGCCCGCCGCCGTCAGGCCGGCCCGACCGGCGGGCGGCGCAGGTGGCGCGGCAGCTCCGCACGTTCGATAAGCTTGCCCCCGAATTCCACGGATTGCATCCGCTGGAGGCGATCTCGCCGCAGGAATGCAGCGAGATCACCGCGCATGTGTTCCGCAGCCTGCGTTTCGACACCAACTATCACATCCCCTCCTACCGCGGCTGGCTGGATGCGGATCCGGTCGGCCACGTGCCGGCCTACCGGTTCCATCGGCGCTTCCTGCAACACCTTCAGCATCAGGCCGGCAAGCCGGCCCATCCGCCGCGCTGGGTGCTGAAATGTCCGGACCATCTGTTTGCGCTTGAGGCGATCCGCTCCGTCTACCCCGACGCGCGGCTGGTCTTCGTGCATCGCGATCCGGTGAAGGTGTTGTTGTCGGTCGCCAAGCTGACCGAGGTGGTGCGCCGCCCGTTCACCCGCCGGCTGGACCCGGCGGCGATCGGCCAGGAGGAGAGCCTGCGCTGGGAGGAGGGAACGCAGCGCATGATGGCTGTCGGCGACGATGCCGGGCTGCCCGAGTCGGTGTGCCACGTGCACCATCTGGACCTGGTGTCGGACCCGGTCAGCACGGTCGAGCAGGTGTACGGGCATTTCGGCTTGGCGCTGCCGACGGCGGCGGCAAAGGGAATGGAGCGCTATGTGGCGGCCCAGCCGAACGGCGGCTATGGGCGGCATGACTATCACTTCGAGGATCACGGGCTGGATGCCGAGGCGGAGCGCAATAAGTTCCGCGGCTACATGTTGCGCTTCGGCGTATCGCCCGAGTTGGTGCCCCCGCACCGGCCCGAAACCTCTCCCACGGGAGCGGGAGAGGTCGGCGAGCGCAGCGCAGCCGGGTGAGGGTGATCAGGTCGGCACGCTCTACCATCCACGTGCCGACAGCGTGCCGACCCGATCGCCCTCACCCTCGTCGCTTCGCGCCTCGACCTCTCCCACGCTACGCGGGAGAGGTTACTCCGCTTACGTTTACCTTTGATTATCCCGTGCGGGCGGACACTCGCCGCCGCGCGCCATGTTGTTCCATTCGCAGGCATTCATCCTGGGCTTCCTGCCGGCCTGCCTGGCGGGCTGCTTCCTGCTCGGCCGCTTCGCCGGCCGGACTTGGGCCCTCGCGTGGCTGCTCGCGGCCAGCCTGTTCTTCTATGGCTGGTGGAATCCGCCCTTCGTATTGCTGTTGCTCGGCTCGATCGGTGCGAATTACGTGCTTGGCCAGCGCATCCTGCACCTCGCGCGCGCTGACCACCGCACCGCCAGCCGACGCTGGCTGATCGCCGGCATCGCCGGCAACCTCGCGCTGCTGGGCTGGTTCAAATACGCCGACTTCCTGCTGCACATCGCCGCCCCGGGCGCCGCATCGCTCGGCATCTTCCTGCCGTTGGCGATCAGCTTTTTCACCTTCCAGCAGATCATGTTCCTGGTGGACAGCGCCCGGCAGGAGCGCGCGGACGCCGGCCTGCTGACCTACGCGACGTTCGTCGCCTTCTTCCCGCACCTGATCGCCGGCCCGATCGTCCGGCCGAAGGACATCATCCCGCAATTGCAGCAGCGCGACCTGGCGGTGCCGCACGCCGCCAACCTCGCCGACGGGCTGACCCTGTTTCTGCTCGGCCTGGCCAAGAAGCTGGTGCTGGCCGACACGTTCGGCGCCTTCGCCGATATCGGCTTCAACGCCGCGTCGGACGGCGCGAGCCTGACCCTGTTCGAGGCGTGGTACGCCGTGCTCGCCTACAGCCTGCAAATCTATTTCGACTTCTCCGGCTACTCCGACATGGCGATCGGCCTGGCGCGCATGCTGAACGTGCGGTTTCCGCTGAACTTCGCCAGCCCCTACCAGGCCCGCAATATCGCCGAGTTCTGGCGCCGCTGGCACATCACGCTCGGCGTCTTCCTACGCGAGTATGTATATTTCCCGCTGGGCGGCAGCCGTTGCGGCGCGCTGCGCCATAGCGGCAACCTGCTGGCAACCATGCTGCTGTGCGGCTTGTGGCACGGCGCGGCTTGGCGCTTCGTGCTGTGGGGCGGGCTGCACGGACTTTATCTGGTGCTGCACGCGCACTGCCGGGTGACACTGCCCCGTGCGCTCGCCCAGGCGCTGATGCTGCTGGCCGTGATCGTGGCATGGGTGCCGTTCCGCGCCAGCAGCGGCGCGGCGGCGCAGGGCATGCTGGCCGGCATGGCGGGGCTGCACGGCGTCGCCCTGCCGCAAATGGTGGTGCACGCAATGCCGGTCCTGGGCACCGTCGCGACACCGGTGCCGGTGCTGCCATTCCTCGGCGACGCACGCACGCTGAGCTTCCCGGAAGTCTCCGCCTGCCTGCTGCTGGGCTGGTGCATCGTGCTACTGCTGCCACACGTGCACGAACTCTCGGAGGGTGCGCGCGGCTGGGCACTGACATCGGGTTTCGCATTCAGCGTGCAGGCGCTGTTCTTTGCGTCGCACGTCGCCCCGTTCTTATACTTCCGGTTCTGATGGCGGACGACGTGACCCGGGCACCGAAACAGGAGTTAGGGCAGGAGTTGAGCCGGGAGTTGGTGCAGGAACTCCCCCTCTCCTTGAGGGAGGGGGTTGGGGGGAGGGGTACGTACGACCACGGTCCACGGCCGTACGCACCCCTTCCCCCAACCCCCCCCCTCAAGGGGAGGGGGAGTCCCTGCTCTGGTTTCCGCCGCATCCTCCTCGCCTGCGCAACTTCGCTGCTGCTCTACACGGTCATCTTCGGCGCGATCCTCGACCGCCCCCTCTCCTACGGCTTCCTGCGGGACGCAATCGACGCGCGGCTGGCGCGCGGCGCGACAATCGCCGGCCCCAAACTGGTCATTCTGGCTGGCTCCAACGGGCCCTACTCACATCGCTGCGCCACGATCGAGCCGCTGCTGCGCACGCCCTGCGTCAACGCCGGCGTCGCCGTCGGCATCGGCCTCGACTATCTGTTCGCCCGCTGGGAACCGCTGCTGCATCCGGGCGACGTCGTCTATCTGCCGATGGAGGAGGCGCAATACGTGCGCGATCGCGCCGCCACCGCGCTGGGACCGGACGCGGCCATCATGTTGCGGCACGATCGCGCGACGCTCGCGGAATTGCCGCCCCAGCGTTGGGTCGGCGCGCTGTTCGTGTACGATTTGCGCGGGGCGCTGATGGCGCTGATCGAGACCGGGCTGGCCGCCGGCGGCTTCCACGATCCGCGCGCCGCTACGGTCGGCGAGAGCAACGACTGGGGCGACCATATCGGCCACACCGCGGCGCTGGCCGCGGCAAGCGCATCCGTGCTCGCCGCGGCCGAGCCGTTCCACCCGAGCGCCGCACAAATCCGCACCGGCTACGGCAGCGCACTGATTGCCCGGTTCGCCGAATGGGCGCGCGCACATGGTGTGCGGGTGATCGGCGGGCTGCCGACCGGGTTCGCCGATTCGCCGATCACCGACGACGCGGTCGCTGCAATCCGCGCCATCTACACGACACACGGCGCGTTGTTCCTGGAATTGCCGAACCGCAGCCGCTATCCGCGCGAGGCGTTCTTCGACACCGCCGAGCATCTGAACGAATCCTGGCAGGTGGTCCACTCCGTCGCGGTGGCACGCGGTCTGGTCGAGGTGATGCCCAGTCAGCGACCGCCCACCGGCTTGGCTATGGGGCCGCCACCGGCAGCACTCCCGTGATGGTGCAGGCCTGCTGGTGCGTTACCTCACAGCGGTTGCGCGCCGCGGCAACCGCCGCCGCCTGGTCCTCGCCGCAGCCGACATTGCAAACAGCGGAATCGCCGGAATTCCTGCAGGCCACGGCGATCTGCGACGCCTGGTCGGACAGGCAGCGCGAGGCGCTCTCGGCGGTATTGGCAAGGTCCGGCTTGTCGGGGAAGCCACGGGCCATGTCGGCAAACACGCAATCCGTCTGGTTGATCGCGTGGTCGCGGCACTCGTTGAGCGCGGTCTCGGCAACCAGCGGCGGCACCAGGGTTGGACAGGGCATCTGAGCACCCAACGGCACCGCGGTGGGCGCCGGAGTGAACTGCATGCGCGCGGCGTAGGTGTCGTTCGCGACGTAGTTCTCGACAAGATAGGTGACGGTACAGGTGCGCACTTTGCCGACACCCTCGAGCACTGTCGGCTTGTCGTAGCCGCCGAGATTGAAATCCAGCGGCGAACCCCGGCTGGCCGCGCTGGCCAGCAGCGGCAGGAGGAGAATCGCAAGGCGGGTGCACCAGGTCCTCATTGGTTGCGCACCTGGCTGCGTTGCGCAATCGACGGTTCCGCGCCCGGATCGGTCACATCCACCACCTCGGCAGGCCCGGTGCGATAATGCGTGCTGACCGCAAGCGTCGCGGCCAGTGGCACATAGGCCGCATACAGCGCTGCCGCGGCGTCGCGCGGGCTGGGGCAACTCTGGTCGGGCAGGAAACGCCAGGAAACCCGGAACAAGGCATTGTTGCGGAACAGCAGGACGACATTGCTCGGCGCGCCGAAGCAGGCGGTCACCGGCGCCCGCAGGTCGCCCGCGCCCTGCATGGGCATGCGGACAAAGCGCGCGTCCGCGGAAAATTCCTTCGCCGCCGGCAGATCGGCCCAATGCAGCGCGCCACCGATCGTCGGCAGATGCTGGCTGACCTCCTCGGCCTTTAACCCAAAATTCAGGCCGCCCATGAGCCGCGCAAGGTCGCTCGTCGACTGCTGCACGGCAATGTGCGAGGCCACGCCCATATCGTCCCACTGCAACGGCGGCACCACCAGGATGCGCCTGGTCGTGTCGGGCGTCTGGGCCGCGGCGGCAACGCCGACGACCGATGCAAGGCCGGCCAACAGTGCGGCGAGAAGCGGGCGGTGCGCGTGGGCGGGGCCCGAAGCAGGTTTCTCTCCCTTCCCCCGAGAGCTTGGGCCGCCAAGCGGGCCAGGGGTAGGGGGACGGGTGCGTATAGCCCTTGCCCGACGCATTATCGCACCCCTCCTGCCCACCCCCTCCCACAAGGGGAGGGGGAGAAATCCGCACACCTGCCGCAGATACCCAACCATCTGCGCAGTTTGCCTCAAAACGCCAGCGCCGTCGCCTGCACAACAAGTGGCAGCGTGCGCACCATTGCCAGCACGTCCTCTGGCACCGGTTCGTCCACCGACACCAGACAGATGGCATCGCCGCCCTGACTGGCGCGGCCGAGATGGAAGGTGGCGATGTTGATGCCGGCGCCGGCCAGCGTCGCGCCGAAGCGGCCGATGAAACCTGGCTTGTCCTGATTGGTGACGTAGAGCATGTGCGCGGCGAAATCCGCCTCCACCTTGATACCCTTGATCTCGACAATGCGCGGCCGCGAGCCGGCGAACAGCGTGCCGGCAACCGAGCGCGTCAACTGGTCGGTCTCGACGGTGACGCGCACTAGCGTCTGGTATTCACTCGGGCGGTCATGCACCGTTTCGGCCACGTCAATGCCGTGGTCGCGCGCCGCGACGCCGGCATTGACCATGTTCACGCCCTCCATCAGCGGTGACATCAATCCGGCCAGGACGGCGGCGGTCAGCGGCCGCGTGTTCAGCGCCGCCACATGACCCTCGTATTCGATCGCCACGCGGCGGATGACGCCCTCGCGCACCTGGGTGAGCTGGCCGGCAAACCCGCCGAGCAAACGGCAGAGTTCCATATAGGGCTTGAGGCGCGGCGCATCCTCGGCGGACACCGACGGCATGTTGATCGCATTGGCGATCGCGCCGGTCAGCAAAAACTCGCTCATCTGCTCTGCCACCTGGAGCGCGACGTTTTCCTGCGCCTCGGTCGTGGCGGCGCCAAGATGCGGGGTGCAGACGACGTTGTCCAAACCGAACAGCGGCGAGTCAGTGGCCGGCTCGGCTTCGAATACGTCGAGCGCGGCGCCGGCGACGTGCCCGGAGCGGATCGCTTCCGCCAGCGCTGCCTCATCCACCAGCCCGCCGCGGGCGCAGTTGATGATGCGTACGCCCCGTTTGGCCTTGGCCAACGCCTCGCGCGACAGGATGTTGCGCGTCGCATCGGTCAGCGGCGTGTGCACCGTGATGATGTCGGCGCGGGCCAGCAGCGTGTCGAGCTCGACCTTCTCCACGCCGAGCGCGAGCGCGCGCTTTTCCGACAGATATGGATCGTAGGCGATCACCTTCATTTTCAACCCGACGGCGCGGTCAGCGACGATCGAGCCGATATTGCCGCAGCCGATCAGACCGAGCGTCTTGCCGGTGAGCTCGACGCCCATGAAGCGGTTCTTCTCCCACTTGCCGGACCTGGTCGAGGCCGAAGCTTCGGGAATCTGCCGCGCCAGCGCGAACATCATGGCGATCGCATGCTCGGCCGTGGTGATGGTGTTGCCGTGCGGCGTGTTCATCACCACGACGCCGCGCGCGGTGGCGGATTTCACGTCCACGTTGTCCACGCCGATGCCGGCGCGGCCAACGACCTTCAGATTGGTCGCGGCATCCAGCAGCTCGCGCGTGACCTTGGTGGCGGAGCGCACCGCCAGCCCGTCATAGGGCGCGATGATGGCGCGCAACTCGGCGGGCGACAGGCCGGGCTTGAGATCGGCCTCGATGCCGCGTTGACGGAAGATGTCCACCGCGGCGGGCGAGAGTTTGTCGCTGATCAGAACTTTGGGCATGGGAGGGAGGTTCCTGGTTGGTGCCGCAACGCCGTGCCGGTCGGCGCGAAGAAAGTAGCTTCACCACGAAGACACAAAGGCACGAAGGCTTCGATCATGCATGGCCGCATTGAATTTGATCGTGCGCGGTACTTTGAATTTGATCTTTGTGTCGTTGTGGTGAATCTATCTCTCCGCGCCAACCGGCATGGTCTTGTGGATCGTTCGCTCCGTTGTCAGGCGGCGGCCTGCGTGTTTGTGTATTCGGCTTGCACGACCTCATGTGCCCAGTCGACCCAGGGCAACAGCGCCTCGACATCCGCCGTCTCGACGGTCGCGCCGCCCCAGATGCGCAAGCCGGGCGGCGCATCGCGATAGGCCGCGATGTCGTAGGCAGCGCCTTCCTTCTCCAACAGCGCGGCCAACCGCTTTGCCGCTTGCGCCTGCGCTGGTGCCGGCAGCGCGGTGAACCACGGCGCGACGATCTTCAGACAGATCGAGGTGCAGGATCGCGTGTCCGGTTCCCTCGCCAGGAAATCGACCCACGGCGTGCGGTCGACCCAGTGCGCGATCGCCGCGAGATTCGCCGCCGACCGGGCAATCAACCCATCGAGGCCGCCGACCGATTCCGCCCAGCGCAGCCCATCCAACGCGTCCTCGACGCAGAGCATCGACGGCGTGTTGATCGTCTCGCCTTTGAAGATGCCCTCGATCAGTTTGCCGCCAGAGGTCAGGCGGAAGATCTTTGGCAGTGGCCAGGCGGGCTTGTAGGTTTCCAGCCGCTCCACCGCGCGGGGCGATAGCGCCAGCATGCCGTGCGCCGCCTCGCCCCCGAGCACCTTCTGCCAGGACCAGGTGACGACATCGAGTTTGCCCCAGGCCAGCCGCATAGCGAACGTCGCCGAGGTGGCGTCGCAGATCGTCAGCCCGGCGCGGCCGGCAGCAATCCAGTCGGCGTTCGGCACCCGCACGCCGGAAGTGGTGCCGTTCCAGGTGAACACCACGTCGCGATTGAAATCGACCGTGGCGAGATCGGGCAGCGCGCCATAATCCGCGGCCAGCACGCGCGCACCGGCCAATTTGAGTTGTTTGGCGATGTCGGTGGCCCAGCCGGCGCCAAAGCTCTCCCAGACCAGCACATCGACGCCGCGCGCACCGAGCAGGGACCAGAGGGCCATCTCGACGGCGCCGGTGTCGGAGGCGGGGACGATGCCGAGCCGCCAGTCGGCCGGCATGCCGAGGATGGCGCGCGAACGGTCGATCACCTCGGCGAGCCGCGCCTTCGGCGCCGCAGCGCGATGGCTGCGGCCGAGAAACGCGCCGGCAAGGGCGTCCAACGTAAAGCCGGGACGCTTGGCGCAGGGGCCGGAGGAGAAATTAGGATTGGCCGGACGCATGTCCGGTTTGGTGGCGACTGTCATTGCAGCTCTCCCTTTCAGAAGAGAAGCGCCCCGGTGGGGGGGCGTGACCCGGCGCGGGGTCTATCCCCCGTGCCGCGCTGCGTCAACGAGAAAGGCTGGCCGTACGCGGCACTCGTTTGGTTGCGCCGCCCCGGCGTCGCCGCTCCTCAGCCGTACTTCGGTTTTCCGATGGCGTTACGAGGCGCCCCGATCGCCCTCACTCTCGGTGCTCAAGCACCTCGACCTCTCCCGCCATAGGCGGAAGAGGTTCGGGGGCCGGGCTCAGGTGCCGATGCCGCCAATCGCCAGGTATTTGATCTCCAGATACTCCTCGATCCCGTATTTCGAGCCCTCGCGCCCCAGCCCCGACTGCTTCATGCCGCCGAACGGTGCCTCGGCGGTGGAGATGATGCCCTCGTTGATACCGACCAGCCCGTATTCCAGCGCCTCGCCGACACGGAAGATGCGGCCGACGTCGCGGGCATAAAAATACGCCGCCAGGCCGAACTCGGTGTCGTTGGCTAGGCGGATCGCCTCCTCCTCGGTCTTGAAGCGGAACAGCGGCGCGACGGGCCCGAACGTCTCCTCGCGGAAAATCGCGGCGTCGTGCGGCACGTTGGCCAGCACGGTCGGCTCGAAGAACGTGCCGCCCAGCTTGTGGCGATGGCCGCCGGTCACCACGGCCGCGCCGCGTTTCAGCGCATCGGCGATGTGCTCCTCCACCTTGGTCACTGCGGCGGCATTGATCAGCGGGCCTTGCGCCACGCCCGGCTCCATGCCGTTGCCGACCTTCATCGCCTCGACCGCCGCCTTCAGCTTGGCGGCGAAGGCGTCATAGACGCCGTCCTGCACCAGGATGCGGTTGGCGCAGACGCAGGTCTGGCCGGTGTTGCGGAACTTGCTGCCCATCGCACCGACCACCGCGGCGTCCAGATCGGCGTCGTCGAACACGATGAACGGCGCGTTACCGCCCAGCTCCATGCTGGTCTTCTTGATCGTCGGCGCGCACATCGCCAACAGCTTGGCGCCGACCTCGGTCGAGCCGGTGAACGACAGTTTCCGAACTAGCGGATTGCCGGTGAGTTCCTCGCCCATCGGGCCGGACGGCCCGGTCAGCACGTTGCACACGCCGGCCGGCATGCCGGCACGCTCCGCCAGCACCGCCAGCGCCAGGGCGGAGAACGGCGTCTGGCTGGCCGGGCGGATCACCCCGGTGCAGCCGGCGGCCCAGCCCGGGCCCGCCTTGCGGGTGATCATCGCGGACGGAAAATTCCACGGCGTGATCGCGGCGAACACGCCGATCGGCTCCTTCAGCACCAGGATGCGGCGGCCCTTGGCGTTCTGCGGGATGGTGTCGCCGTAGATGCGCTTCGCCTCGTCGGCGAACCAGTCGATGAAGCTCGCCGCATAGGCGATCTCGCCTTTGCTCTCGCTCAACGGCTTGCCCTGCTCCGCGGTCATGATCACCGCGAGGTCTTCGGTGTTGGCGAGCATCCGGTCGGAGAGCTTGCGCAGGATCGCCGCGCGTTCCTTCGCCAGCATGGCGCGCCAGGCGGGCCAGGCGCGGTTGGCGGCCTCGATGGCGCGGCGCGTCTCGGCGGCACCCATGGCGGGCACTTCGCCGATCGCCTCGCCGGTCGCGGGGTTCTTCACCACGATGGTCTTGCCGTTGTCGGCCTCGACCCATTTGCCGTCCAGGTAGTTCGCCTGGCGGAACAGAGTCGGGTCCTGCAAGGGCAGTGGAGAGGTGGGGTTCAGCATGGCGCGGGTCCTCCTTGCCTCGGCCCCCGCCTGTGCGGGATGCCGTCTTGACCGGAACATAGGACTTGCCGGGCAGGGTGTCAGGGGTGGCGCCGGATGCGGTCTGTGTTCTGGCTTTTTGTAGCTACACTCTGGGCGGTGCGGTGGATTACGAGTGGGATGAGGCGAAGCATCACAGCAACCTGGCGAAGCATGGGGTGGATTTCGTCAAAGTGGGAGCGTTCGACTGGTTCTCAGCTATCCTCGAGGAGGATCGCAGGCGAGCCTACGGGGAGCGTCGATGGCTGGCACTCGGCAACATCGGCGACCGAGTGCGCGGGCTGATCGATACCGAACGCGGCTGGCGCCGGCATGTTATCAGCCTTCGCAAGGCGAAGCAGAGGGAAGTCGATATCTATGAGCAAGCGTTTGGTGCGTCCGACACCTGAAGAGGATGCAGCGATTCAACGTGGTATCGACGCCGATCCGGACACCTGGGAGGTGACCGAGGCCGACCTGCCGTATCTCCGTCCTGCCCCCGAGGTCGAGCCCGAGCTCGTCGCTGACTACCTCCGCCGTTCCCGCGGACAGCAAAAGCGCCCGACCAAGGTGCTGGTCTCGCTGCGCCTGGAACGCGAGGTGGTGGAGCGGCTGCGTGCCTCCGGCCCAGGCTGGCAAAGCCGGGCGAACGACATGCTGCGCAAGGCGGTGCTAGGGGCGTAACCGGGGCTGCGCATCGGCGGTTTGAATTACCGCACAATTGAAACGACCGGGTTTCCCGCTATGCGCGTGTGCATCGGTCGGTTGGCGATGAACAGCGCTGAGCCGGCACCCAGCAGCATCATGGCACCGGCGATGACGAAGGCGGCGTCGAAGCTGGTGGTGATCGCGATGACGTAGCCGGTGACAATCGGCGACAGGAAGCCGATCACATTGGCCGCGGCCACTTCGAATCCCATCGCCTTGCCGATGTGCCGCGGATCCGGCAGCAGGTCGTTGGTCAGCGCGAAGACCTGCGAGGTGTTGGTGGCGATGCAGCCGATTGCCACCGCGATCATGCCCAGCAGCACCGGCACGCTGTCCACGAACGGCACCGATGCGATCAGCGCCGCGGCGGTCAGCGATGAACCGGCGATAAAGAACCGACGCCGACCGGTGTTGACGCCGGCGCCCTTCAGGAAGCGGTCGCTGACCTGCGCCACGCTGATCGAGATGACAAACGCGGTCGCATACGGCACCGCGGTGTAGAGGCTGGTGGTGCCCAGCGAGAGATGCCGCGCCGTTTGCAGGTAGCTCGGCAGCCAGGACAAGAACAGGTAGGAACAATACGCATCGGAGCCGCCGATCAACGCCAAGCCCCACATTGTGCGCGTGCGCAGCAGCGCTGCGAGCCCGGCGGTGCCGGCGTGGTCCGCAAGCCCCGCGTGGCGCATGCCCCGCTGCGTGGTGATGCTGGTCCGTTCGGCATCCGACAGCCAGCGGACGCGTTCCGGCGCGCCGAACCAGCGCAACCAGACGGCCAGCCAAACGAAGCCGATGGCGCCGGCGGCAACGAAGGCGAGCCGCCAGCCGGCGACCTGGATCAGATAACCGACGACCAACGCGGACAAAGCGGGCCCCGCGAAGGCGCCGGCGTTGAATACGGCATTTACCGTGCCGCGCTCGGAAGCGGGAAACCATTCGCGCACGATGCGCGCGCCGCACGGGTTGGTGACCGCCTCGCCGCCGCCCATGACGAAGCGCGAGGCCATCAGCATGAGGTAGTTCACCCCGGCGCCGGTGCCGGCAGTGGCCGCCGACCAGACCGCGATGCCCACCGCGGCGGTGCGTCGGGCGCCGAAACGGTCCACCAGCATGCCCATCGGGATGCTGACCAACACGTAGGCCCAGAGATAGCAGGAGAACAGGTAGCCAAGCTGCACCGGCGACAGGTGGAACTCCTGCGCGACCGGCTTCGCTGCCATCGAAAGCGCGAGCCGGTCGAGATAGTTGATCGCTGTCAGTGAGAACAGGAACAACGCGATGAAGCTGCGCTTGGGCATGCCGGCCTCGTCACGTCGGCACGTCGAGGCCGGCAGCACGCGCCATCGCATCGATCTCCGGCACGCGCAGGCGCAGCAGGGCGCGGGCGAAGTCACGCATCTCGTCGTCCGGCGGCATTAGGTACGGCTTGCGCAGGCCGCCTTCCCAGCCGGGCAGTTGCAGCACCCGCATACACATCTTGATCCAGCGCGCGCAGGGTCCCCATTGCATGATGAAGCGGTTGAACCGGCGGATGTCGGCCAGCACCTTGCCGGCATCGGCGAAGCGTCCCGCCTGCGCGTGGTCGATGAAGGCGCGGAAGGTTTGCGGGATGATGTTCGCCTCGGCGGCAAACAGCGTGGCGCCGAGCGCCAGGGGATCAAGCGCGCCGGAACCGAGTTGCCAGTGATACTCGATCGTCCGGCCCACCATGTCCTGTAGATCAATCAGATAGATCTGCGGCTGCGCGCTCAGCCGCGCGCCGATGATCTGCTGGTGGCGGCGGATGATTTCCGCGATGACCGGCGGCTTCGGAATGTAACCCATGGTCGGATTCACCGCGATGACCACCGGATGGTCGATCACCGACAGCACGTCGTCGAAATAGCCGATCAGCTCGCGGTCCGTGGGGCGGTAACCGTGGCGGCCTTCCAGCGTATAGAGGTGCAGCGCGGCGACACCGGCCTCGATGGCGATGCGCGCCTGGGCGATCGTCGCATCTGCCGTGTGCTCTTCCGGCAGGTTGGCGTGCACCGGCCCTTGGCCGCGGCAGGTCTCGACACCGATGCGATACATCGTGCGCAACTCGTCCGGCGTCATTGCGTGGGTTTCGCCGTTGCCGCCGCTGCCGAGATAGACGCCGAGGCGCGCGTCGATCTGTCGTTGCAGGTAACCCCGGAATCCCGCCTCGTCGATGCCGCCGCGCGGCGAGAACACGGTGGCACACATGGTAAAGAATGCCGGCATCGGCGTTGCCTCCTGATTGGGAGGATCATGGCACCGGGGCAGCAGCCGGAACAGATGGGAGGGCCAGCGCGCTGATTGCAGCGTGCAGCGGGTCGCGTATCCCGCCCGTTCCCGGTGCATGCGCTACCCGAACGAGAAACAGCCGGACGAATTCCCCCAACGACACCGGGTTGGCTCCGATGCGCCGGGCACGGTTCATGGTGCCATGGCCGGGTAGTGCCTTTGCGGTGACCTTTCCTGCTAGCCGAGCCGCTCGATGATCGTCACGTTGGCCACACCGCCGCCCTCGCACATCGTCTGCAAGCCGTAGCGGCCGCCGGTCCGCTCCAGCTCGTGCAGCATCGTTGTCATGAGGCGCGCACCGGTGGCGCCGATCGGATGGCCCAGCGAAATGCCGCCGCCATTCGGGTTGAAACGTTCGTGCGGGAAGTCGAACTCGGCCAGCCAGGCCATCGGCACCGACGCGAACGCCTCGTTGCATTCGACGGTATCGATATCCTGCCATTTCATGCCGGCTTGTTCGATGGCGCGCTTGCTGGCGGGGATCGGCGCCGTCAGCATCCAGATCGGATCGTCGCCCAGCACGCTCATGTGGTGGATGCGCGCGCGCGGCTTCAGGCCGTAACGCTTCACCGCCTGCTCGGACACCACCAGCACGGCGGCAGCAGCATCGCAGGTCTGGCTGGCGATGCCGGGGGTCAACCGGGGGAAACCCGGTATCGGCTCGAGCGACGCCATCTTCGCCAGGCTGGTCGCGCGCGGCGTCTCGTCGCGCTGCACGCCCTCCAGCGGCATGATCTCGCGATCGAACCGCCCCTCCGCCTGGGCACGCAGCGCGCGGTTGTGGCTTTCCAGCGAGTAAACCTCCATCGCCTCGCGCGAGAACCCCCATTTCTCCGCGATCAGCGACGCGCCGTAGAATTGCGACACCGGCTGGGTGCCGAAGCGCGCCACCCAGCCCAGGCTGCCGGAGAACGGGTCGGGCATGCCCAGCGGCGCCCCCGCGCCCATCGCGGTGCCGATCGGAATCTGGCTCATGGTCTGCACGCCGCCGGCGATCACCACATCCTGGTTGCCGCTCATCACGGCCTGGGCAGCGAAATGCACGGCCTGCTGCGACGAGCCGCACATGCGGTCGATGGTGACGCCCGGCACAGTCAGCGGCAGCCCGGCCGCCAGCCAGCAGGTGCGCGCGACGTTGCCGGCCAGCGGGCCGATCGCGTCGATCGCGCCGAACACCACGTCGTTATAGTCCCCGGCTGGAATCGCGTTGCGCTCGACGATCTGGCGCAGGATGAAGCCGCCGAGGTCGGCGGCATGCACATGCGCCAGACCGCCGCGCCGGCGTCCGGTCGGCGTCCGAATGGCATCCACGATATAGGCTTCGCTCTGTTGTCCGCTCATTTGAGCAACTCCTGGGAATCCGCCATTGCACTTACTGATCGCACGTCACACCAGCGCGTATCCGCCCTTGCGTGAAGCGCAGGCCTGCTGTTCGCGCCAACCTTCCGCGTCGATCGATCCTCTGTCCATGCCGTCGGAGCGCATTGATCCATCGCAAACGCGCTCCTCCGGCTACCAGGCCCCGCCTAAGCGACCCATGCTTGCGGTGCAGGAATGATCATTTCCAGCGCCATCTGCCCATAGGCCTTGCCCTGCGGATCGATCCTGGGCGAGGCCATGCCCCCGCCGCCCAGCGCTTCCTCGATGACAAAGTTCAAGGCGTGCAGCCCGGGCGCCTCGTACCGGCGCGCCGGCCCTTCGGCCAGGTGGCCGAGTTGCGCGACGATCCGTTCGGGCGTCACCTCCCGGCGGAGCAGCGGCAGGAAGCGCGGTTCGCGGGCGATGACCGCGACATTGGCCGAGTTGCCTTTGTCGCCAGACCGGGCGTAGGCCAGCCGGACCAGCGGCACATCGACGGTCGGCCCATCCGGTATGCCGTCGATTTCCGGGGCGCTATTCAGTTGCGGCGGCACGTAGCCGCCGTCCACAGGAACGTCGATCTCGAACGGCGCCGCGTCGCCGATCCGCACCGTGGGCCGGCGCAGGGCAGCCTTGTCGATGAAGAAGGTGAACAGGCGCACGACCGGCGTGGGTCGTGGCCTTCCGGTGTAGATGCCCGTGGTGCCGGGCGCACAGCTCAACGGGATCGCACCCAGTTCACGGGCGAAGATTTCCAGCGCGTCGCGGCTGGGATGCGAGACCGCGACGCGCAACAGCACCTCCCGGGAGCCGCGCCCGGGCGCGTTCGGACCATACGAAGTTTCGGCGCCGAGAGTTTCGACATGCGTGCCGGTAAAGTCCGGCAGCCCGCGCTTTTTGAACAACATGCGGGCCCGCTCGATCAGGGCGTCGGCGGTCTTTTCCGCCTTGCCCGCGGCGTCCGGGCCGACGATGGAGATCGTCGCGACGGCGCGATAGCCGTCCTGATAGGTCGCCGAGACCTTGTACTGGCTGGTCGGCGGCCGGCCGCGCGCGCCCTCCACTCCGACGCGGTCAGGCCCGACCTGGGTCAGGTGCACATTGGAGAAATCCGCGACCACGTCGGGCAGGAAATACGCCGCGGGATCGCCGATCTCATACAGGCATTGCTCCGACACCACCGCGGGCGTGATCATACCGCCGGTGCCGTCGGGCTTCGCGATGACGAAGGTTCCGTCGCCGCAGCATTCGGCAATCGGGTAGCCGATGTTGTACCAGCCGGCCACCGTCTGCCAGTCGGTGAAGTTGCCGCCGGTCGCCTGAGCGCCGCATTCCAGGATGTGGCCGACCAGGCTGCCAGCACCCAAGAGGTCGTAATCATCCGCGCCCCAGCCGAACTCGTGCATCAGAATGCCAAGTGCCAGCGCGCTGTCCACGCAGCGCCCGGTGATCACGATATCTGCGCCGGCATCGAACGCCGCCTTGATCGGCAAAGCGCCGAGATAGGCATTCGCGGTCAACAGCCGGGCAGGCAGTGGTGCGCCGGAGACCGCCTCCTTCAGGCCGCCGGCGCGCAGCGCGTCGGTCAGCGGAAGGACGTCGTCGCCGTCCACCATCGCGACCCGCAAAGACAGGCCGAGTTCCGCAATCGCTGCCTCCATCGCGCCCTTGCAGGCGGCCGGATTGACCCCGCCGCCATTGCTCGCAACCTTGATCCCGCGACGGGCGATCTCCGGCAGCGACGGCTTCAGATAGCTGATGACGTCCGGTGGGTAGCCGGCTTCCGGGTCCTTCATCCGGGCGCGGGCCAGCAGCGACATCGTCACTTCGGCCAGGTAATCCATCATCAGGTACTGGACGTCCGCCTCCAGCAGTTGCGGGATCGCCATCGGGCTGTCGCCCCAGGCGCCGGAGGCGCCACCGATCCGAACGATCTTGTCAGACATTGTCCGTCTCCTGCTGCCAGCGCGGCTTGCGGCGCTCGTTGAAGGCGGCGAGGCCTTCGGTCGCGTCGCGGGTCAGCGATGTCACGGAGATCAGCGTCTCCGCGAACGCCATTGCTTCAGGGAATGCCATGCGCTCCATCGCGGCGATCGCGTATTTGCCGCGGCGCAGCGCGACCGGCGACATGTCGTAGAGTTTGCCAAGCAAGGCTTCGACGCGTGCGTCGAGTTCCTCGAACGGCACGACATAGTTGGCCAGGCCGATCTGATAGGCGCGGTTGGCGTCGATCAGTTCGCCGGTCAGGCAGAGTTCGTTGATGTGGCGGGCGCCGATGGTGTTGCGCAGGAACACCAGGACCTGCATCGGGAAGACGCCGACCTTGGCCTCCGGCAGGCCGAACCGCGCGTGGGCGGCCACTACGGCCAAGTCGCACAACCCCATCAGCGCCATGCCGCCGGCGACGCAATCGCCGTTGATCCGGCCGACGACCGGCACGCCGCAATCGCGGATCAGTCGGGCGAGCTTGCCGAAATCCGTCATCGGCTCATCCAGTCCGAGCGTGAAGGTGTCCGTTCCACTGCTCAGGTCGGCGCCGGCGCAGAACGCCTTGCGGCCTGCGCCGGTCAGCACGATCGCGCGGATCGCGGGATCGGTCCGCGCGGCGCCGACCGCAGCTTCGATCCCGGCCAGCACCGCCTTGTTCATGGCGTTGCGCCGGTGTTCCCGGTCGATCCAGATCCATAGCGCGCGACCGCGTTGCTCTGTCCGGATGTCGGGTTTTTGTTCTGAGTCGCTCATGGGAGCACCTCGTCAATAGGATTTGGCCGGCCGAACGCATGCTCGGCCAGGCAGCCTGGGAGCGTTTCTCGAGGGATCCGCCTCACGCCATGCTGGGGACAGCATGCTGTCCCGCACGGTGCGGCCGGGCAACCCGCATTGCCCCCGGCGGCGTAGCGGGCGAACGGGACAGCCGGATAGTCTGACGCCACGGTGGAATGCATTATGCCAGTTCGGAAGAACCCGGCTGGCCGGTCGGCGGCGGCCCTGGGCAATCGGGTGAAGGCAGCAAAGCCAGGGCTCTGCCCCGGACCCGCCAGGGGGCTTTGCCCCATGGACCCCCAGCGAAGGCAGAGCCTTTGCAATCCATCCGTTTCGCTGGGTGGACGGGAGGAGGCCTGCACCCAATTGCCCTGGGCGGCAGCCTTGACCGGATCGCCGTTCCGACCATATTTCGCCACAGCGAAAAATATCGAACCGAATTCATGTCGAAAATCGTCGGCCGCACCCTGGATCTGCTGGAGCTGTTCGCCGCGGAAAAGCGCCCGCTGCCGCTTTCCGACATCGCCCGGCTGATGAAGATCCCGGTGTCGAGTTGCCACGACGTGCTGCAAGCCATGCAGGCGCGCGGCTATCTTTATGAACTCGCGCCGCGGGCCGGGTATTACCCGACCCTGCGTTTGCAGAAACTTGGGCAGGAGATCGGCGACCACGATCCCGTGGTGCTGCGAGCCGAGTTGCTGCTGTGCTCGCTGCGCGATACGCTGGATGAATCCGTGCTGCTGGCGAAGGTCTCCGGGCTGCAGGCCACCTATCTGCTGGCGCTGGAGCCGCGGCAACCGCTGCGCTTCCTGATCAAGGTGGGGGAGAATGTCCGCAGCCTGTATGCGACCTCGGGCGGCAAGGCGATTCTGGGCGGGCTGGACGATGCGGCGCTGGACGCCGCCCTGCGAACCGTGACGCTGACCAGGCTGACCGACCGGACCATCACCTCGAAGGCCGCGTTGCGCGAGGATGTGGTGATTGGCCGCAAGCGTGGCTGGTACCTCAACCGGGGCGAGAGCCTCGACGGGGTGACGACGCTGTCCGCGCGGTTCCGTTGGAACACTGCGCAGTACATCGTCACCGTCGCCGGTCCGGCCTCGCGGCTGGATCCGAAGCTGGACCAGGCGGCCGGATTGATCACCAACGTCTGCCTGCTGCTGGAAACCCGGCCCGAAGCCGCGCTGCGGCCTGGCCGGGACAACGTGGCCTGATGAGGTCATCGTTCCAGGGCGCATCGTCTTAGCCCTTTCGCGTCCCGCCGACCGCCTCCCGCGGCACTTCGGCGCCCGGGGCGCGGGCGCCTGACATCTCCGCCCCCGGCACCGTAGCCAGCAACACCTCAGTCCCCAACACTTCGGCGTTGTGCTCCCCCAGAGTGGGCGCCAGGCGGCGGATCGAGGCCGGCGAGGCGCTGAAGCTGATCGGACAACGGCTGACCGTGACGCGGCCTTCCGTCGGATGGTCGGCCTCCTGGAAGAAGTTCACCGCCTTGAGGTGCGGGTCGACGAACAGCGCCTCGATCGAATTGACCGGGCAGGCCGGGATGTCGATGGCGTGCAGCACGTCCAGCCATTCGGCGTTGGTGCGCTTGGGGAGTTGGGCGGACAGGAACGCGCCGATCTCCTGGGCGAAGCGGGTGCGGGATTCCTGCGTGCGGAAGCGGTCGTCGGTCTCCAGCAGCTCGGGCTGGCCGATGAGTTTGGAGAAATCACGCCAGTGCCGATCGGTGTAGACGACAATGGCGAGATAGCCGTCCTTGGTCGGATATGGCCCGCGGGTGCGGGACAGCAGGCGGCGGTAACCCATTTCGCCTTCGGGCGGGACGAAGGCGCCGCCGCCGATGTGGTCGGCCAGCACGAACTGGGCCATCGTTTCGAACATCGGCACCTCGATCGACTGGCCTTCGCCGGTCGCCGCGCGATGCACCAGCGCGGCGGCGATCGCGGTGGCGACGTAGACGCCCACCACGCGGTCGCAGATATTGATCGGGGCGTAGCGCGGGGCGCCATCCACGGCGCCGAACAGGCCGGCGATGCCGGACGCCGCCTGCATGAGGTCGTCATACACTGCCCGGCCGGAGTCCGGCCCGCCGGAGCCATAGCCGACGCCAGCGCAGTAGATGATGCGCGGATTCGCCGCGCGCACGCTGTCATAATCTAGGCCGAGCCGGCGGAGACCGTCGGGACGTACATTGGACACCAGCACGTCGGCCCGGTGGGCGAGCGCCAGGACCGCGGCCTTGCCTTCCGGCGTCTTCAGGTCGAGCACGACGCTGCGCTTGTTGCGGTTGCCCGCCAGGAACATCGGCCCCATGCCGGCATGCCGCCAGGGACCGATCCACCGCATCGTGTCGCCGGCGGGGGTTTCGATCTTCACCACGTCGGCGCCGAGGTCGCCCAGCAACTGGGTGGCGGACGGCCCCATGACGACGGTCGTCAGGTCGAGGATCCGAATGCCGCGCAGGGGCCCGGTCGCCGGGATGGGATCGTCCGGCCATACATTGCTGGTTTGCTCGGTCATCGCACGCCACCTCCTGGGTGGGTTGGGCCGAAGCGGGAAGGCCGGCCCTTACAATTGCGGTAGGGCGTATCTTCATCCGTGGTACCGCATAGAGATCGAGGCGAGAGAGTTTGTCAACGCCGCGCCCCGCGGCCCTGCCATGCGGCACGACGATAAGTCCTGTCACCGGATAGGGATCCTCGCGCCGCCAAGATTCGGGGTTCGACCGCCGCTTAGCGCAGCCCAGGTGCGCGGGATCGTCGCTTGACGGGAGGCGCAACCCGGAGTGAGTTCCGAAATTGCGCATCAGATTTCGGTACTGCGAAATATGGTCGACCCCGAAATCCGGGCAACAGGCAAAAAGCCGGCGCTCCCGGGCGGACCCGCCGGCGGTGGACAGGAGGGCACGATGGCGAACCGAGACCAGGATATCGATCCGGGCGGGGCGAGCACCCTCGCTCAGACCACCATGCGGCGCGTGGTCATGCGGCTTATTCCCTTCCTGCTGCTGTGCTATTTCTTCTCATTCCTGAACCGGGTCAGCGTCGCCTTCGCCGCGTTGCAGATGAACCGCGACCTTGGCCTGACCCCGGCGGTCTATGGCCTCGGCGCCGGGCTTTTTTTCCTGACCTATTGCGTGTTCGAGGTGCCGTCGAACCTGGCGCTCTACCGCTTTGGCGCGACCCGCTGGATCGCCCGTATTATGTTCTCCTGGGGCTTGTGCGCGACCGCCATGGCGTTCGTCGTGGGTCCCTACAGTTACTACGCGATGCGCCTGCTGCTGGGTGCGGCCGAGGCGGGCTATTTCCCGGGCATCCTGTTCTTCCTGACGCTATGGTTCCCGGCCGCCTGGCGTGGCCGGATGGTCGGTCTGTTCATGACCGGGGTGGCGGCCAGCGGCCTGATCGGTTCGCCGCTGTCGGGCGCGCTGCTGGGGCTCGATGGCGATTGGGGCCTGCGCGGCTGGCAGTGGCTGTTCATCCTGGAAGGGCTGCCGCCGATCATCCTGGCGCCCCTGTGTCTGGCTTTCCTGCAAGACGGTCCTGCTCAAGCCAAGTGGCTGCCGGCGCCGGAGAAGACCTGGCTGATCACGACGCTGCAGGCAGAGCATGGGGGGGACGCCGCTGAGCAGAACACCAGCGGCTGGAAAGCGCTGGTGCACCCGCGGGTCTGGTTGCTGGCGGCGATGTGGTTCTCCAACGCCGCGGTGTTGAACGGCATTCTGTTCTTCCTGCCGATGATCCTGAAGGGCTTCGGCATGAGCAATACGCAGACCGGTTTCGTCGCGGCGATCCCGAGCGCGGCGGCACTGGTCGCGGTGGTCTGGTGGGGGCGGCATTCCGACAAAAAGAACGAGCGGTATGGCCATGCCGGCTTCGCCAATTTCCTGGCGGGCGCGGCGCTTCTGATCTCCGTGCTGGTGGCCGATCCGACGCTGCGCATCGTGTTGATCACAGTGTCCTTCGCTTCGACCCTGGCGTTCACCGCGCCGTTCTGGACCATTCCGCCGACCTTCCTGTCGGGCGCGGCCTCGGCGGGCGGCTTTGCCGCGATCAGCTCGATCGGGGTGATCGGTGGCTTCGTGGCGCCGACGATCATTGGTTACCTTACAGGCCTCACCGGCGATTCCCGCGTCGGCCTGGCCTTCGTCGCAGTCCTCGCCATGGTGATGGCCGGCGTCTTCTATTTCGTCGGCCGCCACCTGGTCGCGAAGGATCGGATGCACGCCCCAGCGCTCGAACAGGTGAGGTAGCGGGCTCGATGGTTTTGCTGACCCAGCTTGCCGATGATGCTGCGACCAATGGGAGATTCGGCGCTTCCTCCGGCCCGGCACGATCGGCAGGCTGTTGCAGCAGAGCGAGACCAGTATCCTGAGGCTGGGGGAGGCGCTGGCGCGCGTCGCCAAGCGCCGAACACGACGCCGAGCAAAGTTTCAATCAAGGAACCGATCGATGAGCGAAAAATCTCCCTACATCATCCGCTGGTCCGAGCAGGAAGCGTACAGTCCGGCGAACCACACCGGCACGAAGAACTATCGCCTGGTTGGCCCGACGGTGAACGGTTCGAAATACCTGGAGATCGCGCTGGGCGATATCGAACGCCACGAAGGCTCGCCGGCGCATGCGCATCCGGATCTGGAGCAAGCGGTCTATATCCTGGAAGGCGAGGCGATCGCCGGGATCGACGGCGTCGATCACCATGTCAAGGCGGGCGACATGATGTTCTTTCCGGCCAAGGTGTTTCATTCGATCAAGGTCTTGACGGAGCGGATCAAACTGCTGGTGATTTATGCGCCGCCCTATGGCGAGGATCCTGCGAAGGTGATCCACGCGGGGCCGTCCCAGTGAGTGCATGCGGTTGACCCAGCGCGGGCGAAGGGCCTGAGGCTGCCGCGTCGCCAAGCCCGGCGTCAGTGCGCCATCGCGCCGGCCACTTCGAAGCTGCCCTCCCAGATCATGCGCACCGCGACGTAGAGCACGATCAGTAGTCCGGCCCAGGCGATCCAGCGCTGGCGCTCCAGCAGGTTGGCAAGCAGGTTGGCGGCGATGCCCATCAGCACGACGGAGAGGACCAGGCCGGTGACCAGCACCCAGGGGCTGCCATACGCCACTCCGGCCACGGCCAGCACGTTGTCGAGGCTCATCGACAGGTCGGCCAGCACGATCTGGAGCATCGCCTGCGGCAGGGACTTGCGCGGAGCGGCGTCGCCGACGGCGCGGTGGCGCCGGAGTTCGCGGAACATCCGCCAGCACACCCAGAGCAACAGCAGCCCGCCGGCCAGCAGCAGGCCGATGACAGCAAGCAATTCCAACGCGATTGTGCCCAGTGCCACACGGATCGCCGTCGCCGCGGCGATGCCGAGGATGATGGCCGGCCGCTTCTGGCCACGCGGCAGCCCGGCCACCGCCAAGCCCACCACGACGGCATTGTCGCCGGCCAGGGCGATGTCGATCAGCACCACCTGCGCCAGCGCCGTCAGGTCGTGGATCAGCGTGGCTTGGTTCATACGCGGGGAGAAACCTATGCGAGCGAGTGCCGCCGGCGCTTGCCACGCCACGGGGCGCCGGTCTACCTGACACCGCACGGCAGAGCGGGACATGGCAGCGATGGTTCCCCGTTACACCAGACCCGAGATGGCGGCCATCTGGGCGCCCGAGAACCGCTACCGCATCTGGTTCGAGATCGAAGCGCTGGCCGCCGAAGGCATGGCCCGCATCGGCGCCATCCCGGAGTCCGCGGCGCGCACCATCCGCGAGAAGGGCGGTGCGGCGCTGAAGGCGATCGGCCCAGCCGACATCGATCGCATCGATGAGATCGAGCAGGAGACGCGGCATGACGTGATCGCTTTCCTGACCTGGCTGGCCGCTTCGATCGGGCCCGACAGCCGTTTCGTGCACCAGGGGATGACAAGTTCCGACGTGCTGGACACCTGCCTGTCGGTGCAGCTCGCGCAGGCGACCGACTTGCTGCTGGCGGACCTGGACGCGGTGCTGGCGGCGCTGAAGGCGCGCGCCTTCGAACATAAGCTCACGCTGACCATCGGCCGCAGCCACGGCATCCACGCCGAGCCGACCACGTTCGGGCTGAAGCTCGCCGGGCACTACGCGGAGTTCGCCCGCAACCGCGCCCGTCTGGTGGCGGCGCGGGCGGAGATCGCCGTGGCGCAGGTGTCCGGGGCGGTGGGCACCTTCGCGCATCTCGATCCGCGCGTGGAAGAATACGTCGCGGAGCACCTGGGACTGGCGGCGGAGCAAGTGTCCACGCAGATCATCCCGCGCGACCGGCACGCGGCGTTCTTTGCCACGCTGGGGGTGATCGCATCTGGCATCGAGCGGCTCGCCACCGAAGTGCGTCACCTGCAACGCAGCGAGGTGCGCGAGGCGGAGGAGTTCTTCCATCCGGGCCAGAAGGGCTCGAGTGCGATGCCGCACAAGCGCAACCCGGTGTTGAGCGAAAACCTGACCGGGCTGGCGCGCGTGGTGCGTGCCGCTGTGGTGCCGGCGCTGGAGAACGTCACGCTGTGGCACGAGCGCGACATCTCGCATTCGTCGGTGGAGCGGGTGATCGCGCCGGACGCCACGATCGCGCTGGATTTCGCGCTGGGGCGGCTGGCCGGGATGATGCAGCGGCTGGTGGTGTATCCCGAGCGGATGAAGGCGAACCTGGAGAGTCTGGGCGGCGTGGTGCACTCGGGCGAGGTGCTGCTGGCGCTGACCCGCGCGGGTATTTTGCGCGAGGACGCCTATCGGATCGTGCAGCGTTGCGCGATGGCGACGTGGGAGCGGTTGGGGACGGCGGAGGGACGCAGTTTCCGCGATAACCTGCTGGCCGATCCGGCGGTGGCGGGACGGATTTCCGCGGCGGACGTGGACGCGGCGATGGACCCCACGCTGCACCTGAAGGCGGTGGATCGGATTTTTGCCCGCGTGTTCGGGGAGGCGTGAGGGGGACGGTTCAATCGCGGTGATCATCGTGCCTGTCGCCGCGGGTCGGCTGATTGACGGATCACCGTGGCATCCGTATATTCCAGAATATTCGGAATTCCCTGCATGCGAACAGTGACCGCCTCGGAATACAGCAAGAAGGTTGGTCTCTACCAGACGATTGCGCAACGCGAGCCGATCGTCATAACTTCGGATGGCCACGAGGAGACTGTGCCCATTTCTGCTGAGGAATATCGTCGTCTGACGCGGCGCCGTCGTCGCCCGTTCCTCATAGAAGAACTGCGTGAGGAAGACTGGAAGGCCATCGAACGGGTGCAGGCTGAGCTGGAGAAAACAGAGTCGGTATTGTAGTGGTGGCTCTGCCGCGGCCCATATCGGGACTTGTCATTGGCTACAGCTCTTATCGGGAGACCGAGTAACGTGCCGGGCTCGAGGGGGCACGCAGGATCGCCCTTGTGCCGTCGTTATCGCAACCCGCACGGAGGATGGCGATATCGTCGTCATGATGGCGCCGGTCACCCATTCGAAGCCGGCGCGGATGAAGCATGGCCTCGCGCTGACCGCTGAGGTTAAGCGTATCCTTGGATTGGACGCGGAACGCTGCTGGCTGATTTGCTCCAAGCTCAACCGGTTCGTCTGGCCCGGTCCTGATCTACGCCCAATTGCGCGGCGCGCGCCCGGGAATTTTGTTTATGGCATGCTGCCGTCGCCGTTCATGCGACAAGTGTTCCAGCGTCTCGCGCTGTTTCGGTTGGAACGACGGCCGCATGTGGTTTTTCGCTCGCCGTGATATCTGCCGGGTACAATTCCACCCAGCGCTCGTTGGAGCGGACTTTATACCATTCCGACCGCGATCAGCCGGATATTTCTGGAAGCGGGAGCCCTATCGATGAAGCTTTGTCTACTTGGACTGGCGCGCTCTTCCAAACGACAACATGAATTGATAACGAGAGGAATCGAAGCATGCCTTCTATCCAGTTCGACCGTCCCCACTGCCTCACTGCGAAAGTTGCCTTCGCGGTGGCGGTCACCCCGGTGAGTGTTGCGGGGACAGGCGACGTCCTATGTCTGATGCAATGTGGATGCTGCGGAGAAGGTCTTATCGCTAAAGTGAACGGCAATGACGCTCGGGTTTGGTTGGCCGGGCAGCTACCGCGTGTGCGAATGCCAGATGCTTACTCCACTGCGCAACCGGCCGGTTCTCCGCTCCACATTCCCCCAAATGTAGCGAGCTTCTTTACACCGGGCATGGACAACGTCAGGAGAAGGAACTTCGATGCAGCCGGGTCGATGTTTCGTAAGCCGCTCGATACGGCTCTCAGGGTGATTGACCTGGCTGAAAAGATGTTCTTGCCACACGGATAGATGCCGTCTGGTCCGAGAAGGCTCTTGCACCGGCTATGAAGGAGTGGGCGCACGAGATTCCCACTTCGGAAATGTCGCGGCGCACGATGAAGACCCATTCGCCTACGCCTAGACAACATCGCTTCAAGACTTCACGAAGGCTGTACCAGAATGTGTTCGCGCGTCGATTTTGGCTGCCGGTTCTCGGATCGCAACGTGGCATCAACCCCACGCGGTGCCGGTCTACCTCACCCGGAGTTCGCCCAGCGAGCTAGCGGGCGACCTGCCCGGTCTGCCAATGCTACACTGCGGATTTGTTCCGATACCGTCAGTGGACTATTCTTAACGCGACGCCGACCTGCCCGTGGTGCTCCATCGGATATCCAAGGCGGATCGGACCGCGCCTTCGTTCGTTGCTTCGACAACAGTGTGAGCGCGCCGCACCATTTCCATATTTCCGCCGTTGTCGTGCGGCGGAACGAGCTACCGGAGGACACAGCATGGCCTGGAGCGAGCAAGTGGCATTGGTGACCGGCGGCGCGCGCGGCATCGGCCGCGCCATCGTGCGACGTCTGGCGCGTGAAGGTGTCGCGATCGCGGTAAATTATGTCGCCCGTTCCGATGCCGCGGAATCATTGCTGGCCGAGATCGAAGCGGCGGGCGGCCAGGCGATCGCCGTCGCCGCCGATGTCTCCGACGACGCGGCGGTTGAGGCGATGGTGGACCGCGTCAATGCCGAACTGGGTCCAGTTACCATCCTGGTGAACAACGCCGGCGTCGCCTACCAAGCAACGCTCGACACCTACGACCGTGAGCGACTGGCGCGCATGCGGCAGGTCAACGCCGACGGGGTCATCCATACGACCCGCGCGGTGATGCGCGGCATGCGCGAGCGCGGTTATGGGCGGATCGTTAACGTCGCCTCGAACGCCGGCATCGGCACGTCGTTGCCGGGCAACGCCTTCTATGCGGCGTCGAAGGCCGAGGTCATCGTGCTGACGCGGCGCTTCGCGATGGAGCTAGGACCGCACGGTATCACGGTGAACGTCGTCGCGCCCGGCTTCGTTGAAACCGACATGGCGCGGCGCGACCGCGGCAAGGCGGAGTGGGACGCTGTGGCGAAACGTATCGCCGCGCTGGCGATGACCGGGCGCGTCGGTAGGCCGGAGGATATCGCCAATGCGGTGGCTTTCCTGGCGTCACCCGACTCGGGCTGGGTCACTGCGCAATTGCTGACAGTGGATGGCGGGCGCATGGATTACATCGCGCACTGACGCGAGGCGGTCGGTGGTCAGAGGCGTTGGTTCGGGCTACTGACTACCGTCCCGTCGTCTTGCGCAAAGGACCAGCCCATGTCCGCCCACGAATTCGTCACGGTCGATGTGTTCACCGAGCACCGCTTCGGCGGCAACCCGCTCGCCGTCTTTCCCGACGCGCGTGGGCTGAGCGACGCGCAGATGCAGGCCCTCGCGAGCGAGTTCAACCTGTCGGAGACGACCTTCGTGCTGCCGCCCGACAACCCGCAGCACCATGCGCGTGTGCGCATCTTCACCCCTCGCTCGGAGCTGCCGTTCGCCGGCCACCCGAATGTCGGCACCGGCTACGTCCTGGCGCGGCGCGAGGCCGACCCGCCGGAGCACCTCGTGTTCGAGGAACTGGCCGGGCTGGTTCGCGTGCACATCCAGCGAGATGCGGCGAGGCAGATCACCGGCACGCAGATTTCGGCGCCCCGCTCGCTGTCGGTCGACGTCGACATTCCCACGGACGTGATCGCCGCCTGCGCCGGCCTGAGCGAAGACGATGTGCTCACCACCGCGCACACGCCGCTGGTCGCCTCGGTCGGTACACCGTTCGTGATTGCTGAACTGGCGAGCCTTGAAGCGTTGTCGCGCGCCAGCCCGGAACTCGGCGCGTTCCGTGACGCCGCGGAGCGTTTCCCCGGGATGGGCACGCGGTTCTCGCTGCATCTCTATGTGCGGCTCGACGGCGACGCGACGCGGCTGCGCGCCCGCATGTTCGCGCCGCTGAGCGGCATCCTGGAAGACCCCGCCACCGGCAGCGCCAATGCCGCGCTCGCCGCCCTGCTCACCTCGCTGGCGCCGGGGGAGAACGTGGATCTGACCTATGACATCGCGCAGGGGGTGGAGATGGGCCGGCCGAGCCGGATCGTCGCGACCGCGCGAAAGACCGCGGAAGGACCGGTGAGCGCGACCGTCGCCGGAACTTGCGTGCCGGTGCTGCAAGGTACGGTGGAACTCTGAAAACCTCTCCCGCTCTTCGCGGCTCAACCCCGCGAAGGGCGGGAGAGGTTTTTGTGGTAGTCTGCCTCCCGGGCGACGCAGACGCGTCCGTCGGGGAGAAACGCCATGATCGCGAGCGGCATTATCGCGCTGATGCTGGCCGGACTGATCGCACTCTACCTGCATGACCGGCGGCAGACCGCGCACACCATCCTGCGCAACTATCCGGTTGTCGGCTATTTCCGCTACTTCGCGGAAACCCTTGGCGAATACATGCGGCAATACCATTACCTACCGGACTGGGCGGAGCGCCCGTTCAACCGGCTGGAACGCGCCTGGGTATACCGCTCGGCCAAGGGCGTTTCCAACCTGCGCAGCTTCGGCTCGGAAAACGTGCCGGCCTTCGTGTTCCGCAACGCCGCCTTCCCGGTGCTGGAGGAGGAGCGGCAACCCTGGCCGAGCAAGCAGATCGGCACCTCACAAGGTCCGGGTGCGTGCCTCTACCCGTTCACCCCCGGCAGCTTCTTCAACATCAGCGGCATGAGCTACGGCGCGCTGAGCCACGCCGCGGTGTCCGCGCTGTCACGCGGGGCGAAGCTGGCGGGGATCTGGATGGCGACCGGCGAGGGCGGCCTGGCGCCGTACCACCTGGAAGGCGGCTGCGACGTCATCATGCAGATGGGCACCGCGAAATACGGGGTGCGCGACGCGCAGGGCAAGCTGTCCGAGGACCGCCTGCGCGAGATCGCCGCGCACGAACAGGTCCGCGCGTTCGAGGTGAAGCTGTCGCAAGGCGCCAAGCCGGGCAAAGGCGGCATCCTGCCGGGCATCAAGGTGACCCCGGAGATCGCCCGGATCCGCGGCATTCCGGTGGGGCAGGACAGCATCAGCCCGAACCGGCACCACGACATCGGCAACGTGCGCGAACTCGGCCGCTTCGTCGATCGGGTGCGCGGCGTCACCGGCAAGCCGGTCGGGGTGAAGTTCGTCGTCGGCGACCCGGACTTCATCGACGAGTGGTTCCGCGACTGCGTGTCCTATCCCGAGGGCTGTCCCGATTATGTGCAGGTGGATGGCGGCGAGGGTGGCACCGGCGCCGCGCCGGCGCCGCTGATCGACTATGTCGGGCTGCCGATCACCGAGGCCTTGCCGCTGGTGGCGCATGCGCGCGACCGGCTCGGGCTGAAGCCGCGCATCCGCATCGTCGCGGCGGGCAAGCTGATCACCCCCGACAAGGTCGCCTGGGCACTGTGCATGGGGGCGGATTTCGTCTCTTCCGCCCGCGGTTTCATGTTCAGCCTGGGCTGCGTCCAGGCAATGAAATGCGGCACGGGGCGCTGCCCGACCGGGGTGACCTCGTCGCAGGAGCGGCTAATCGCCGGGCTGGACCCCGCGGACAAGGCGGTGCGGGTGGCGCGCTACGCCAGGCAGGTGCGCGAGGAGGTGGAGATCATCGCACATTCCTGCGGCTTGACCGATCCGACCGGCTTCCTGCCGAAGCACGTGACGGACATCGAGCGTGGGGTGGGCGGGTTCCGCGCCGCCCAGGCATAAGACTGACGGTCGTGCAGGACACCCATATCCTTTAGGACCTGGATATTGCGGAGGTTCTCGTGCCCGGCAGCACGATCTCCGGCGTGATGGACGGTAAGCTTGCGGGCGCGCTGGTGGAGGTAGCACGGATCGAGGACCGCACACCCAGCCAGGTCGTCAACGCGGCGGTGCGTCCGTATATCCGGCTACCCGCGCGTGCACGCCAGGAGCGGCGATGCAGTACGGGGCGCGTGGTTGACGGGGCCTCTCGCTGGCTGTGGCAGCGCGCCGGCCAGCGTCCGGACGTACCAGTGGAGGAGGAGTCCAACCCGCATCTTGCGCACCAACCCGTGCCGCAGCGTCGGCCGATACCGGATGGCGATCCGCCCCACCCCGCCCGGCCGCAGTCTTGCCGCCGGGCGAGGCAACTGGCCACGGTCGACCCCAATCGATTAATCGTTGCGCTGCCAGTTGCCAATCAGTCACACTGCGGGACGAATGGACGGGGGACGTGACATGACGCTGAAGGTCTCCATTGCCGACATGATGGTGGCAAACCGGCTGCGCGACGCCGTCGGCCAGGGAGTGAGCCCAGCCGATATCCGCTTTGCCCAGGAGAGCGATCTCGCCCCGGAGGACGTGCGCGCCTTGCGCCAGATCACACAATCCTACCGGCTGCTGATCGTGCTGCGCTGTCCCAAGCGCGGCGCCGTCGCCTTCCACGGCGTGTTTCGCGCCAAGCGCTGGGCCGATGGCCATGACAGTGCCGGCAACCTGGTCAAGAGCGGCGTCAGCGGTATCGGGGTGCATCCGGAGACCGGCAACATCTTCGTGTCCGACTACGACATGATGAGCCTTTGGGTCAGGACCGACGCTGGCGGCTACCGCAAGCTGTTCGCCTCCGCGCTGGAAATGCACGCCGAACGGGGCCCCTGGTCCAAGGAAGCGATGGCGACGGTGCGATTGCTCAACGGCGCGCTAACCAGTCCGCTGCAGCACGGCGCACAGGATGATTTCACCCCGCCGCCAGGCAAGCGGCACCCGGGCGTCTCGGCGGATACCCGCTTCTGCGCCTTCCGGGAGGGCGAGGCGAGCTATTTGGAGGGCATGGCGGCCTGTGCTGCGTACTATCAAAAGTGGGGGCTCTATTGGCCGTACGATGCGGATGGCGGGTTTACCCGGGCATTGCAGCCTGGTGGTTGACATCCTGCATCGCGTTCCTGCCTCCGCCGGCTCCGCCATTTGCATGCCCGATCGGACTTCGCCCGCGCCGTTTCCGCCAGGTTAACCTGGATCGAAGCGCGTCGTGCCAGCCTCGCACGCTGTCGGCCCTTGGGCTGGCGCAGCGGGCGGGCACGCGGCTGATCTCGGCTGTCGCGCCGCCGGCGGGATGCTCTGCCCCGCGGAGCTGGCGCTGTCTGGGATCGACCGGCCGCGACACCGGAGCGCGGGTGACCGGGTTTGGTCCCGGCCCGGGTCCGGAGCCGGCGACGACGACCTTGCCGGGCGTCACGCCCACCGGCCTTGGCTTGTTGCGGCGCCGGCCGGGCCGAGGGCATCCGCCGGTCTGGCATGTCCTGGTGCGGCAGCGCGGCTCGCGTTATCGCCGCGCCAGGTTCGGGCCGCCGGCCGGCCGCAACGCCGGACCAATCCATCGCCGGCGTTGCATCCAGGCCGCGCCCGGCTAGAGTCCCGGCCTCACGCCCGCAGGAGACAGTCCCATGGCCCCGCCGCCTTTCGGCGCCAATTCCGCCGCCGCCCGCGACATCGCCACCGTGCTGCACCCGTACACCGACCTGCAGGCCCATCAGGAGGTCGGTCCCGTCGTGATCTCCCGCGGCAAGGGCGTGCACGTGTGGGACGACGCCGGGAAAGAGTACATCGAAAGCGTCGCCGGCCTGTGGTGCGCCTCGCTCGGCTTCGACAACGAGCGGCTGGTGCAGGCGGCCGTCGCCCAGATGCGCAAACTGCCATTCTACCACGCCTTCACCGCCAAATCGCACGAGCCGATGATCGACCTGGCGGAGATGCTGCTGGAACGCGCGCCAGTGCCGATGAGTAAGGTGTTCTTTGCCAATTCCGGCTCCGAGGCGAACGACTCCGCCATCAAGATGGTGTGGTATTTCAATAACGCGCTGGGCCGCACGCAGAAGAAGAAGATCATCGGCCGGCTCAAGGGCTATCATGGCATCACGATCGGCTCCGCGTCGCTGACCGGCCTGCCGGTGAACCATCGCAGCTTCGACGTGCCGCTGCCCGGCTTCATCCACACCATGACGCCGCACCACTACCACGGCGCCAACCCGGGCGAGAGCGAGGACGATTTCGCCACCCGCTGCGCCGAGGAACTGGACAGGCTGATTGTCGCGGAAGGTCCGGACACCGTGGCGGCGATGTGGGCCGAGCCGGTCATGGGTGCCGGCGGCGTCATCGTGCCGCCGCGCGGCTACTTCCCGAAGATCCAGGCGGTGCTGAAGCAGCACGACGTGCTACTGGTCGCCGACGAGGTGATCTGCGGCTTCTGGCGCACCGGCAACTACTGGGGCTGCCAGACGCTCGACATCCAGCCGGATATTCTCACGTGCGCCAAGGCGCTGTCTTCGTCCTATCTGCCGATCAGCGCGGTGATGGTGAACGACCGGGTGTTCGCCGGCTTGTGCAAGGAGAGCCACGAGATCGGCACGTTCGGCCACGGCTTCACCTATTCCGGTCATCCGGTGCCGGCGGCGGTGGCGATCGAGACACTGAAAATCTACGACGAGCTGGACATCGGCACGCATGTCCGCGCGGTCGGGGCGCATATGCAGCGCGAGTTGCAGCGGCGGTTCGCAGACCATCCGCTGGTGGGCGAGGTGCGTGGGGTCGGGTTGATCGCGGCGATGGAATTGGTGGCCGACAAGGACGCGCACAAGAATTTCGACCCGAAGGCGAAGGTCGGACCGCGGCTGACCCGGCTGATGGAGGAGCATGGCGTGATCGGCCGCACGGTGGTGAACGACACGCTCTGCTTCAGTCCGCCGCTGATCATCACCGAGGCGGAAATCGACGAGATGCTGAACCGCACCGGCAAGGCGCTGGACGAACTGACAGTGCAGTTGCGGCGAGAGCAGCTTGCGGTGGTGCGGTGAGGGAAACCTCTCCCGCCTCACGGGAGCGATCGAGGTGTGTGAGTACCGAGGGTGAGGGTGATCGGGCTGGCACGCTGCTTTTCGCTTTCATCGCCCCGCGGCGCCCGCACCCGGCGCGGTGCGCCGCGTCGATCCGCTGCGCGGCTCGACCCCGCGCGCAGCGCTGGAGAGGTTTGCAGTGACCGCCGCTGCACGCTTGGCCGAACACGCGCTGACGACGCGCTTCGAGGACCTGTCGCCCGAGGCGGTGCGCGCGGCGAAGATCTTCATCCTCGACAGTATCGGCGTCGGCATCGCCGGATCGTCGGTGTCCGGCGCCGACAAACTGCTGGCCGTCGCGACGGGCTGGGGCAGCCAGCCTGAAACGCAGGTCTGGGGTCGCGCCGCGCGCCTGGCCGCGCCGGCCGGCGCGTTCCTCAATGCCTGGCAGATGCACAACCAGGAGTTCGACTGCCTGCACGAAGGCGCGGTGGTGCATGGCCTGGCCTGCGTGTTTCCCGCCTCGCTCGCCGCGGCGGAGCGATGCGGCGGCATCGACGGACGCGCGTTGATCACCGCCGTCGCCGTGGGGGCCGATATCGCGGCGGGCCTTGGCCTGGCCTCGCGCGCCGGGTTGCGCTTCTTCCGCCCCGCCACCGCCGGCGGCTTCGGCGCGGTGGCCGCCGCGGGGCGCATCCTCGGGCTGGACCGCGCGGCACTGGAGGCCGCCTTCGCCTGGCAACTCGCGCAGGCCAGCGGCACGATGCAGGCCCACACCGAAGGCAGCCCCATCCTGCCGGTGCAGGTCGGCTTCAACACGCGCGCCGCATTGCAATCCTGCGAACTGGCCGGCATTGGCTTCGCGCCGGCGCGCGAGGTGTTCGAAGGCGCGTACGGCTATCTCGCGTTGTTCGAGGCCGCGTTCGACCTGGCGCCGGTGCTGCGTGACCTCGGCCAAGTCTGGCGTATTGCCGAATTCAGCCACAAGCCGTTTCCTTCCGGACGAGCCACGCATGGCGGCATCGAAGGCGTCATGGCGCTGCGCGACGCGCACGGCTTCGGCGCCGACGACGTGGCGGAGATCGTGCTGTCGGCGCCGCCGCTGATCCGGCGCCTGGTCGGTCGGCCGCCGGTGGCTAATCCGGACGCGAGCTATGCGCGGCTCTGTGCGGCGTACCTGATCGCCAAGGTGCTGCAACACGGCGAGATTACAATTGCGCAATTTGCCGAGGCGGCGCGCGCCGACCCGCGTACCCTCGCCCTTGCTGCACTTGTGCGTGTGGTGGACGATGCCAATCCGGATCCGAACGCCTTGGCGCCGCAATCGGTAAGCGTGCGTCTCACCGACGGCACCACGCTGACCTGGCGTTGCGACACCATGCTGGCGCATCCATCGCGCCCGTTGAGCAGCGAAGAATACCTGAAAAAATTCAGGCGCTGCCTGGAGTTTGCCGCGACAGCCCTGCGTGCGGACGCGGCCGGCCAACTGCAAGAGCAAATCGATGCGCTCGAACGGGTGGAGGATGTTCGCGCACTGGCCGGACTGGCGGCGGGTTTGCCCGCCTGATCCCCCCTCGACGGCGGCGCCAAGAAATGCAAGACCTGCGCCGCTTCCAGGGGAGCGCGTGAGGCGGTGCCTGGCGCAGAGTAACGAACGGCGGGCTGCTGACGCGCCCAGACCAGGGAGAGGACGAATGGAACATCCGAAACTACCGGCCGTCGGCCGGCGTACACTGATCAAGGGCGGCGCGATGCTGGGGGCGATGCAACTCGCGTCACCCTTCATCATCAAGGCGCGGGGCGAGACGTCGGTCAAGATCGGCATGGTCGATCCGCTGACCGGCAGCTTGTCGGCGCTGGCGCAGAGCGAGGTCGAGGGAGCGAAATACGCTGTCGCGGTACTCAACAAGAGCAATGGCATCCTGGGACGCCAGGTCGAGCTGCTGGTCGAGGACTCTGCCAACGACGTCGGCACCGGCGTGCAGAAAACCAACAAGCTGATCGACCGCGACCATGTGGACGTGATCTTCGGCGATGTGAACTCCGGCATCGCCTATGCGATGGCGCAGGTCACCGGCGAGAAGAAGGTCTTCCACATCGTACCGGGCGGCCACACCGACCCGATCACCGGCACCAACTGCAAGTGGAACGTGTTCCGCATCTGCAACACCACCTCGATGGACGCCGCGGCGATCACCCCGGACCTGGTCAAGCGGTTCGGCAAGCGGTGGTTCTTCATCACCCCGGACTATGCCTATGGCCACACGCTGCAGGACGCGTTCGTCAAGAATCTGAAGAAGGCCGGCGGCGAGTTCGAGGGCGACATGCTGCCGATCGCCAATACCGAGTTCTCGGCGACGCTGATCAAGGCCAAGGCGTACAAGCCGAACGTGCTGCTGAACAACATGGGCGGTCTGGCGCAGATCGACTGCATGAAGCAGTTCGTGCAGTTCGGCATGAATAAGGACATGGCGCTCGGCGGCGCGCTGTTCGAGCTGGAGAGTATCAAGTCCGTGCCGAAGGATGCGCAGACCGGCTGGTGGGACATGGAGTGGTGGTGGGACCAGCCGAAAGTGCCGGAAGTCGGCGCATTCGTCGCCGACTTCCGCAAGGCGATGAACAAGACCCCCACCGCGCGGCACTGGTTCGGCTGGGTCGCGGTGCATTCCGTGAGGCTGGCAGCCGAAAAGGCCAAGTCGCTGGAAGGTCCGAAGATGTCGGTGGCGATGGAGGACCTGGAGCTGCCACCCGACGTGGCGTTGCAGCCGGGCAAGATCCTCTACCGCAAGGGCGACCACCAGTTGATGTCCAACATCTTCGTTGGCTCGGTTCATCCGCCGCAGGGCAACCCGGACAACGTGTTCGAGGTGGCATCGCTGGTACCGGGCGAGCAATCCGACGGCCCTGTCGAAGAGACCGGCTGCAAGATGCAGCCGCCGCCGGCGTAGTTCGTCGCGACGACGCTCCCTCCCCCTTGTCGGGGGCTTGGGCCGCGAAGCGGACCAAGGGGGAGAGGGGTTCGGACCGCACTGAGCGCGCGATTCGACCCCTCTCCCCGACCCTCCCCCCTCAAAGGGGGAGGGAGTCGTCGTAATCTCGCTGTTCTTTCGCGCTACCCGCTGCTCATCGCATCAGCCGCGCCACGCGATCACAGGAAAGCCGGCCCATGCTGCAAGTCGTCCTGTTCAACGTCACCAATGGCCTGATCATCGGCGCGTTCTACGTGCTGATGGCGCTTGGCCTGTCGCTGATCCTGAACCTCAGCAACGTCATAAACTTCGCGCACGGCAACTTCCTCGCGCTCGGCGGCTACACCGCCTTCGTGTTGACGCCTTACATCGGCTTCTGGGGCGCATTGCTGGTTTCGCCGCTCATCACCGCGGTGCTGGGCCTGATCATCGAGCGCCTGATGATCCAACGGGTGTACAACCGCGATCCGGTATACAGCCTGCTGCTGACATTCGGCCTCGCGTTCATCATCCAGGATGTCTGCCGTTATGTGTTCGGGCCGAACGGGTTGCCGCTTGGCGTGCCCGATGCCATGGCCGCACCGCTCAGCAGCGATCTCTTCTTCATCACCTGGTATCGCATCTTCAACGTGGCGGTTGTCATCATCGCCGTCTCCGGCCTGTTCGCCTTCCTGCGCTTCACCCGGGTCGGTGTGCGCATCCGCGCCGGCACGTTGGACCTGGAAACCGTCGCCGCGCTTGGTGTGAACGTGCGTTTCCTGCGCAGCTTCAATTTCGGTCTGGGCTGTTTGTTGGCCGGATTGGCCGGCGTGCTGGCCGGCGGACAGATCGGCCTGAACCCCAACATGGGTGACGATCTGCTGATGCCGAGCTTCATCGCCATCATCGTCGGCGGCGTCGGCAGCCTGACCGGCACGCTGATCGGCGGTTTGCTGATCGGCGTCGCCGCTGCGCTCACCACCGTGGTTTGGCCATCCGGCAGCGAGGCGGTGATCTACATCATCATGGCCGTGGTGCTGATCCTGCGCCCGCGCGGTCTGATGGGCGAGGAAGGCATGCTGACATGAACAGCGCGACCACCGGCACGCTCGCTTCCGGGCGCCGCTCCTTCGACTCGCGCTGGACGAAATTGCTCATCATCTGGGCCGTACTGCTCTTGGCGCCGCTGTGGCTGCCACTGCTCGGGGGCTACACCGCGCTGGCCGGCCGTGTGTTGGTGCTTGGCCTCGCCGCGATGTCGTTCAACCTATTGCTCGGCTTTACCGGCGTGATGAGCTTTGGCCACGCGGCGTATTTCGGGCTCGGCGCCTACGGAGCAGGACTGACGCTGAAATTCCTCGCCGCCTCGACCCCGCTGGCGCTTCTCATGGGCACCCTGCTTGGCGGCGTGGCCGGCGCGATTGTCGGCCTGTTCATCGCGCGACGGCGCGGCGTGTATTTTGCTATGGCCACCGTCGCCTTCGGCCAGATCGGATTCTATATCGCCTACACGTGGAACGACTTCACCGGCGGCTACGACGGACTGCGCGGTTTCAGCCGCGAGCCGCTGCATCTCGGCTTCACAACGATCGACATCGCCAACAACGGCACGCTGTTCTACTATTTCCTGCTGTTCGTCTTTGGCCTCGCCGTGGCGGCGCAGGGCCTGATGCTGGCGTCGCCGTTCGGGCGCACCCTTCTGGCAATCCGCGAAAACGAACGACGCGCCCGCTTCCTCGGCATCCCGATCGAGCGGCATATCTGGCTGTCGTTCACCATCTCCTGCTTCTTTACCGGCTTGGCCGGCTCGCTCTACGCCTTGCTCAACAATTTCGCCGACCCGATGGCGATGCATTATTCGTTGTCCGGCGAGATCGTCATCATGGCGGTGATGGGCGGCATGCGCGCGTTCTGGGGGCCGCTGGTCGGCGCGGCGGTGTTCGTGGTGCTGCAGGACTACATCTCCTCGATGACGGTGAACTGGATGAGCTTCGTCGGCCTGCTGTTCGTGCTGGTGGTGCTGTTCTTCCCGCGCGGCTTGCTGGGTATGCTGCAACGGCGGGGGGCGGAATGAGCGCGATGTTGGAAGTGCGCGACGTGTCGAAGCATTTTGGCAGTCTGCGTGCGGTGCAGAATGTGTCGCTGACGGTGGCGAAGGGCGAGCTGCGCGCGATCATCGGCCCGAACGGCGCCGGGAAAACGACGTTCTTCAACACGATCTCCGGCTTCTTTCCGCCGACCACCGGCGAGATCGTGTTCGATGGCGAGGTGATCACCAAGCTGCCGGTGGCCGCGCGCGTCGCCCGCGGCATGGCGCGCACCTTTCAGATCACCGAGATCTTCCCCGAACTGAGCGTGCGGGAGAACGTGCGCATCGGCGCGGAGAGCGCGGCTGGAATGAAACTGTCGCTGTGGCGCAGCAAGTCGGCGGCGGCGCAGGTGGAAGCCAGGATCGACGAAGTGCTCGGGCTGACGGGCATCGCCACGAAGGCCGACCGGCTGGTGGGCGAGCTGTCGCACGGTGACCAGCGTGCCGCCGAGATCGCCATGGCGCTGACCTTGCAGCCTCGGCTGCTGCTGCTGGACGAGCCAACCGCCGGCATGGGCGAGCAGGAGACGTACCAGATCGCGGGACTGATCCGCAGGCTGCATCGCAACAGCAATTACACGATCGTGCTGATCGAGCATGACATGCGGGTGGTGTTCAACCTGGCCGATCGGATCTGCGTGCTGGACCAAGGCAGGCTGCTGGCCGATGGCACGCCGGCGGAAATCGCCGCGGACCCGCACGTGCAGGCGGCGTATCTGGGGAAAGCGGAATGATTTCGTTCCATTATCGTGGCGGGCGCAGGCCCTGCTTCCATAGTCATGGCGGGCGAAGGCCCGCCATCCACGTCTTTGCCGAGTGCACGCAGACAAGGCGTGGATGGCGGGCCTTCGCCCACCATGATAAGGGGCGCGCGGTCCGGGAAGGACACCAGCCATGACTCCCGCACTCCAGGCTGAGGGACTGAACACCTACTACGGCAAGAGTCACATCCTGCACGATGTCGGCCTGACGGTGGCGGAGGGCCGCATCACCACGTTGCTTGGTCGCAACGGTGCCGGAAAGAGTACGACGCTGCGCAGCCTGGTCGGGCTGACCCCGCCGCGCAGCGGACGCGTGCAGATTTTCGGGCAGGAGACGACGGGGCTGCCGTCGTTCCGCGTCGCGCAGCTTGGCGTCGGATATGTGCCGGAGGGGCGGCGGATCTTCGCCAACCTGACGGTGGAAGAGAACCTGCAAGTGCCGATCGAGCGTCCCGGCCCATGGACCATCCCGCGCATCTACCAGTTGTTCCCACGCCTGCAGGAGCGGCGCCACAATCGCGGCCGGCAGATGTCCGGTGGCGAGCAGGAGATGCTGTCGATCGCGCGGGCGTTGTTGCTGAATCCGAAGCTGCTGATCCTCGACGAACCGTCGCAGGGGTTGGCGCCGCTGATCGTGCGCGATGTCTTCCGCATCGTGGCGCAGATGCGCGATGAGGGAATTTCCGTGCTGCTGGTAGAGCAAAATGTGCGAGTGGCACTGGAGATTGCCGACGACGCGTATGTGCTGGAGAACGGCGAGATCGTCTATTCGGGCAAGGCGGCGGAACTCGGCGCGGACGAGGAACGCATCCAGGCGCTGGCCGGTGCCTCCGCCGAGGAGTGGCATCTCGACGAAGTGCTGCCAGGGTGAGCCTGCCGCGCACGCCATCATTGCGGCTGGACGGACGCCGGGCGCTGGTGACCGGCGCGGGACGCGGCATCGGTATGGCCTGTGCGGCGGCGTTGGCGCAGGCGGGCGCGCATGTTGTGCTGGTGTCGCGCACGGCGGGCGAGGTGACGGCGGTGGCCGAGGAGATTCTCGCCGAGGGCGGTAGCGCGGAGCCGCTGGTGCTCGACGTGACCGACACTGACGCGGTGCGCGCGGTGATGGTGCGCGTGGTGCCGTTCGACGTGCTGGTGAACAACGCCGGCACCAACCGCCCGCGTCCGTTCCTCGAGGTGACCGAGGACGACTACGACGCGATCGCCACGCTGAACCAGCGCGCGGCGTTCTTCGTCGCCCAGGCGGCGGCGCGGCGGATGGTGGAAGGTGGCGTGCGCGGCTCGATCATTCACGTCTCTTCGCAAATGGGCCATGTCGGTGGAGCGCGGCGCAGCGTGTACTGCATGACCAAGCACGGCATCGAGGGGCTGACCAAGGCGATGGCGATCGACCTGGCGCCGCACGGCATTCGGGTGAATTCGATCGGACCGACGTTCATCGATACGCCACTGACACGGCCGTTCTTCGAAGACACGGCGTTTCGCGACGACGTGCTACGGCGAATCAAGCTGGGGCGATTGGGAACGGTGCAGGATCTGATGGGCGCCGTGGTGTTTCTTGCGTCGGACGCCGCAGCGTTGGTCACCGGTACCGCGCTGGTGGTGGATGGAGGCTGGACGGCCGAATAGTGCACTTCTCCCGCTCTGCGGGAGAAGTCGGCGAGCGAGGCGACGCCGGGCGAGGGGCGTAACGCACGGACAGTCCGTGACGTTCGCCCCTCACCCTCGGCGCTTCGCGTCTTGACCTCTCCCGCGGAGCGGGGGAGGTGTCGTGTACGGTGCTATAGCGGCACGTATTCTACGCGTTCGCGCTTGCTCAGCCGAGGCAGCGCCTGTTCGACAATCAGCGTCTTGAAGTGCGGCGTCTGCTGATGCGCCTCGAACGCCGCCGCATCCTTGAACACTTCGTAGAACAGAAACTCCGACGGGTTCGTCGCGCACTGGTTCACCATCAGCAATTCCAGTCCCGGCTCCTTGCGGGCCTCGGGTGCGAAGCGCGCGATGATGTCGGCGGCGGTTGCCGCCTCGCCGTCGCGGACCTGCCACATCACGGTGAATGCCAGCCTGCCACTGTGTTGGTTCGTCTGCATGTCGCCCTCCTGAGCGGTTGAACACAGCGACATATCTAGAACGCCCAACCATGAACCGCATCGCGCAACGCTTCGGCCATGATCGAAGCGTTGCCGCGCCACGCGGAGTACCCGACGCACCATCGTCTTGGGCATGCTGTTGGAGAGCAAGACCATGCCCACCAAACTGACCATCACCACAATCACAACCAGTCTCGGCTTCCTGCTGGTGCAACTCGACGTATCCATCGTCAATGTGGTGCTGGTCAGCATCGGTAGCGGCATCCGGATCGGTGTTACCGGCCTGCAATGGGTCGTCGATTCGTATGCGCTCACCTTCGCGTCATTGCTGCTGTCCGCGGGCGCGCTAGGCGACCGGATCGGCGCGCGCCGGGTCTTCGTCGTCGGCCTGCTGCTGTTCGTGGTTGCGTCGCTTGGTTGCGCGCTTGCGCCCTCCGCCGCCGCGCTGATCGCGGCGCGTGTGCTGCAAGGAGCCGGAGCCTCAACGCTGGTGCCATGCTCGCTCGCATTGCTCAACCGCGCCTGCCGCGACGACGCGACGGAGCGTGCGCGTGCGTTCAGCCTGTGGACTGCCGCGGGCAGTATCGGTCATGCGCTCGGTCCGGTCCTTGGCGGCGCACTGGTCACGGCGTTTGGC
>JBEKNT010000010.1:0-40247 GCA_049522565.1 Acetobacteraceae bacterium
CTCCATGCGCATGGTGGCGACGTTGAAGCGCGCGCCGACCGGGTACTGCATCCAGCCGTTGGCGATCAGGATCCACAGCGCGGACAGATTGGTACCCAGCGCCATCAGCACGGTGACGATCAGGTGCTGCACGCGGGTCAGCCGCTTCCAGCCAAAGAAGAACAGACCGATGAAGGTGGCTTCGAGGAAGAACGCCATCAGGCCCTCGATTGCCAGCGGCGCGCCGAAGATGTCGCCCACGTAGTGCGCGTAGTACGCCCAGTTGGTGCCGAACTCGAATTCCATGGTGAGACCGGTGGCGACGCCGAGGGCAAAGTTGATGCCGAACAGCGTGCCCCAGAACCGCACCATGTCACGCCACACGGTGCGGCCGGTGGTGACATAGATGCTCTCCATGATCGCCAGCAGCACGGCGAGCCCGAGCGTCAGCGGCACAAAGAGAAAGTGGTACATGGCCGTCAGGCCGAATTGCAGACGCGAGAGTTCAACAACATCCATGTCGGTCACTTTCGATTGCCGCCGGGTGGGCTATGGGAAGGCGCAGCCAGGCTTGGCGCCGAGCGCCTTGAACACCATGGCGGCCGGGCAGAATCCGGTGATGCTGGCCTGGATCATGTTGGCGCCGACAAAAACGGTCAACAGCAGCCACCACGGGCTGACCAGCCAGACCAGCAGTACGCTCAGCAACACCATGCAGCCGGCAAAGCCGAGAACCGCGCGATCGATCGTCATGATGGAAATCTCCTGTCCTGACAGTTCCAACGCAACCCCCCCCGCGTGCCCAGCGCACAATGGCGTCGGTGTTCATCGCGCCGGTCTTCGCGTCCGTCGCTTGACAGAATATTCGTATCATCGTAGATACGCAAGTGTGAAGGTGATCCGATGAAGCTGGACCCCGACCAGATGGCGGCGGCGGCGGACCAGGCGAGCGAATTGCTCCGCTCGCTCGGCAACCGCCACCGGCTGTTGATTCTCTGCCAGTTGACCGAGGGCGAGCGCTCGGTCGGCGACCTGGCAACCTTCCTCGACCTGCGCGATTCGACGGTATCGCAGCATCTGTCCCTGCTGCGCCGCGACGGGCTGGTGCAGACGCGGCGCCACGGGCAGACGATCTGGTACTCGATCGCCAGTGCCTCGGCGCGGCGCGTGCTGGAGACGCTGTTCGAATTGTTCTGCAAGCCGGTTCCCTTGTGCAGGCCGTCCGCGCGAAAGCGCGCGCAGAAAACCCCACGCCAATCGGACCGCACGTCATGAGACGAGCGGCTCCAACTCCCTACATGGCCGATGTGGCGCGGCGCGCATTGACCCAGGTCAATGCCGCTGCACGCGAGTCGGCGGGCGAACCGCCGTGACCTGCCCTGGACCTTTCCAGGGCAGGGTGCGGAGCAGGGAACATCGCTGTGCCTCGGTCGAACCCGACAGGTGGATCATGCGCCGTCGATTCATTCCACTCCTGGTAGTTCTGGCCGGGCTGACCGTTGCAGTCGCCGAGGCCGCGGAAACCAGCTTCACCGTGCAACGCACCGCCTTCACCGACGAAAAGGCGGTATTCGCCACGGTGGAAAGCCCCAACGTGGTGCCGGCGCGGGCGCGCATCGGCGGCACCGTCTCCGGCCTGTCGGTGCGCCAGGGCGACAAGGTCACCCAGGGCCAGGTCATCGCCGTGGTCGCCGATGAAAAGCTGCTGCTGCAAGTCAGCTCGCTCGACGCGCAGATCGTCGGACTGCAATCGCAGCTCGCCCAGGCGCAGACCGATCTGGCGCGCGCCGAGACGCTGTTCCACCAGGGGGCCGGCCCGCGCACCACGCTCGACCAGGCGCATACCGCGGTGGAGGTCGCCTCTTCCGCGTTGCGATCACGTACCGCCGAGCGCGCGGTGGCACAGCAGAATTTGGAGGAAGGCCAGGTGCTGGCGCCGGTCGCCGGCCGGGTGATCACCGTGCCGCTGACCCGGGGCACGGTCGTCCTCAACGGCGACACGATCGCCACGGTGGGAGAAGAGCCGTTCATCCTGCGGCTGCGTGTGCCGGAGCGGCACGCGGTGTCGCTGAAGGTCGACGATTCCGTGCGGATCGATCCGGGCCAGCTTGGCATTGCGCAGTCAACGAGCGGCGTCATCACGTTGATCTACCCGCAGATCATGCAAGGCCGCGTGGTGGCGGACACGAAGGTCGCGGACCTCGGCAATTATTTCGTCGGCGACCGCATCCTGGTGTGGATCAGCGCCGGCGTGCGCCAAGGCTATGTGGTGCCGGAGAGCTTCCTGCGCACGCATTTCGGCCTGGACTACGTGTCGCTGCGCCGGCCGGACGGCAGCGTGGTGGAGACTCCGGTGCAGCGTGGCCAACCGCGCCCCACGGCGGCGTTGCCGAACGGCGTCGAAGTGCTGTCGGGCGTGCACACCGGCGACGTGCTGGTGCAGCCATGACGGGCAATGTCCGCTGCACTCACGCGGCAGTCGACGCGCAATCCGGAGATGTGCACGTCATCGCCTATCGTCATGGCGGGCGAAGGCCCGTCGTCCACGACTGTCCTTCGGCTACGCGGCAAAGGCGTGGATGGCCCGCCGTCGCGGGCCATGACGATGAAGGTCGTGCCACCGCCTCGGCCCGCCAATCGCACGGCCATTCATCATGAATCTCGGCTTCTCCGGCCGGCTCACCCGCGCGACCATCCGCTCGCCGCTGACGCCACTGTTCCTGCTTGCGGCCCTCGCCGCCGGCCTGATCGCGCTGCTGACCATTCCGCGCGAGGAAGAGCCACAGATCAGCGTGCCGATGGTGGACATCATCGTGCAGGCGAACGGCTTGAAGGCACCCGACGCGGTGGAACTAGTCACCAAGCCGCTGGAAGCGATCGTCAAGCCGATCGCCGGCGTCGAGCATGTTTACAGCCAGACGCAGGACGACCAGGCGGTGGTCACCGTGCGCTTCAAGGTCGGCACCAATGAGGATGACGCGGTATTGCGCGTGGACGACAAGATCCACGCCAATCTCGATAAGATCCCGATCGGCGTTCCCGAACCGCTGATCGTCGGCCGTGGCATCAACGACGTGGCTGTCGTGGTGCTGACCTTGTCGCCGCAACCGGCGGCGGCTGCGCGCTGGACCGACAAGGATCTGTACGACGTTGCGACAAAGCTGCGCACCGAGCTGACCAAGGTGAACGACATCGGCACCAGCTACATCGTCGGCACCGGCCCGGAGGAAATCCGCGTCGAACCGGACCCGGAAAAACTGTCGCTGTTCGGGGTGACGTTGCAGCAACTCATCGCCAAGGTACGCGACGCCAACCGCGAATTCGTCGCCGGCAATGTGCGCGACGCCGGCATCATGCGCATGCTCTCTGCCGGCCAGACGCTGCGCGGCGTGCCGGATATCGGCCTGTTGCTGCTGACCACGCGCGACGGCCGCCCGGTCTATGTGCGCGACGTGGCGCAGGTGGCGATCGGGCCCAGCACGGCGGAAAGCCGCGTCTGGAACCTGACTCCCGACCAGCAGGGCTGGGACCGCGTGCCGGCGGTGAGCCTGGCACTGGCCAAGCGCGCCGGCGCCAACGCGGTGGTGGTGTCGCAGGCGATCCTGCAACGCGTGCAATCGCTGCGAGGCCGGCTGATCCCGCCCGACCTGCGTGTCGAGGTCACCCGCAACTACGGCCAGACCGCCAACGACAAGGCGAACGAGCTGCTGTTCCATCTCGGTCTGGCAACCATTTCCATCGTCGTGCTGATCGTGCTGGCGATCGGCTGGCGCGAGGCCGTCGTCACCCTTGTCGTCATCCCCACCACCATCCTGCTCACCATGCTCTCGGCCAAGCTGATGGGCTACACGATCAACCGCGTCAGCCTGTTCGCGCTGATCTTCTCGATCGGCATCCTGGTGGACGACGCGATCGTCGTGGTGGAGAACATCGCTCGCCACTGGGCGATGCGCGACGGCCGTTCCCGTGTGCAAGCGGCGATCGAGGCGGTGGCAGAAGTCGGCAACCCCACCGTTGTCGCCACGCTGACGGTAATCGCGGCTCTGCTGCCGATGCTGTTCGTCTCCGGCCTGATGGGGCCGTACATGGCGCCCATTCCGGCCAATGCCTCGGCCGCGATGGTGTTCTCGTTCTTTGTCGCCATGGTGGTCGCACCGTGGCTGATGTGCCGGCTGCATCCCGAACGTCCGGGTGCCGTCGCGGCCGGGCGGCGTGACGAGGAAGTGGAGTTTTTGCCGGTCGCCTCGCCCGACATTGCGCACGACCTGGCGCTGCACCACGAGGGCCGGCTCGGGCGGATCTACCGCGCCGTCGCCACGCCGCTGCTGCCCTCTCGCGCCCGCGCCTGGACCTTCCTGCTGGCGGTCGGCGTCGCCACCATCGCCGCCTGTGCGCTGTTCTACACCGAGGACGTGACGGTGAAGCTGCTGCCGTTCGATAACAAATCGGAACTTGCAGTGGAACTGAATCTGCCGGAAGGCAGCAGCCTGGAAGATACCGAGCGCAACCTGTTTGCGGCCGCCGCCATCGTGCGCGGCCTGCCGGAGGTGCGTTCGGTGCAGGCCTATGCCGGCACCGCGGCGCCGTTCAACTTCAACGGCCTGGTACGGCATTACTACATGCGCGAGTCGCCGGAACTCGGCGATTTGCAGATCAACCTGGCCGACAAGGCGGAGCGCGACCGCAGCAGCCATGCCATCGCGCTGGATCTGCGCCGCCACCTGGCCGCGCTGACGCTGCCGGAGGGCGCCACCCTCCAAGTGGTGGAAGTGCCGCCCGGCCCACCGGTGCTCGCAACCCTGCTCGCCGAGATCTATGGGCCGGACGCAGCAACTCGCCGCGCGGTGGCAGAACAGGTGAAAGCCTTGTTCAAGTCGGTGCCATTCATCGTCGATGTGACGGATTCCTACGGTCATCCACGACCGCGGCTGCGCATCAGCATCGACCAGGACGAGCTGGAATATTTCGGGGTCGAGCAAAGTGACGTGTACGACACGATCCAGGCGCTGTTCGGCGGCGTGCCGGTCGGTTATTCGCACCGGGGCGAGGAACGCGACCCGATCGCCATCCGCGTCGGCCTGCCGAAGCGCGACCTGAGCTGGGACGAACGCCTGGCCGCCACGCCGGTCCCCGCCAACACGCTGCCCGGCAGCAACACGGTCGTGGAACTCGGCCAGGTGGTGCGCGCGGATCAGGAACTCGGTTCGCCGGTGCTGTTCCGCCGCGACGGCGAATTCGCCGACATGGTCATGGGCGAACTCGCGGGTGCGTTCGAAGCGCCGATCTACGGCATGCTCGCGGTGGACAAGGCGGTGGCGGCGCATGACTGGGGCGCGTTGCCCAAACCGGTGATCAGCTTCCGCGGTCAGCCAACGGATGAAACGCATCCGACATTGCTGTGGGACGGCGAGTGGGAGATCACCTACGTCACCTTCCGCGACATGGGCGCGGCGTTCGGCGTGGCGATGCTGGGCATCTACATCCTGGTCGTGGCGCAGTTCCGCAGTTTCAAACTGCCGCTGGTGATCCTGACGCCGATACCGCTGACGCTGATCGGGATACTGCCGGGGCACTGGCTGCTGCACGCGCCGTTCACCGCGACCTCGATGATCGGCTTCATCGCGCTGGCGGGGATCATCGTGCGCAATTCGATCTTGCTGGTGGATTTCGTGCGCCACGGCGCGCGGCCGGGCATGACGCTGCGGGAGGTGCTGCTGGATGCCGGAGCGATCCGCTTCAAGCCGATCCTGCTGACCGCGCTGTCGGCGATGATCGGTGCGGCGACGATCCTGACCGATCCGATCTTCCAGGGCTTGGCGATCTCGCTGCTGTTCGGCCTGGCGTCGTCCACGCTGCTGACGGTGCTGGTGATTCCGGCGATCTACATGGTGCTGCGCGACGGGGAACGGCTGGCCGCGTGATGGCCGCCAATCGCGTTGCTGTGCCCACTGGGTGGATGTGACGAATGCCAGTGTTCCGTCTTCGACGCTTCGGGTCGGAGGTCCGGTGTCATTGCGAGCAAAGCGAAGCAATCCCCTGCGTGCCTTCCCGCGATATCTCGGGGGGGAATTGGTTCGCTTAGCTAACAAGAAGAAGGAGAAAGTTTGCTCCCGTCAGCAGAAACAGCAGAATCTTTCATTCAGGGCGGGTCGGCCGCCACCGGCCGGTGGTCAACTCGCAGTGACGGGGGTGGTCGCGGGACCGAGGCGTCAGGATCACCCCAACGGTTCGCGGCCTGGTTTGCGCACCAGCCTGAGCCGGCGCAATCGGCGGATGGCGGGCACGGCCCGACGCAGCACATGTCTGGCACGTCAACCAGACAAGGAACTACCCACATGGACTTCCGCATCACTGGCCTGCCGGCCGAGCCATTCCTGCCGTTCTTCGGCATGACCGACGAGGAACTGCTGATGCATGGCGCGCGGCGGGTAGTCGCCACGCCGGACATGCAACCGTCGCTGCCGCCCTGCCGGGTCAGCTTGCGCGACGCCGCGCCCGGCGAGGCGTCGATCCTGCTGCACTATCCGCACCATGTCTCGCCGGGCTCGCCGTATCGCGCCAGCGGGCCGATCTACGTGCGCGAGGGCGTCCGCGAGACCGCCGCCTTCGTCAACCACGTACCGGCGCAGCAGCGCACCCGGCTGCTCTCGGTGCGCGCCTACGACGCTGCCGGGATCATGCTCGATGCCGAGGTGGTGGAAGGCACCGAACTGGAGCCGCTGATTGCGCGCATGTTCCGCCGCGACGACGTCGCCTTCCTGCACGCGCACAACGCACGCCGCGGCTGCTATTCGTGCCGCATCGATCGCGCGTGACATCCCAACACTTCCCGCTTGCGGGAGGGGCAGGGGAGGGTCTGGCAGCGGCGACTCTCTCTCTACGATTGCAGCGCCGCCTCGATCGCCTTGGTCAGCTTCGCGCCCTGGCTCGTCGCCGGAACCGAACGTTCCGGCGACGCGGCCGTCGCGGCCGATCAGCACTTTGTTGAAATTCCAGTTCGGCTCCCACCCGGTCTGCGCTTTCACCCAGGCATAAAATGGCGCCGCCTGGGCGCCGCGCACATGGGCGATGCCAGATAACGGGAAGTCAACGCCATAGTTGGTCTCGCAGAACGTCTTGACCGTGTCGTTATCCGGCGATTCCTGGTTGAAGTCGCGGCTGGGCACGCCGAGCACGGTCACTCCGTGGGCCGCTGCCGGCTGGTGCAGTTTCTCCAGGCCTTCATATTGGTAGGTGTAGCCGCAGAAGCTGGCCGTGTTGGCGACGACGAGCACGCGTCCCTTGAACGCGCCAAGATCGAGCACCCCGCCATCGATCGCCGGGAAGCTGAAGTCCCAGGCCCGCTTGTCCTGTTCTGCTGCCATGTCGATAACTCCCATGGCGGTATCAGCGCCATTCGTCGCCCAAGCCACATGCGCATTCGCTGTGCCGCCAACCGGCGCTGGCGGTTCAGCTATAGCGCTCCTCATTCCACGGGTCGCCGTTGTTGTGATAGCCGCGCTGTTCCCAGAACCCCTTGTGGTCGCTGATGGTGAACTGGATGCGTCGCAGCCATTTTGCCGACTTCCAGAAATAGCAGCGCGGGATCAACACCCGCACCGGCCCGCCATGCGCGCGGGACAGCGGCTGGCCTTCCCATTCATGCACCAGGAACACATCCGGCTGATCGAACTGATCCAGCCGCACGTTGGTGGTGTAGCCATCGAACGAGTGGAAGATGATATGCCGCGCGTCCGGCTTCGGCTGCACCAGATCGAGGATGGTCCGCGCCGCCACGCCCTTCCAGCGGTTGTCGTAGCGCGACCACTGCGTCACGCAGTGGATGTCGGAGACGCTCTCGGCCTGCGGCAATGCCATGAATTCGTCGAGCGGCAGACTGAGCCGGTGCTCCACCGCGCCATCGACATCCAGGCGGAATTTTTGCGGCGTGACGTTCGGCTCGGCGCCGAGGTCGAGCACCGGCCAATCGGTCACCAGAAGCTGGCCGGGCGGCAGCCGGTCGCGCTCGGGATCGGCTGTCGTGCCAGTCATCAGGCGGCCGTCGCGCGCCCATTCCTGCTTGGCCTCGATCAGCTTTTCTTTGATCCGGCCATTGATCTCGATGTCGTCCGCCATCTGCTTCCGGTTGTCGTCCTTCTGCGCTCCTTTCCCCCTCCCGCTTGCGGGAGGGGGAAAGGAGCGGCCTATCCCCGCGCCCGCATCAGCCGCGCCTTGTCACGCTGCCAGTCGCGCGCAGCGACAGCAGCGCGCTTGTCGTGCGCCTTGCGGCCCTCGGCCACGCCCAGCAAGACCTTCGCGCGGCCGCGCTCGTTGAAGTGGATTTGCAGCGGTACGATCGTCGCGCCTTTGCGGCTGATCTCGCCGGTCAGTTGGGCGATCTGCTTGTGCTTCAGCAGCAGCTTGCGCGGCGCGCGCGGCTCGAAGCGGGACAGCACACCGCCCTGGTATTCGGGGATATAGCAGTTGAACAGCCACATCTCGCCGTCGCGTTCGCCGGCCCAGGCCTCGTTCAGCGTGGCGCGGCCGTGGCGCAGCGACTTCACCTCCGGCCCGACCAGCACCAGGCCGGCCTCGAGCGTCTCCTTGATCGTATAGTCGAACCGCGCCTTGCGGTTCTGCGCCGCAATGCCGTGCGAGATCAGGCCCTTCTTGGGTTTCGCTTCTGCCATGCCGCCGCCATCATTTCCTAACCGCCCGCCCGGTTACTAACCTGGCGCGCCGCTGTCTGGGCTGTCGCTTATCTGGATACGAACCCGCCCGCGACTGGTGTTTCGTAACGAATATTCTCGCCGCTCGCCTTGATATCCTCCCGCGTTAGTTGGACAAGCCGGTATGGGCGGCCAGATGGCCCTGTTGGCTCCGAGAACGCACCGTTCTTGTATTTTGCGGCGAAGATCCGGTTGAAAGCTGCGAGATTCCTGCCGATCAGCGACTTGCAGTCTTGCGCGGAAAGCGGCGGCAGGCCGTCTTTCTGTAGCTCCGATATTTCTATCTGGCACACGACGGGCCAGTAGCGGTCTCGCCCTGACAGGCGCACTTGGTGCGGATCGTCATCGGCCCAAAGCACATCAACTCCCGAAAGCGACCTGTCGGCCCTTTCGAGTTCGTCAACGGTCGCCTCTTCGTCCGGACGCGGCCACCACCCCCTAGTGATGATCTGCATCGGCGGGGCTGACGGAATGCGCACTCTCGCCGTGGCCTGCCCCGACGGACTCTGGCGCTCGGTCTGGGGATCCGTGGGTGGATGTGGCGGCGGGCGCTGGTCCATGCCCATCTCCTGTGTCGGATGTTTTGGGAATATAGTAAGCGAAGGCAACAATCACCAGAAGCAAGATACTCAGGACGGAACCGACAACCGCGAGCCCGGCGATCTCTCTGAGCCATCCCCGCCGTTTGTTGATCTGCCGGTTGTGGTCGGTCGCTTCTGCAAATTGACGGGCAAGCTCCCGTTTCAGGGTCGCCAGCGCGTCCACTGGATCATCCAGGTCTTGGTTTTCGGGTGCCTGTTCCGCCCGGATCAGGTCGTCCGCGTATCGCAGCAACAGCGGCTCCCGCAATATGTAACGAAATCGCGCCGGCGCGATGCACGCGGCAAGCAGGCATAGCGCCGCAAACATCAACAGTCCGGCCAGTGTCAGCAGGAAGAGCGAAGCCCACCCAGCATTGGTTCCTAGTGGTGGCAGTCGCGTGACGAGCTGAAATAGCGCCGCGAGCTCCAAAGCAAGCGTAGCTGCGAAAAAGGGGAGAGATCGCCAAACGTTCTCCTCTTGGTCGATCTCCTTCCTGTAAGCGTCAGCAAGGGTCCTTTCGATGTGGCTTAGTGCGGGGTGTTCCACATCGGCTACTCATGTCACCGCCGGACCGTTAGGCAAGCCGCTAAAACAGCTTATCATGACCCGGCGCGGCAAGACCAGCTAGTTCAGCAGCCCCACTTCCGTCATCGCCGCGCGCACTTTCGCCCGGGTCGCTTCCATCAGCGGCGCCAGCGGCAGGCGGCAATGCTCCGTCGCCTTGCCCAGCAGCGAGGCGGCGAACTTCACCGGCGCGGGGCTGGTTTCGGTGAACAGCGCGTCGTGCAGCGGGAGCAGACGGTTCTGGATTTCCATCGCCTGCGCGAACCGGCCTTCCATCCACGCCGTCTGCATGTCGCTGCACAGCCGCGGCGCGACGTTGGCGGTGACGCTGATGCAGCCCACGCCACCGGCGGCATTGAACGACAGCGCCGTCGCGTCCTCGCCGGAAAGCTGACAAAAATCCGCGCCGCAGTGCCGGCGCTGGTGCAGCGGCCGCGCCAGGTCCGCCGTCGCGTCCTTCACGCCGATGATATTCTTGTGCTTCGCCAGCCGCGCCATCGTCTCGACCTTCATGTCAACGACGCTGCGCGGCGGGATGTTGTAGATGATGATCGGCAGGTCCACCGCGTCGGCGATCGCCTTGAAGTGCAGGTACATGCCTTCCTGGGTCGGCTTGTTGTAGTACGGCGTGACGATCAGCGCGGCATCCGCGCCGGCTTCCTTGGCGTGGCGCGTCAGCGCAATCGCCTCCTCCGTGCTGTTGGAGCCGGCGCCGGCGATCACCGGAACGCGGCCCTTCGCCACCTCGACGGCGATCTCCACCACGCGCTTGTGCTCTTCGTGCGACAGGGTCGGGCTTTCGCCGGTGGTGCCCACCGGGACGACGCCGTGCGTGCCCTCCTTGATCTGCCAGTCCACCAACGCGGCATAGGCCTTTTCGTCGAGCGATCCGTCCTGCCGCATCGGGGTGATCAACGCAACGAGCGATCCCTTGAACATGGCGTTCTCCCTGGCTCGCCGACCGGAGACAATCGGCCCGGCCGGCGGAGCGGCAAGCTAAGCGCGCGGATGATGCGCCGCAAGGCCGGGTCGCGGTAGAAGCGCTCATGCGCCCGCCGAGTCGGCTCGCCCTCGTTCTGTCGTTGCTGCTGTGCGCGGCCGGCCCGGCCGCGACGCAAGACGTGCCGACCGCCGGGCGCGACCCGATCGCCGCCATCCGCGCCGACCACTGGGCCGAAGCCCAGGCCGATGCCGCCCGCTTCGCCGACCCGGTCGCCGAGAAGCTGGTGCTGTATTACCGCCTGCTCGCCCCTGGTGCGGCAACGCCGGCCGAGATCGCCGGGTTCATGCACGACAACCCGGACTGGCCGAACCAGGCGCTGCTGGAGCGCCGCCGGCAGGACGCCATCGCCGCCGACCCGGACGATGCGGACGTCCTGGCGCAATGCGGCGTCGCTCCGGCAATCGAGGTGCCCGCCTTGTTGCGTTGTGCTGCCGCCCTGGCCACCGCCGGACAGGCCGATGCCGCGACCGCCGACGCCCGCAAGGCCTGGATTACCGGATTGGCCGACCCCGGCCAGGAGACCGCCTTTCTCCGCCGCTGGGCCGGCAGCGTGACGCCGGACGACCAGTGGGCGCGCTTCCAGCATCTGGCATGGCATGACCCGGCCGCCGCGGTGCGGCAGATCGGCCGGCTCGACCAGGCGCAGCGTGCCGCAGCCGAGGTGCGACTCGCGTTCCAACGCGACGATCCGCGCGCCGAGGCCCTGCTGGCGGCCGCCAATGTGGTGGAGCGCGACGACCCCGGCCTGATGCTCGATCACGCGCGCTACCTGCGGCGCGCCGCGCGCTATGCCGACGCCCTTACTTTGTGGCAGCGCGACGGCGAGGCGGCGCAGAACGCGATCCGCACGACCGCGCCGGAACACCTGGCGGCGTTCTGGGCCGAGCGGAACCTGCTGGCGCGCGCCTTGCTCGCCGCGGGCGACGCGGCGGGTGCCTATGCGGTCGCCGGCGAGCCTGGCCAAGCCGCGTCGGAGACGGTGGCCGACGCCGAGTTCCTTGCCGGCTACATCGCGCTGCGCAAGCTGAACGACCCGGCGGGGGCGCTGGCCCATTTTCAGCGCCTCGCGGCGGTGTCGAAGGCGGCGATCACCCAGGCGCGCGCCTGGTATTGGCAGGGACGCGCCGAGGCCGCCGCGGGCAACGACCCGAAGCCCGACTACGCCAAGGCCGCCGCCTGGCCCACCACCTTCTATGGCCAGCTCGCCGCCCTGGCGTTGGGCGACGATGCGGCGGCCCTGGCGCGGCGCATCGGCGCGCTGCACGATCCCTCCTGGACGCGCGACGCCGTGCTCGCCTTCACCGGTCACGAGGTGGTGCGCGCTGCCGCCTGGCTGGTGGCCTGGGGCGATCCGCAGCGGGCGCGCGCCTTCCTGTTGCGGATGGACGAACTGGCACCCGACCCGGCGGACCGCGCGCTCACCGCGGCGCTGGCATTGCGAGTGGCGCTGCCCGACATGGCGGTGTTCATCGCCCGCCGCATGGGACGCGACGGACTGATGCTGCCCGATGAGGGCTGGCCGATGCCATTCGTTCCGCCGGCCGAAGGGCTCGACCCGGCGGTGGGGCTGGGGATCATGCGGCAGGAGAGCAGTTTCGACGTCGGGGCAGTCAGTCCGTCCGGGGCGAGGGGGCTGATGCAGTTGATGCCGTTCACCGCCGATGCGGTGGCGCGGCAGCTCGGCGTTGGCACCTCGCTGGTGGCGCTAACCAGCGATCCCGAGCACAATATGCGGCTGGGCACGGCGTATCTGCGGCAGATGCTGGACCAGTTCAACGGCTCGCTGCCGCTGGCGGTCGCCGCGTACAACGCGGGGCCGCGCCGGGTCGAGCAATGGCTGGCGCAGAACGGCGATCCGCGCGTGGGGCCGGTGGACATGATCGACTGGATTGAGCAAATCCCGATCGGCGAAACGCGCAACTACGTGCAGCGGGTGCTGGAGAACATTACGATCTATCGCGCCCGCCGCGGCGAGGCGACGCCGACGTTGCTGGCCAAATGGACGCAGTAGGGCAAGAGAAGATTACTCGCTTCAACATGGCCAGCGATCGTTGACCGAACTGGTCCATCGCCTGTCTGCCTGGGATGGCCTGCCCCTGGCGGTGCGCGAATGGCGCGACGGCGATCGGCATCGCCCGCTGCTGTGCCTGCCGGGGCTGGTGCGTACGAGCGGCGATTTCGCCGTCGTCGCGGCGACGCTGGGTACTGGCCGACGCGTCATCGCGCTCGACTACGCGGGGCGTGGCGAGTCCGGCCGGGCGCGCGACGTGAACCGCTATGCGCCGGAGGCCTGCCTGCGCGATGTCCTCGACGTCTGCGCCGCGCTGCACGTGCATGGCGCGGTGGGCATCGGCACCAGTTTCGGCGGCCTGCTGTGCATGGGGATCGCGGCGGCGCGGCCGTCTGTTCTGCGCGCCGTTGTGCTGAACGATGTCGGGCCGGAGATCGGCGGCGACGGCGCCGATTTTGTCCGCCGGTTCGTGGCGGCGGATCCGGCGCTGCCGAGCGTCGAGGCCTGCGTCGCCCATCTGCGCGCGTTGCTGCCGCCGCTGTCGCTGGACAGCGATGAGGACTGGCAGACCATGGCGCGGCTGACCTACGCGCCCGGCGCGGACGGGCGCTGGCATCCTGTCTGGGACACGCGGATTGCCGCGCTGCTCGGGCGTAAGACGCCCGACTTGTGGCCGCTGTTCGGCGCCCTGGCGCCCATGAAGCTGCTGCTGGTGCGCGGCGAAGAGAGCAATATCCTGCTGCCGGACACGGTGGCGCGCATGGTGGCGGCACGACCGGATATGGCGGTAGTCAGCCTCCCTGGCATCGGCCACGCCCCGACTCTGGGCGAACCGACAATCGTCGCCGCCCTGGGCGATTTCCTGGAGCGTAGCGAATGAGCCCGGCGTCGGGAGCCGCCCGGAGGATCGTCCGGGAGATCGCCAGGTGGATCGCGGCGGGCTTCGGCACCGGGTTCGCGCCGGTCGCCGCCGGCACGGTGGCCTCCGCCGTCGCGACCCTGATGGGCGCGGCGCTGCTGTGGTGGTCGCCGGTCGCTCTGGTGGTTGCGGTGCTGCTGGCCACATTCGGCGGCCTGTGGGCGGTGCGCACTGCGCAGGTCGAGGGCGATCCCGGCTGGGTGGTGATCGACGAGTTCGCCGGCCAGTGGATCGCCCTGCTGGGGCTGGCCGCCGTCACGCCGATCGGGCTGCTGGCGGCGTTCCTGCTGTTCCGGTTGCTCGACGTGACCAAGCTGGGGCCGGTCGGCTGGGCCGATCGCCAGCACGGTGCCGCGGGGATCATGGCGGACGATCTGATCGCCGGCGCATTGGCGGCGGGGGTTCTGTGGGCGGTGCGCTCGCACTGGCCCGGCGCGCTGGGGTAATTCCAGGCGCCGGAGACGCCTGCTGATCCGTTTATCTCGCGCATGCTGGGGCCCGAGCCGCTTTGTCTCAGGGGCCCCCGGGCCGGGTCGGCGGCTGGCCGGTGGTCAACGCGCAATGCCACGGCGGGCCGCCTCCCGCGTTGCGTCAGCCTGGTCGGTGGTTGATATGACGAAACGGGGCGCCCTGCGGCGCCCCGTTCGCGTTGCTGACGGTTCAGCCGTCAGCCGTCAGAGGATGACGATCTCGACGCGGCGGTTCTGCGGCTCGCGCACGCCGGCACCGGTCGGCACCAGCAGATGCGTCTCACCGAAGCCTTGCGTGGTGATCGCATTGAGAGGTACGCCGTCCTTGATCAGCTCGGCCTTGACCGCGTCCGCGCGGCGGACCGACAGGCCCTGGTTGTACTGCGGCGTGCCGGAGGTATCGGTGTAGCCGTTCACCTCGATCCGCGTGTACTGCACGCGCGTCGAGTTGTCCGCCGCCTCCTTGATGATCTGGCGGGCGCGATCGGTCAGAGCCGCCTTATCCCAATCGAAGAACACCATGTAGGAACGGGCGGGCTGCACCGCCGGAGCCGGCGTGGCGACCGGGACTGACGGCGGGGGCGGCGCTGCCTGGCCGAACTTGATCTTCATTCCCGCCATGAGCATCCCGACGCTGTAGTTCGGCGCGGCGTAGCCGGGGGTCAGGATCGAGACACCGGCGGCGCCGGCGGGCTGGATCGCGTTCGCGGTGTCGTTCCAGTTGTTGTTGTGGAAACTGGTGTAGGCGCCCTGGACGATCACGTCCACGTTCGGCATCAGCTCGTAGGTCGCGGTTATCCTGACACTGTTCATCAGCGAGTCGATGTCGGGATAGTTGCTGACGTTCTGATAGGACGCGGTCGGCGTGGGCACGAACACACCGTTGAACTCACCGAACATGACGGTGCCGTAGGAGATGGTGTAGTCGCCCTTCAGCTTCAGCTTCGGGTTGATCTGCCACTCGGTGCTCAGGCCAACGGTGTGGGTGCTGCTGGTGTCCTTGTTCTGATAGTAGCCGGCGCTCCCCAGGCAGGCCCCAGTGTTGCTGGTGGCGCAGTTACCATTGCCGAGGTTGTTATAGAACAGCAGTTCGTAGGTGTAGAAGGCGTGCAGGTTGAGGCCCTTCATGGGCCGGAAGTTGACGTCCGGTCCGACGGTCAGGGCATAGTCCTGCTTCACGCCGTTGCCCACGCCGGTGAGCGGGGCAAGCGTGACCCCACCGCTGGGAGACGTGTAATTGGAGGCGCCCGGATAGGTGTAGTTCTCGTTCTTGAACTGCAGGAAGAAGTCGGCGTTCAGGTTATCCAGCGGCATGTAGTCCGCCCGGGCCGTGACGGCCTCCGACGTCATCGGGGCCTGGTAATAGGCGCCGGACCAGGTCGGACCGGAGGTCGGCCCATCCAGGTTCAACCATGGCGCGAGATAGCTGAGGTTGCCGCTGCGAGACGCGTAATCGAACGAGACCTTGCCGTTGAGTTGCGGCCCGATATCGGACGCTACGCCGACCGATCCGGTATTGGTCCAGCTATGCCCGACCTGGGCGTTGCTGCGGTCGGTGATGTCCAGCCGATAGCCCAGGGTCAGCCTGGTATTGTAGGCGGGAAGCAGCTTGTAGGTCAGATCGGCGCCGGCGGCCTGCTTCAGCCAATCCTGCGGAACGACGAACGCGTAGGGCGCGGTGGTGGCGGCGGTGGTGCCCGGAGCAGAGTCGCTGCCGGTGCCGCTGCCGTAAACGCCGTGGCAGGTGACGCCACCGTATGGCTGGGTGTAGTCGTTGTTGAGGCACGGCACGTTGACGCTGCGTCCATCCACCCCATAGAACGCGCTGATATCGGTGTTCGGGATCGGATGCGACGATGCGCTGACCTTGACCTGGTACACCGTGGCCGTGATGTCCGGGGAGTTTTCGGTGGATCCCTGTAGCATGGGATTCAGGTTGTAGAATCCGGCCGTGTTGCCGATGAAGCCGGAGACATTCGGATCTGCCGTGTTGGACGGGAACGTGTCGTCCTGCTTTTCCACGCCGACCCGCGCGTTCAGGTTGATCCGCGTATTCGGTATCGCGTTGGTTGCCAGCAGCATCGTGACGTAATGCGCGCTGTTGCTGGGCGGCGTCGAATAGGCCGCTGCCTCCTGATACGGCTTCGCGGTATTCGCGAACGGATAGGGCAGGGTGACGAAGAGGTTGTTGTCGGTGAAATGCGAGAAGGTGTACTGGAGGATCCCCTGGAACAGCCGGCTGTTGTAGGCACCCGAGATATCGTAGCGGTCGGTGTCGTAGTTGATCGGCAGGGCGAAGGAGTTGCCGCCGTAAGCGATATCGCCAGCTTCCTCCAGCGAGCCTTCCTTGTGCTCATGGCGGAACGCGCCGGTGATGGTCCAGTCGTTCCAGATGTACTTAAAGTCGCCGCCGATAGCGTCGCGGCGGGTGCCGGTCTGGTACGGCTGCATGGCGCCGGTCGCCCCCAAAACGGCCGCGGTGTAGTGGCTGGAGGCGAGGGCACCCGGCGTGGCCACCGTTTGCGAGGTCGCGCCGCCGAACGGCGCCAGGCCGGGGTTCAGGACCGCCTGGTTGCCATACACGGTATAGAGTGAGTCGATGACGTTGCCGGTGTAGGTGATGGAGTCGAGGTAAGCTCCGAATGCCCACGTGCCTTGTTGGCCGGCCTTGAACCCCAGCGAGCCGTTGTTCGAGAAGTTGTTGGTGACGCTGGACCCCCAAGCGCTGTCGTTGCCGATGCCGCTGCCATAGTGCGGACTGCCGGTCTGCAGCACCAGGTTGTTGCCGTTGAATTCGAAATACCGGGTGCCACCGGAGTTCCAGGTGTCACGGCCCATCACGTCGAAGCCGCCGACCAGGTCGAACCCGGTGGTATTGAAGCCGCTGTAGCGGCCGGCCTGATCGGCGTTCTGGCCCATGACCCCCATGAGACCGAACTCGATCTCCCCACTATACGGCATACCGCCGATGGTGAGGCCCGAAGATGGTGCGCCGGCGGCAGGCGCCGGGGCTTGGGCGAGTGCGGCCATTGGCGCGAGGCAGGTAGATGCCAGTGCGATGGCCCGTAGTGCGTTGCGAGTGATCATATCGAGCCCCCTTGCTCGTGCCGTCGCATCAGCGGATGAAGAAAGCGCCGGCGGGGCTGTTCGACCCGTGGACTTGCGAGTGGCAGTTCACGCACTGTCTCTGGTTCGCCAGCGCGGAGTTGAAAGAGCTCGTGCCCGGCCCGCGGAATGGGATCGAATGCGCCCCACCGAAGGCACCGCCGCTGGTATTGCTCACCGCGCTATGGCAGGAAGCGCAGAGGAAGTTCATCTGCTCTTTCATCAGGCGCGGCTGGTTCGAGCCGTGCGGCGTGTGGCAGTTCAGGCAGTTGTCCCGCACCGGCTGATGCTCCCACAGCATCGGCCCGCGCTTGTCGGCGTGGCAGTTGTAGCAAGTCTCGTTGACGGTGAATTCCTTCAGCGACTTCGTATCGCCCGGCGAGCCGTGCGGATTGTGGCAGTCGCTGCACACCACCTTGCCCTCGCGGATCGGGTGGTGCGAGTACTTGTAGCTGTCGGATCGCTGCTGGGCGTGACAGGTGAAGCAGATCTGCGGCTGGGTGGCCTTCACCAGGATCGGGTCTTTCGCCGTGTGCGCCGTGTGGCAGTCGGTGCAGGCGACACCGTTGCGCTGCATCGTGCTGCCCTGCCAGTTCATGCGCAGGCCGGACTCGTGGCAGCTCAGGCAGACCTGGTTGCGCGCTTCGGCCGGCGACTTGTGCGGACCCGCGAAGACGATGTCGGGGTACGGCGCCTTCATCGCGATATGGTTGTCGCTCGGCCCGTGACAGGCCATGCAGCCGCCCATCGCGAATGGCGTGCGCGGATCGCCCACCACCGCCATCGGGCCCTGCAGAATGGCGGTGACCTTCGGATCGCCGCCATGACAGGTCAGGCACGTGCGCGTGCCAGCATCGACCGCGGGGCGTTGCGCCGCCGCGGGCTGCGGCGATTGCGCCGATGCGGGAAGTGCCCCCAGCGTCAGCGCAATCCCGAATAGCAGCTTCAACGCAAGTGTCTGCTTCATAACGGTATCTCTCGTGCTTGCCCGGCGGAGTTCATGTCTTCACGGCCACGAAATCTGCTTCCCGAATCGAACAGGAGCGACTGCTCCAGGGGCACGATCCGCCGCCGCATGGAGAAACGGTAGCACCAGGATTACCGAAAATTTATGATACCAGGGGAAGCGCGGCTGAATGGCCACAGTCCGATCCCGGTGGGGGGAGCCCGCCACCGACCGGGCGGGCGGCCCTGGTCCGCCGCCTTTGCCGGCTGACCGTTCCGGTGGTTGATCTGTATCAATGACCGGCGCAACGATCGCGGGTGAGAAGAACCGGAGCGGACCAGGCAAAGGAGAACTTTCGTGAGTGCTTCCAGTCCGGAGGGCGCCGCCGCGCCAGCGTCAGCGCACGCCGTGGCAGGGCGGACGCACGGTGCCGTCGCGGCAGCGCCGGGACCCGGCAGCGCGTCCTCGGCCGCATCGCAGCCCGCGCCGGGCGGCGCTGCGGGCTCGCGCAGGACCGCGGGGCAGGTCGTGCGCGATATCGTCCTGTTCTTCGTCGCGCCGTACGTGACGATGGCCTACCTCGCCATGTTCCCGTTTGTCGCGATGAAGATGCTGGCGCAGGCCCGCCGCCAGCGGAAGGAAGCGGCCTGAGCGCGGCCGGCCATGCCGCGGCGGCCAACCCACGGGTTGTCTGCCCGGCCAGGCTGCTGATGGCGCTTTCGGCGGTTGATGTGCATCAATGACCGGCGCGGCGATCACGGGCCAGATCACCCAAAGCAGGCAGGCGGTGACCGGTCTTGCTGCGGCGGTGACGACGACAGGGACTCAGACGAAACCACGGAGACTCAGGTGACGAAGCCCAGCTTACGCGGCCAGATGGGGCGCGGAGCACTTGCCATAGGCGGCCTCCGCGCGGCCGCGGCCGCCGTCGTGCTGTCGATTGTCGGGATGACCGCGCCGGCATCAGCGGCCGACCCACCCGCCGCTGTTGCGCCTTCCGCTGCCGACCAGATGTGTCTCGGCTGCCACGGGATGGCGGGACTCGAAAAGCCGCTGGGCAGCGGCGAAACGCTCTCGTTGCACATAGCAGGCGACCGGTTCGCGCAGTCGGTGCATGCCGCGCTCGGCTGCACCGGCTGCCATACTGACGTGAACCTGGCCAGCCATCCGCCGGCGGCGAACTCGATCGCCAGCAAGCGCGCGTTTTCCATCGCCATGGTGCAGGTCTGCCGCACCTGTCACAGCGACAAGTTCGCGCAATGGGGCACCAGCGTGCACGCCGCCCTGGTCAGCGAGGGCAACCAGATCGCCCCGGTTTGCACCGGCTGCCATTCGCCTCACGGGGTGATAAAGGGCGCCGCGGCGTCGATGGACTCGGTCCCCTGCAAGGCCTGCCACGGCGCCATCTTCACCGCGTATGCCAAGAGCGTGCATGGCGTGTTGCGCAACGGCGGGCTGGCCGAGGCACCGCTGTGCTTCAGTTGCCACGGGGCGCATGACGTGCAGGTTCCCTCGGCCGGCGTCGGCAGGCGGGATGTCTGCCTGGGCTGCCATACCGAGGCCGCCGCTTCGCACCGTACCTGGCTGCCGAATGTCGATCTGCACTTCAGCGTGGTGTCGTGCCCGGTCTGCCATGTGCCGCAGGCGCAGCGGAGAGTGGACCTCATTCTGTACAACAGCGCGACGCAACGGGAGGTTCCCGAGGCGATCGGCATGCCGCAGTTCGAAACTCTGGGCAGCTCTTCGACCGCTACCCGGCCGGGCCTGGATCCGACGATGCTGTTGGCTTTGCTCAAGGCGCTGAATCCCCCGGGCGCCGAGGGCACGACCGCCCTGAAGGGTCGATTGGAAGTCAGCACCGGGATCGAGGATCACGAGATCACCTTCGCAACCAAGGCGATCAGCGACTGCGCGACCTGCCATCGGGAGGGATCCGCCGCGTTTCAGAGTGTCACGGTATCCGTCTCCGGACCGGCCGGCATCCCGGTCCGCTATGACGCCGACAAGGCGGTGTTGAGCTCGGCCTTCTCGGTTCCCTCGGTCGGCGGCTTCTATGCCATTGGCGGCAGCCGCATCACCCTGCTGGACGTGCTGCTGGTCCTGGCATTGCTCGGCGGTATCGGCGGGCCCCTCGGCCATCTGACCGTGCGATGGATCTTCCGGCATTTTCTGAACCATACGCCCAACGGGCAGCGGAAGGGCTAAGCAAGATGCATCGGATTTACCTTCACCCGCTCCCCGTGCGGATCTGGCATTGGATCAATGCGGCGGCCTTCGTGCTGCTGATTCTCACCGGGCTGCAGCTTCGCTATGTAGGTCTGATCAACGCGGTGCCGTTCCGGATCGCCGTCGCCACCCACAACCTGGTTGGCTTCGTCCTCATCGCCGATTTCTTCCTGTGGCTTGGCTTCTATCTTTCGTCGGACCGGATCAAGGTTTACCACCCCGAGCTGGACCTGATGAAATACTTCCGCGGCAGCGTCGCCCAGGCGCTGTATTACGGTTATGGCATCTTCAAGCGAGCGCCCGAGCCGTTTCACGTGAGCGTCTACAGCAAGTTCAACCCGCTGCAAGCCATGACCTACCAGCTCATCATGCTGCTGCTGCTGCCGATTCAGATCTTCACCGGCGTCCTGCTGTGGGATCTCGAGCGTTTCGCGCGGGTGGTGGCGTTGTTCGGTGGGGTGCGCGTCATCGATACCGTGCACGTCCTGATCTTCATCTTTTTCGTGTTCTATCTTCCGGCCCATATCTACCTTGCGACGCTGGGCCGCAGACCGATGACCCACATCACGGAGATGATCACCGGCTATGAGGAAGACGAGGAAGCGGAAGGCGCCGATGCGGCGGAATGATGGCCAGGCCCCGACCGGCGGCACGGCCGCGTAGAGGCACGCGTGGCGCGTGTCCCGGCGGCATTCTTCTCTCAGGCTGGTCGATAGGTGCGGCGCGAACCGGGTCCCGGACATGCTTTTGTTCTATGCCACGCGGGATGGCCAATCCCGGCGCATCGCCGAGCGCATCGCTGCCCGGCTTGCCGAAGCCGGCATCTCTGCGTCGCCGCAAGATCTTGCGGTGGCGCAGCCGGCACCGGCAGCATGCGCCGCTGCCCGGTTGGTCGCTGTCGTGGCGGCCGTGCGCTATGGCCGGCATTTGCCGGAAGCGGAGCAGTTCCTGGCCGCGTATCGGGCGTTGCCCGCACCGGCGCCGCTGGTCTTCGTCTCGGTGAATTTGACCGCACGGAAGCCGGGCAAGGACACCGTCGATGGCAATCGCTATCTGCGGAAGACGCTGGGCCGGCATCGGCTGCACCCGGTGTTGGCGACCGCCGTCGCCGGACGGCTCGACTACCCGCTTTACGGCTGGCTCGACCGGCAGATCATTCGACTCATCATGCAACTGACGGGAGGACCGACCGATCCGCGAAGCTGCGTCGAATTCACCGCGTGGGACGGGGTGGATGAGCTTGCGTCGCGGATTGCCGGTCTGCACCGCAGCGTCATGGATCGGCAGGAGGCTTGAATGGTGACCCCGCGCGCTGATCGCCGATCAGCCGGCCAGGCTGGTCCGGGGCCGGTCGTTGGTCGTCCGATCCGTGCGCGTTCGCTGTCCGAAGCGCCGCGGATTTCCGTTGCAGCCTTATCAAGACCGTATCAAAGCTATCGCCGCACGGTGGGCTCGGCGGCGACCGGAGAGATGGCGCAGCAGGCTGCCGGGCATCCTGCTGCGCGGATCGCTGCATCCATGGGATCTTCGGCAGGGCAAAAGACGCAGCGGCAGGCTTTTGGCGCAGGAGGGCTGATATGAAGGACGCGGTTTTAATGACCCCGGCGAGTTTCGATCAAAGGGAAACGCATCGGCGATCGCTGTTCTCGCGCACCTGGGTTGAATTGATTCCCAAGGTCTTCGAGGACGTGCCAAAATATTACCGTTTCGGGAATATCGTTGCGAGTTGGGGTCTATGGGAATTATGGGTTTGGCAGTTCGTCAGGACGATAGAGCTGCAACCCGGCTACCGGGCGCTTGATGTCTGCGCCGGTACCAACGACGTCGGCATCAGGCTGTTGCGCAAACAGCCCGACATTGCCGTCACGGCGATCGATCGCAGCAGGGAGATGCAGCAAGAGGGACAGAATCGCGCCAGCCGATATGGCGTGCGTGTCGAAAGCGTGATCCACGACGTGCATGAGCTGCCGTTTCCGGACAATTCGTTCGATGTCGTTACATTGCAGGCGGCGTCGCGCCATCTGCAATTGGACAAGGTATTGCCGGAGATCCTGCGCGTGCTGAAACCGGGCGGCAATTTCTATCACTGCGACATGCTGAAACCAAGTTCGCGCATTGTCGAATGGCTTTATCTGCGCTTCTTGCGGCTTGCGGTGGCCTGGACCGCGCTGGTCTTCGAATCGACCAAAGCATCCAGGGACTGCTGTGACTATTTCAAGGATGCGATCACGCATTTCTATACCCCGGAAGAGCTGTCCGAGGTGTTCCGCCTGGTCGGCTTCACCAATGTGACCTGCAAAAAGAGCATTTGGGGAGGCATGGTCGGCTACCACAAATCGCAACGTGGCTCGTCTGGCGCGTAGGCAGACCGGCCGCCGGGAGGCCGGCGCAACAGATTGCCGGGACGCCGCAGGGCCTGGTGCGGCCTGCACGCCGCCGCCTGACCGCCGCCGTCGCGCGACCGCGGACGATGCAGCCGGGCCCGGCGGCCAGCGTCGCGCCGATCTGTCGCGCAGCTTCCGCGGAAAACGCCCGAAAGCTCGCCCCTCGGTGAGGCGCCCGCGCCGCAACAAGACGTATTCCGCACGCCGGGCTTCGTCGTGACCGCAGCAGCGCAGGAGGGCGTTGCTGTCGGCGCCCGGGTGGCCGCACCAACCGCCAGGGCCGGCCACGATGCCCGCGATGCGTACGATCAACCCGCGCGGACGTGTCGGGCCAGGCGACCGTGGTTCAGCCGGCCGGCGTCAGTTGTCTTTGGCCCCCTGGCGGATCCAGGTGCGGATGGTGTCACGTTCCCCGACCGGTAGCTGCTTTTTGCCGTGCGGCATGCGAAGCGCCGGACTCGCCCGCCAATCGAGCAACCACATCAGGTTGCTGTTGTCCGGGTCGCCGGGAACGATCATGGGCCCGTACTTGGTACCTTTCATGATGTCCTGGTAGCTCGTCAGGACGAGCCCGCTGGCCTTGGCGCCTTCACCGCCCGGCGCGTGGCACTCCGCGCAGTGCACCTGGAATATGGGGAGCACGTCTTCCTTGAAGCTCACCGGCGGTTCCGCGGCCTTGGCCGAAGACAAGGGGCCCGACAGGCCAAGGCCGCACAACGCGCCCGTGGCGATCGCAACCGACAAAGCCGCAGCGTAACGTCTACTCATGACAGCGTCCTCTTGAACGGCGGTAATCCGGGTGCCGGCAGCAACGGATGTCCGGCGGGCTCTCATGGGCCACCTTGCCTCAGTCGTGTGGGGTTTCGCAACGCCCCCGGGGTTCCTCCGCTCCGATCAGTCGCGCTTCGGGAGATCGCCCGACCGCTCCAGGACCATCCGCGGCGGCCTGGAGAACCACAGTTGATACATCGTTACCAGCCACATGAAGGCGAAGCTCGCTGCCATCAGCGCACCGCCGCCCATCACCACCCAGGCGAACGGATGGAACAGCTTGATGAAATACCACGAGCTGATATCCGAGATGGTGGCAACGAACGGCGTCACGATGATGGCGCACTTCAACCATACGGGTCGGACATAGGCGTGGCTGAACATCCAACCCATGACGAAGAAGACCATCGTGATCGCAAACAGGTGGATGTGCGACACGCGGATCAGCGTGGCGACCGGTGTGCCGGTGTCCGCCTCCGTCACCTTTTTCACGTTGTCATAGCCGGTCAGGTTCGGAATATGCGGGTTGCTGCCGTCGTGGCAGATCAGGCAGCGTTTCTCGATGATCGGGTTGACCTCGCTGGTGAACGCCGCGCGCGTGACGCCCTGGTGCAGCCAGTTGATGATGGGCGCGCTTTCGTCGGGCGGCAGCATGGTCCGCATCGGACCGCTCAAGGCCGCCTCGAGACGCGAAGCCTGGCCGCTGCCGGAATAGGCGACGACGAGATCCTGATAGGACAGCATCCAAGGGCTTCCCCCGGCCTGCCCGGCATAGGTCACGAATATCAGCGTCAGGGCGAACAGGTAGCCGAGCGCGAGCACCACCAATGTCGCGGTGAACAATGTGCGCTGGCTGTACGGCATCTCCGAGAAATGGTGAAACATCGGGTGCAGCGGTGGGCCACTCATGATCGATTCTCTTGGTCAGTTCGGCCGGAATGCGACGACACAGCCACGCGGCATCCCGGGCCGGAACACCGGCGGTGCGTGCAGCCTGCGGTCCGCCAGAACACCGCGTTCGCTGTCCTGACGCTACTTGAGCGAAGCATAGTAGGCGGCCAGATTCGCCATGTCGTCAGCGCTGAGCGAGCCGGCCTGAGCCTTCATCATCGCGTTGTCGCGCTTGCCGGACTGGTAGTCCTGTAGCGCCTGGACGAAGTGTGCGGGATCGACTCCCGCCAGCTTGGGAGCCACTTGCGTTCCCTGCCCGTCGGGTCCGTGGCACATGGCGCAGGCCGTCGCCTTGGCCTTGCCTGCCGCGGCATCACCGGCGGCCTGCGCGGCGCCGGCGAGCCCGACCGATCCGACAATCACTGCGGTCAACAACATACGGTTCATCGTTCAGCTCCTTGCAAGCGATTGCTAATCCCGGTTCATCGGCCGGGCGAAATCGGCAGGTGGATAACGGTCCTTGCCCTCTCACACCTCGTTGCCGACCGCGCACCCGGCCGGGCGGCACGGCCCATCCGGTGTCCCCGAGCCCCCCTGTCGTGCTACTTGAGCGACGCGTAGTAGGCAGCGAGATTCGCGATATCGTCGGCGCTGAGCTGGCTGGCCGCATTCTTCATCATCGCGTTGTCGCCCTTGCCGGCCTTGTAGTTGTTCATCGCCAGGATGAACTTGGCCTGGTCCTCGCCCGCCAGCTTGGGACCCATCTGGGTTCCCGCCCCATCGGGTCCGTGGCACATGGCGCAGCTTGTCGCCTTGGCCTTGCCCGCCGCGGCGTCGCCGGCGGCCTGCGCCGTGCCGGCGATCGCCACCGCGCCGACAATCAATGCGGTCAGCACCATACGGTTCATGCTTCGACTCCTGTCGTGGTTGCTGGAATTCTCATACGCCTATCGGGGCGGTATCGGCACGTAAACGACGGCCTGTGACTTCTGGCGGGCATAGTACGCCGCCAGGTTTCTGACGTCACTTTCGGACAGCACCTCGGCCATCGCCGCCATTTCCGGGCTACGGCGCACACCCGTCCGGTAGGCGTCCAATACCTTCGCCAGATACCCCTCGTTCTGGGCGGCCAGGGCCGGGATGCGCGGATCGGTGCTGTTGCCGTTGACGCCATGGCAGCGGTCGCATCGCTCCGCCCATTGCGGGGCGGTCAGCGGCTTGCGTACATCCGGCTGCCGCGGCTCCTGGGCGGCATAGAACGCGGCCAGATTCTTGATCGCATTGTCGTTCAGTGAGGCCGACAGCGCCTTCATCGTCGTGTTGCCGCGCGTGCCGTCCTTGTAGGCGTGCAGCGCGGCGGCCAGGTACTGGGCGTCCTGGCCAGCCAGGCTCGGCGAGGAGGGATTGCCGCTGACACCGTCGGCGCCGTGGCAGGCGGCGCACGGCGCTGAAAGCGCCTGGCCTGCTCCCGCGTCGCCGGCGGCCGGGGTTTGCGCCCGGGCAGGCTTTTGCAGCGCGTAGAACAACCCGATGTTGTCCAGGTTGGCGTCGCCGATCGGCGTGAGCATGGCCTTCATGGTGTCGTTCTTGCGCTCGCCGCTCTTGTAGGCAGCCATGGCGGTGACGAGGTATTTCGGCTCCTGGCCGACCAGGCTCGGTATGCCGGGCATCTTGCTGATGCCGATCTCGCCATGGCATCCGGCGCAGCCAGCCGCGGCGGCCTTGCCGGCCTGCATCGAGTCAACCTCGACCTTGGCATTGGCCGATGCCGGCGGTTGGGCCGGATCCAGGGTCGCATAGTACGCCGCCACATTGCTCAGGGCATCCGCGCTGAGGTAGGTGATGGCACCGTTCATCGTGTCATTGCCGCGCGCACCTGCCAGGTAGGCGCGCATCTCGCGGTAGAGATACGCGGCGCGCTGGCCGGCCAGATTGGGCACGTTGGCGATCGTGCTGATGCCGTCCTGGCCGTGACAATCCGCGCAGAAGCGCAGCGCAAGCTGCTTGCCTGCCGCGATATCCATCGAGTTGGCAGACAGCGGACGCAGTTCGTCACGGGTATTGGCCGGCGCCGCCGGCGTCGGCGCCTGCGCGACCGCGGAGGTGGCCACACACACCAGGATGGCAAGGGCGCCTGCCGCGATGACCGTGGCGTTTCGGGCGAACCGCCCGCCGGGCCGTGGCACGACGCTGCCGTTGCGAGAATGCAAGTCTCTCATGGAGCCCCCATAACGCCGATCTGTAAGGCGGTGCGGCGGAGCGTCGAAGTTGGCAGGGCAAACCGTGCCATCCGCAAGCTTCACCGGCAACTCATCGACGCACGTGTCCTGAACGATGCTCATGACCAACGGACGGGATCGGTGGGTTGACGCATCGGGTTGTTCAGCCGCAACCGGGAGGCAGCGGACAATTTGCTTCGGCATGCTGTCAGCCTTCTCCGCGTCACCTGGTCGTTATCTCCACTTGCGGCCCGGCGGGCCGCCTGCGTTCTGTGCGCGTACCCGGACGATTCCAGGCCAGCGCCGCCTGCATGATCGGTCGGGAGGTGGCCAACCAGTAGCGCCAGATTGCGAGAATTTCATGATACCACACCGCGGCCCCGGCTCAAACCCATCCGAAATGACCGGCGCCGGGCGCCTGACCGGGGCCAATCGTCAGATGGCGGCCCAGCGCCTGGGTCAGAACCGGATGCGCAGGCCGGCACCGACACATGGATCGCGGCGTTTGGGCTCGAGGTGCCAGGCCGCAACGCGTTGGCGTACTGCGTGGCGCCGGCGGTGTACATGAAGTCCTTGTCGTTGGATTTTTCGAACGCGTCGCCGCAGGTCACGGTCAGGTCCGGGCGGAACGTGTAGTCGCCGCGTATCCGGATCATGGTCGGCATCGACGTCACGTCGGGCTGCGGCCGGAAGGTGAGGGCCGCGATGGTGGACGGGCGGGCAATGCTGCCACCGATCCGCGCCATGCCGTCACCCAAAGCACCGGCATTGTCGCCGTAGGACGAGGTGTGGTCGAAGCTGATCTTCAACGCATGCGGGATGACCTGCCGGTCCGTCGTCAGCCCGAACGTCTGTGCCGCGTCCGTGGTGTTGGCTGTCCATGGTACATAGTAGCCGGTGCCGGCCGGGCCGTAACCATCACTTGCGCGACAGACTGCCGCACGCGCGAAGGCGCTGCCGTTCGACGGCAAGCGCGCGCGCCGGCGCTTGGATGGCTTGCGCGCGCTCAGTGTCGCGTCACTGCCTTGCGGCGTTGGCCCGCCCGCGCCGGTGCCGTGACTGCGACCAGCCTTGGCCGGGCCGACCGGGTGCCGGTCACACCGGCTCCAGGTGGCGCGCAACAGGCGCAATGCCGGGCGCATCCGCATGACGGTGTGGTTGCGCGACAAGCGCATCGCACCAATGTCGCAAAAACATATCATCCGGCGACAGCCGGTCGAGCCAGCGCGGATCCAGGGTGTAGATCGTGCGCCCCGGCTCCTCCCGCTGCCGCGGCGGAGCGATCGGTCCGGCGCACGCCGGCAGGACTTCCACCTGAAGGGTCGTTCCGCTCATCGCCAATACCAGGCGGGACAGCAACCTGAAGCCGTGGGCGGTCAGCAACGCATAAAGCGCCGCCCGCAGCAGCTCCGCCTGAGCCGCGATCAGCGGCTGCGCTTCGAATATGACGGCGGCGCAGTGTTCTCGCGCACGCTGACGATCCCCGGTCCGTGCTAACGCAGCGGCTGCATCCAGCGCGGCTCGCGCAGCGCCTGCCATTGCCGCGTCCGAACCGGGACGTGGGCGATCCGGCCAAACCGCCCGGGTTCGCTTCTCTGGTTGCTGGTCTCGCATTGCATCCACATCCCGCTCGGGTCACCGCCTCGTATGCGCGCCTGTGCAAGCACGCGGCACCGTTGTCGGACGGCGGCATTAAGCAGGTGTTAACGATGCACGCTTACACCACGGTGTCGTTCGCCGGACCCGGGCCGGGGTGAAACCAAATAGCAACCGGAGTCGCGGTCTATGCGAATGAATGAAGGTTGCCGAGGCCCGGGCTGCGATCTGCTGCACATAGCTGAGCAACTCCGGACGGACGGCGATCGCCAACGGCAGGCGGGATGGCCTCAGGTGCAAGCAACGCGTCCAGCGCCCTGGGCGATACGCCGGGGCGAGTTTACCTTGAACCACCGACGCTGGTGGCAGTGGCTGCGTGCGTCCTTTGCAGCGATGGCATCGCTGGCGGGAAAGCTGCGGCTGCCGATCAACGGCAGTCGCCTGCGGTTCACCGGTGAATCGCTGTTGCCGGAACTGGCCGCCATCGGCTGCTTTCTGGCCCTGTTATGGATCAGCATCGGCATCGTGCTGGACCACGAATATCGCTCCGCCGAAACCGCGGCGATGCAGTCCACCGGCAACCTGGCCCGGGCGTTCGAGGAAAGCACCCGCCGGACCATCGGCCAGATCGATCAGATCCTGCTGAGTGCCCGCGCGTTCCATACGGCGCAGGGTGCCCGTTTCGACTTCAACGAGTGGGCCCGTACGCAGACGCTGCCCGACAAGATGACCGCCGCGATCGGCATGGCGGACAGCACCGGACACGTGTTCGCCGATACACTGCCAATCCCGGCCGGCGTCAGCATCGGGGATCGGCCGCATTTCCGGGCGCAGATCGACCCCGCACATGACAACCTGTTCATCAGCCAACCGGTGCATGGGCGGGTCAGCGGCGAGGATACCATCCAGTTCACCCGCAAGTTGCTCGGGCCGCAGGGCGAGTTCGCCGGCGTGACGGTGTTCTCGCTCGGTTGCGCGGAATTGTCGCGCTTCTATCAGACGCTCGACCTGGGCGACGGTTTCGTCTCGCTGCTGTCGGCGGACGGCACCGTCCTGGCGCGCGGCCCGTTGGTGCCGGACCTGATCGGCCACAGGATCTCGGAGGCGGGAAAATTCGGCAGCCTGCTGACCAGGGCCAGCGGCGCGCTCACCTTTCTCGGCAAGCGAACCAATATTGAGCAGATCGCCAGCTTCCGCCGCCTGCAGGACTACCCACTGATCGTCATGGTCGGCGTGGATACCGGCACGGTGTTTCATCAGTACCGGTCGCTGCGCCGGCGTGCGGTCGTCAGCGGCATTGCCGCCACGCTGGCGATCAGCCTGATCGGTGTGCTGTGGCTGCAGCAGAAGCGGCGCAGCCTGGCCTCGCGGCGTGCCTTGACCATCACGCTGGAGACCATCAGCCAGGGCATCCTGATGGTCGATGCGCGGGGTAACGTTCCCGTCGTCAATCCACGGGCGCTCGACTTGCTCGGCGTGGCGGTCGGGACTTCGGATGCGGCGCATCACGATGCCGCCTCGCGTGCCGCCGAACTCGCGTCGGGCGACGCTGCGGGCAGCGCGCCGATGATTGCGCTGGCGGACGGAACCTTCGCTGTGCACCCAGGCCAGGACACGCGCTTCGAAACCGCGCGCGACGACGGCGCGATTATCGAAGTGCGCAGCCATCCCCTGGCGGATGGCGGGTTCGTGCACACCTACACCGACGTCACCGAGCAGCGCCTGGCCGACGCCCGGGTGCGCTACCTGGCACATCACGACACGCTGACCGGCCTGGCGAACCGCGTTCAATTGCGGCAGCGCATTCCGGAGTTCCTCGACGCCAATTCCGGCCCGCAATTGCTGACCGCGTTCATGATGATCGATCTCGACGGCTTCAAGGGCGTCAACGATACGCTGGGTCACGACGTCGGCGACGAGTTGCTGGTCGAGGTGGGGCGGCGGCTGCAGGGGCTGGTGCGGGAGGTCGATTTCGTGGCCCGCCTGGGCGGCGACGAATTCGTCATCCTGTTGCCCGGGTTGCGCCAGCAGGACGCCGTCGCGCCGTTGGCACAACGCGTGTTGCAGCGGCTGGCCGAGCCGGTGCAGGTGGGCGACCATCGGCTGCGGATCGGTGCCACCATCGGCATCGCCTTCCATCCGAAGGACGCGCAGAACGGCGACGCACTGTTCAAATATGCCGATATCGCGCTTTATTCTGCCAAGGCCGGCGGCCGCGGCACGTTCCGCTGCTTCGACGTGCAGATGACCCACATTGTGAATGAACACCGCCTGTTGGAGAGCGGTCTGCGCCGGGCGCTCGAAAACGGCGACCTGGAGGTCCACTTCCAACCGATGTTCGCCGGCGGCTCGCTGGAACTCGCCGGGTTCGAGGCGTTGGCCCGGTGGCGGCATCCCGGCCGCGGCTACATCTCGCCGGAGACGTTCATCCGCGTCGCCGAAGATTGCGGGCTGATCAACCGGCTTGGCCGCTGGGTCATCGAGGAAGCCTGCGCCGCCGCGGCAGCGTGGCAGCCCCAGTGCCGGATCGCGGTAAACGTGTCGCCCATGCAGCTTCGTGACGGACGCCTGCAGGACGACATCGCCGCGATTCTGCAACGCACCGGCCTGCCGGCCCGATTGCTGGAGATCGAGGTGACGGAAAACGTCATGGCCGACAACAACCAGACGGTGCTGGGCACCTTGCACGCGTTGAAGGCGATGGGTGTGCGGATCGCGCTGGATGATTTCGGCACCGGCTATTCCAGCCTCAGCTATCTGCGCCGCTTCTCGTTCGACAAGATCAAGATCGACAAATCATTCGTGCAAGGCCAGTCGAACGACCAGGGCGTGCGGGTGATCCTGGAGGCGATCCTGGGGATGTGTCACAATCTCGGTCTAGCCGTGGTGGGGGAGGGGGTCGAGACGCAGCAGCAACTGGCGATGCTGCGGCAGAACGGCTGCACGGAATTGCAGGGATACCTGCTGGGGCGGCCCATCCCGTCTGGCGCGGTCGCGGAGTTCCTGCGGGCCAACGTGCGTAAGCCGCGCCAAAGCGGCGCCCCGATCGCTGCCTCCGACGTCTCCAAGGAATTGCTGCTCGCGTCCTGAGATCGAGATCGTCTCCGCCTCCCGCAACCTTGATCCGCTTCGAAGCTCAAGCCTTCAAGGGGCGGGCTGTCAGCTTCACACTGCCATGCGATCGACCAGGCGGCGGAGGAAGTCGTCGCAGGCGGCGAGCTGACTTTCCGCGATCCATTCGTCCGGCTGATGCACCTGCGAGACATGGCCGGGGCCGCATACCATGCAGGCGACGCCGGCGGGCTGGAACAGCGAGCCCTCGCTGCAATAGCTCACCTTGCCGCCGCCGGAGGCGCCGGTGATTGCGCAGGCGGCGCGCGCCAGTTCATGCTCCGGCGACATCGAGAGTGCCGCGAGATCCAGCAACACCTCATACTCGAAGCCGGTATCCGCGCGAAGCGCGCGCATTTGCGGTTCGATCGCGGTAGCCGCATGCGCCTGGAAGCGGGCGAGCGCCTGCACCGGGTCATCCGCCGGTATGTTGCGCCATTCGACGTCGAAGCCGGCCCGGTCGGGCAGCGTATTCGGCAGCCCGTCGCAGGTGAGGTTGCTGATCTGGAGCGTGGTGTAGGGCGGATCGAAGCCGGCTTCGGTCGGGCCGCTATGGGCGTGCCGGCGGGATGCGGCGGCCAGGAATGCCATGGCTTCCGCGGCGGCATGCACGGCATTGACCCCGCGATGGGCCTCGCTGGAATGCGCCGCGTGGCCGCGCACGCCGACCCGGGCGATCAGGCGGCCCTTCTGGGCCAGGATCGGCAGCATGCCGGATGCCTCGCCGACCACGCAGGCCGCCGGATGCAGCCTGGATTCTGCAAGGTCCTCGATCAGCCGGCGGGCGCCGTGATAGCCGACCTCCTCGTCGTAGGTCAGCAACAGGTGCACCGGACGGGACGGCTTGCGGGCCTTGATATCCGGCACGGCGGCCAGCGCGGCCGCGACAAAGCCCTTCATGTCGCAGGCACCGCGGCCGATCAGGCGGCCGTTCTGCTTGCGTAGCGTGTACGGGTCGCCGGTCCAGGTCTGGCCGTCGGTCGATACCGTGTCCAGGTGGCCGGAAAACGCCAGGCCCCCCGCTTGCACCGGGCCGATCGTGGCGTGCAGGTTGGCCTTTTGGCCGGTGGGATCCAAGCTCAGCCGATACGGTACGCCGTGCGCATCGAGCCACGTCCGCACGAAGCCGATGAGATCCAGATTGGAATTGCGGCTGGTGGTATCGAATGCGACCAGACGCGCCAACATCTCCGTCGATGACAGCGACGGTGCAGTTTGCAGCCGATTCATATCAGGTTCCCGGAACGGATTCTTGTCGAGTCTCTCGCGTGGGATTCTAGACCGGGGCCGGGACGTTCGACAAATCATCTGTCCCAGCAGCGCGGCCGGTATCAAATCTCCGTCACACGCCGGCGACTCCGGTTCGATGGCCCTGCGAAAGCGGCCATTTCGACGATTTGCCAAACATCACTATAATCACTAAGTTTGTGCCCGCGTTGTATCAACCAGTCAGGAGACCGCACCGTTGGCCCGTAAACCCAGTCTTTCACGCTATCTTCGCGACGCTCGCCTGAAGCGCGGTCTTTCTGTCGCCGAGGTTGCCGAACGTGTTGGCGTCAGCGCCGCCAGCATCTACTTTTGGGAGACCGATCGGGTGCGACCGCGGGATGCGAACCTGAACGCTCTATGCAAGGTCCTGAAACTGCCGATCCGTGCAACGCGAGAGATGGCGGCCGGATAAGTTGGCCTTGTAAGACCGGGCGCCCGAGAGTTTGACTCTCCGACGGCGAACGCAACCCCGCGTGTCCGGGCGCATCCTCCCGTGTCATGGCCGGCTCCCGGGCGCTTAACCGAAGGGCCGGCCATGACACGGGGGAGCATGGCGGCTCGCCGGTACGTCAGCATCACGGGCGCCTGGTATAAGGCGCTGCGCGTTCCCGCCTGCGTAGCCTATGCGCGGTCAGCCCTGGCATGCCTCCGGCCGCTTGGCCGCCAGCCACTTTGCCAGCGCGGCATTCACCGCGACGGGCTTTTTGATGCAGCGCGTTGCCGGGGATACGCAGATCGTCGAGCGCGCGCGCCAGCCATTCCTCCGGCGCCAAGCCCGTCGCGGCGATCAGCACGCCGCCGATCGCCCAGTGCGTCGCATGCTCGCGCAGTGCGTGCCAGACGCGGTGTCCCGGCCGATGCTGCGCGTCGCTCATCCTTGCCAGCCTGCCTTGCGCATACCTTCCACCAGGTGTTCCTGAATCGCCGCGCTGACATAGGGCGAGTGCTGGCGAACCATGGCGTCGAACACCATCGGCGCGGCACGCATGAAATCCTGCAGCGCCACCTGGGCCTCGGCGTGGCGCCCCAGTTGGCCGAGCGCGGCGACCAGATAACGCCTGGGAGGCGCATAGTCCGGATAATCCAGCAGACAGCGTTGCGCGGCTTCGACGGCTGCGACGTAATCGCATTCGCCGTAATACGACGCGGCAAGTGCGCTGGTGACCATCGGCGCGGTGCGGCCACGCGGATCGAGACGCAACGACAGAAGCGATTCGTCGCGGCCTTGCTTGTTCCGCCCGAACCAGAAGACCATCATGCCGCCTTGCACCGTATGCGCCCAGGCCGAATTTCGATTCAGTGTGAGCGCGCGCGCAACATGCTCGGCACCGGCCGCATCGCCGCGGTAGAGAATCGCATGTGCCAGCGCGGCATGCGCCTCGGAGTCATTCGGATCCAGCGCCACGGCTTTGCGAGCGTTCGACTCGGCCAGCGCCTGTGCGTCGTTCCAGCCCATGGCGCCGTGGAACACCATCTCGCGGATGTAGGTGAACGCCAGGCCGGCGAAGGCGGCAGCAAATCGCGGGTCCATTTCCGCCGACTTCTGAAAGCACCGCCTCGCCGACTCGGTTGCCGCTGCCGAACCTTGCGCCAGGGACCACAGGCCGCGCTGGTATTCCTCCCATGCGCTGAGGCTGCCCGGTGCCTTCCGCAGCACCCGCCGCTGCTCCTCGTCGCCGACCACCGGACGAATCGCATTTGCCACAGCTTCGGCAATTTCATCCTGCACCGCGAACACATGCTCCAGTGCGCGATCGTAGCGATCGGCCCAGACATGGCTGGCGTTCGCTGCATCGATGAGCTGGGCGGTGACGCGCACCCGGCCGGCTTCGCGCCGCACGCTGCCTTCGACGACGTAGCGCACGCCGAGCTCGCGCCCGACCTGCTTGATGTCGATGGAACGGCCGCGATAGGTGAAGCTGGAGTTGCGCGCGATGACGAACAGCGCGCGGTCGCGCGACAGATCGGTGATGATGTCGTCGGCAACACCATCCGAAAAATACGCCTGCGCCGGATCGCCGCTCAGGTTGGCGAATGGCAACACGGCGATGGAGGGACGGTCGGGCAGCGGCAGAGCAGGGGGGTCTGGCGTCGATGACCGTTCCGTGTCGGTCGCCGCCGCGGCTTCGCGGGCAATTGCCGGGGAAGGACGCACGGCGCGTTTGCCCAGCAGCAGGTCGCCAACGATGAATGCGACGCCGAGTGCGACGGGCACGATCCGCACATCGATGCCCGCGTCCCACAGATGCAGGGCATTCTCCGGCAGACGCAGATGGTCCAGCGTGCGGGCGAACCATTCTTCGGGCGCGAGCCGGTCGCGGCGAGCAGTACGCCGCCGACCACCCAGTGGGTGGCATGCTCGCGCACCGCGTGCCAGATGGACCGCTCCTCCCCGTGCATGGCTGGAATGATAGATCGTTGCAGCGACGCGGCGCCAGCCCAACCGGCTCAGGCGTCCGTCACCCGCTCCAGTCTCCCCACCACGAAGATATAGGAGAACACGCCCAGCACCTCGATCGCTGCAATGAACACCAGCGGCAGCCGGAAATCGCCGGCACGGAGGAGAAAACCGATGATGATCGGCGACAGGATGCCGGCCACGCCGCCCAGGCAGTTGAACACCGAACTGGTCAGGCCGATCAGCCGCTCCGGCGCGGTGGCGGAGACCAGCGACCAGTGGATCGAGGCGACGCCGTTGCAGAAGAATGCAAATGTCAAAAACAGGATGATCAGCTCCTGGTTGTCCACGTAGTTGGCGCCGACGATGCTGGTGGACAGCACCAGCCCGCCGATGATCGGCGCCTTGCGCGCGAAGGTCAGGCTGTAGCCGCGCCGCACCAGGCCGTCGGAGATCACTCCGGAGAACAGCACGCCGCAGAACACCGCGATGAACGGCAGCGAGACGTAGAACCCGGCCTTGATGAAGGTGAAGTGCCGATAGGTGACCAGGTAGGTGGGAAACCAGCTTCGGAAGAACGTGCCGACGGTGCCCCAGACGAAATGACCGAAATAGATGCCCCACAACTTGCGCCGGCCCAGCACGATCGACAGGTCGCGCCACAGCGAACCGCCCTGAGCGGCACGACGCGCGACACCCCGGGACGACAGGTCGGGGATGCCGCCGCTGTCGGTGATCAACCGCAGCTCCGCGGCGTTGACGCCGGGCATCTCGGGCGGATCGCGGTAGCCGCGGAAGAAGATGCAGGCCCACACCAGGCCCAGCGCGCCGGTGAAAAAGAACACCGACGGCCAGCCGAACGCCACCTTCAGCCAGAACAGCAGCGGCGTCATGAAGGCCAGGCCGACGGACTCCGCCGCGGTGTAGACGGCGATGCAGGTGGCGCGTTCCTTCTCGCCGAACCACGTCGTGGCGATGCGGTTGTTGATCAGGAACGTCGGCACCTCGAACAGCCCGACCGCCATGCGCAGCACGATCAGCGACAGCAATCCGGTCGCCATGCCGAGCGTCAGCGTGGCGAGCGACCACAACATGATCGTCGCGGGGTAGAGGATGCGCGGATGCACCCGATCCACCAGCCAGCCGCCAGGCAACTGGAACGGCGTGTAGGTCCAGCCGAACGCCGAGAACACCAGTCCGAGTTGCACCGGATCGAGATGGAACGCGCCGGCCAGCGCCGGCGCCGCGATCGACATGTTGCTGCGGTCGAGATAGTTGATGACCACCGTCACGAACAGCAGCGTCATGACAACGAACCGGCGGCGCGACGGTATCATCATGGCGGCGTGTCCCGCCGCGACCGAGCCGATGGTTGTCATGTTCCTCCCCCGAATGCCGCGGCGTTATCCCGATTCGCGTTGCGCTGCCGGGTTGCGTGGCGGGGTCGGGTCGCGTGGCGCGGCCGGGTCGCGTGGCGGGGTCGGGTCGCGTGGCGCGGCCGGGTCGCGTGATGGCGCCGGCGGGGGCGAGCCGGTAATGCGCGGCAGCGGCCGGCCGGCATCGGTCACCACCACTGCCACCACGATCTCGTTGGCGCGCGGTGCGTCGGGCACGCGCACCTCCATCGCGTCGAAATGGCTGAACGTCCAGGCGTCGTCCTTGTGGCCCAGCGGCACGTCGATCGCCGCGCCCATCCCGCCGCGCTTCTTGGCGCTGGGGATGATCGCCGCGCCTTGCTCCACCGCCAGCCGCAACGGCGCGCCCAACCTGGGGTGCAGGATCGCTGCGGCATGCTCCAGCTCGCCGTTCTCGCCGACGATGGCGGCCTTGCCGTAGCTGTGCACATCGGCGGGGGCGATGCCGAGTGCGCGCACCGCCCGCTCCCCCAGCAGCGTGCCGAGCAGGGCGCCGAGGTCGATCAACTCCGTGAGGTCATCGACGAAGCGGCCGGCGAACGGATTGCCGATCACCGCGATGGCGGCGGCCTTGCGGGTGGGAGGCTTGATGTCCTGGCCAGCCTCCTGGTGGGTTTCCTCGATGACGGTCAGCAGCTTGCGGATCATGCGGGGAGCATCGGCCGGCAGTTGCGCCGCGTCCAGAGCGATGCCGGCGGGGCAGGCGCGCGCAAGCAAAGTTCAACGCAGAGCTTCGGGCCCGAGGTTGGAGGCCATACACCTCTGATCAGTGCCGGCGGCGTAGCGCGGCGAACGGATGTGCGTCAGCATTCGCCTCGATCTCCGGCAGCGCGGCCCCCGGGGCCCGCGGATAGGGGTCGAGCGCCAGCGCCAATTGCTCCGCCGCCGCCTCGCCCAGATCGAGCATGCTGCCGGTGTAGCCGATTTCGTCGTCGGCCTCCGGATCGGGATCGTCGCTCTCCTGCCCGGCCGGCACGAAACGGACACGGAAGTGCTCGTCGATCTGCGCCGCGAAGTCGTCGAGCGAGACCACGCAGGTTTGCACCACCTGGGCAAGCAGGTGGCCCTCGGCCAGGACGCACTCGGCGGTCAGCCGCACCAGGCGGAAGGTGCAACGCAACGCCAGCACGCCGGGCACCTGCATGCGCCGCGCCAACGCCGCGCGCTCGGCTTCGTCGGCCTCCAGGGTCACCTCCAGCCCGGTCGGGCCGACCCGGTCCGCCGGCACCGGGCGGTGCAATTCAGTCGTCATGGCAGTACCCTCGTCGTCATAGCGGTGGCTCCATCGTCACGCGGTGCCTCCATCGTCACGGCGATGCCTCCGGCGTCATGGCGGTGCCTTCGGCGTCATGGCATTTACCGGGCCGCGGACAGCGCCTCCGCCGGCGGCAGGAAGGCCGCACTGCCGCCGGCAAGGTCAGCAAACTCCTGGCGATCGAGAAATGCCGCCTGCGCCGTCACCAGCCGGGCGAGGGCAGCGGCGCAGCCGTCCGGCGGCGCTGCGCCACGCCACACATTGCGCACCAGGGCTGCCTCCAGGGCCGCCGCGTCGCCCGCCGCCAGCGCCGCCTCATAGGCGTGGGCGCGGCCGTTGAACGCCTCCCACATCGCGCGCACCCGGCGGCCGACCGACAGGTCGCCGACCCCCATTTCCCGCAGACTCACATCCATGTCGCTGAACATCGCGTCGAACACCGCCTGCGCCAGGGTCGGCCCCGGTTCCGCTTCGCGCTGCAGCCGGCGGACCAGCAGGAAAGCGTGCAGGCACACCAGGTCGAACCGGCCGTCCAGCGTGTCGGCCACGCCGAGCGACTGATACAGCAATCGCTCGCGCGCCGCCGCCACCGCCGTCGCGTAGAGGTTGAATCCGGCGCGCTCGTGGCGGCCTCGCCGTGCCAGACCGAAGAATGCGGCCAACGTTGTTCCTTTCCCGACCGGTCGCGCCCGCCACCGCCGCATCGCCGATTGACAGCGCGGGCGCGGACGTGACACGCACAGTTAGGATTGCGGCGGTTTCCCGTCCAGCCGAAGCTGCCGCCCGCCTTGAGGAATAGCATGTCCAGATCGTCCATCGCCCGCGCTGCCGCGCTGGGACTCAGTCTGTTGCTCGCCGGCTGCGGCTGGCTGGCGCCGCCGCCGACGGTGCGCGGCAATCACCCGGATGCGGACCAGTTGAAGGAGCTGACGCCAGGCACCTCGACGAAGCAGGACGTCACCGCGCTGATCGGCTCGCCCACCGCGCATGCCACGTTCGACGACAACACCTGGATCTATATCGGCGAACAGACCCAGAAGCGCATCGGCGAGACCCCGGCGGTGGTCAGCCAGAAGGTCGTGATTGCCACGTTCAACGACGCCGGCGTGCTGGAGCGTATCGACGTGAAGGGCCAGGCGGATGCGATGCCGGTGTCGGTGATCGCCCGCACCACGCCATCGCCGGGCACCGAGGCGGGCTTCCTCCAGCAGTTGTTCGGCAACATCGGCAAGTTCGTGCCGGGTGGCTCGACCCCGGGGATCGGTGGCGGCGCACCCACGCCGTACTGAGGCTGCGTCTCCGTTTGGCTGCCCGCCTGCTTCCTGCCGCTATGGGCTGGGGGCGCCCCCGTCTTGGCCGATCATAAGCGGACCGTACACGCCCGTACTGACTTGCCTGCCGCACGGGCGTCGGTTGGGGGGCAAAATCGGGGCGGCGGTGCCGACGCCCAAGATCACACTGCAGAGGTCTGATTTTGCTTAATTATCTGCCATGCCGCTTCCATTTCCTCCAGCGACATGTCGGCTAGCGTGTTTCCCGTAACTTCCGCACGTTGTTCCATTGCCTGGAAGCGGTGCATGAACTTCCGGTTGGCGTGGCGCAGGCAGGCCTCCGGGTCGAGGTTCAACTTGCGTGCGAGGTTGGCGAGCACGAACAGCAGGTCGCCCACCTCGTCGGTCAACCGCGCCGGATCGGCCTGATCCAGCTCGGCGCGCAGCTCGGCAACTTCTTCATCCAGTTTCTCAAGCACCGCCTCGGCGTTGGGCCAGTCGAAGCCGACGCGCGCGGCGCGGGCGGTCAGCTTGGCGGCGCGGACCAGGGCGGGCAGGGCGGTCGGCACACCGGTGAGCACGCCGGTCTCCGCGCGGGCGGCGCGTTCGGCGGATTTCTGCGCCTCCCAGGCGGCGGTTTGCGCCGCGGCATCGCGGGCCGCCGCATCGCCGAAGACGTGCGGATGGCGGCGGATCATCTTGTCGGCGATGGCGCGCGCCACATCGGCGAAGGCGAAGCGGCCGGCTTCCTCAGCCATGCGCGCGTGATAGACCACCTGGAACAGCAGGTCGCCGAGTTCGTCGGGCAGAGCGGCGAAGTCGCGCCGGGCGATGGCGTCGGCGACCTCGTAGGCTTCCTCGATCGTGTAGGGGGCGATCGAGTCGAAGTCCTGCTGCTGGTCCCAGGGGCAGCCGCCGGCCGGGTCGCGCAATGCGGCCATGATGTCGAGCAAGCGGCGGAGTTCGGCCTCGGGCGAGGCGGAGGAGGAGGTCATGCGCGGCGGATAAGGCGGGCAGGGGGTCCGGCGCAACAGGACAATCGGGTGAAGGAAGCAAGGCCAGGGGCTTTGCCCCTGGAACCCCACCAAGGGGCTCTGCCCCTTGGAGCCCCGCCAAGGGCGGAGCCCTTGGGACCCTTCAGTTGGCTGGGTGGA
>JBEKNT010000011.1:0-39785 GCA_049522565.1 Acetobacteraceae bacterium
CCTACCGAAGATCCGCGATGACCGCCGCTGTGGATAAGTGGCCCGCCTCCGCCAGACTCTTGGCGGTCGCTCCGGCGGGCCACTTACCCACAGCTCCTACACCACCTCCTGGGGCACGACCCCCGCTTCTTTGCTGGCTCAGCCCCTGAGCAAATCGCCGGCGCAGCGCCTCACGTATCTTCCGCATCGACAATCTCTCGCCCGGCATTCCCATCCTCCGCTGCTCGGCAAAGGATCGGGACTACACTTGGTTGAAGACTGTCAACAGCACTGACCCGCCGTGCCCCTCCGGGCCGCGTTCATGATCACTGGAATCGGTGGTCACGATTGGCCGGAATCGGTGTCCAGGATCAACTGGATTGGATGTTCACGATCAAATGGAATCAGTGTTCACGATCCACCGGAACGCGCACTTGCTTCAGGTAATCGATGAAGAACGCCAGTTGGCCCAACGGCGTGACAAGCGCTTCGGCGTCCCATTCAACATGAACCCGGCCGGCAAACGTGTCCGCGATCGTAGACCATGGCTCAACCTTCGGTTGTTCACCCGCCGGATGAGCGGGAAGACCCTGTTGTTCTCTGATCATGCCAGCCAAATCTGCCGGTTCCGCCAGACTTGGCAATCAGCGAACTGCCAGATTTAGGGTGATTCTCCCCGGTAGGCTGCCTATCCCGATGCGCATGGAATCAAGCCCAGCCGCGGCACCGAGCGGGGCCACAGCTGGGCAGCAATCTTTTTGGCGCGTAATATGACACCAGTGGAGGTTAATTGTTCGCGTGATCGGCTTCGTCAGAGTCGCTGGCGAACCCTTCGGCCTCGCGCCGCAACCGGCGGAAGCTCCGCACGCTGAACGGCAGCATCGCGAGATAAAGCAGTCCGGCCGCAGCCAACGCCGCCCAGGGATCTGCGACCAGCAGCGCGGCGTAGATGCCGGTTCCAAGCAGCAAGGGCAATACGTATTCGGCGGGCACCTTGAAGTTCTTGAAGCTCCAGACCGGCAGCGTGGAGACCAGCAGCAGTGCCGTCCCGGCCAGCACCAGGGCGCAGAACAACGGATATTGCGTCGCGTTCAGCAGCCAATCCCAGCCGAGCGATTTCGCCTCCAACCCCAAGAACAGCGGGAACAGCGCCAGGCCGGCACCCGCCGGGGCTGGCACGCCGGCGAAGAAGTTGTAGGCGTAGGCCGGCTTCGGTGCCCCATCCAACGCCGCGTTGAACCGCGCCAGCCGCAATGCCATGCAGACGGCGAACATCAGGCAGGGCGTGTAGCCGAACCCGCCAGCCCGTTGCAGTGACCAGAGGTAAAGCGTGAAGGCCGGCGCTACCCCAAAGCAAAGAAAGTCGGCCAGGCTGTCGAACTCCGCGCCAAATCGGGACGTCGCTTTCAGCAACCGCGCCAAGCGCCCATCCAGACCGTCGATCGCGCCGGCAACAGTGATGGCCACGACGGCCGATCCGAAGCGCCCTTCCAGCGCGAGCCGCATGGAGGTCAGCCCGGCGCACAGCCCGAGCAAAGTGAGGAGATTGGGGACCATCCGGTTGAACGATGGCCCTTGGTAGCGTGGGCGTTGCCGTTGCCGGAGCCGGCGCAACCGGCGCATTGGCGATACGCGCGGCGGTGATGCCCACTCGGGTCGTGGTGCCTCGCTCATTACAGCCCCCCAGTGAGGCGGACCGTCCGGGTCACGACCCAAGCTCCGCGATGACGGTTTCGCCGCCGAGCATCGTCTGGCCCTCGACGACTAATGGCCGGACGCCTTCGGGCAAATAGAGGTCGGTGCGGCTGCCGAAGCGGATGATACCGAACCGTGATCCGGCGCACACCGCGTCGCCCTCGCGCAGCGTACACAGGATGCGCCGGGCGATCAGGCCGGCGATCTGCACCACCGCAATCTCGCGGCCGTCCGGCAAGCGTAGCGCCACCGCGTTGCGTTCATTGGTGTCGCTGGCCTTGTCGAGGCTGGCATTCACGAACGTTCCATGCCGATAGGCAATGCGCGTGACCGTCCCGTCTGCCGGAATCCGATTCACGTGGACGTTAAGCACCGACAGAAAGATTGAAATGCGCCACCGCGGTGCTGCACCCAGGCCCAGTTCGGCCGGCAGTGTCCCCAGCGCGACCGACACTACACGGCCATCGGCGGGCGCCAGGATCGCGCCGGGGCGCTCGGGGGGCACGCGTTCGGGATCGCGAAAAAAAAATAGACAGAACAGCGTGAACACCAGGCCGATCCAACACAGCCAATGCGCCAGCAGAAGGCCGAGCACAATGAGGAACAGCCCGCCAAGGAGAAATGGGCGGCCAGCCTGGTGAGGCCGGGGCAATGCGTGGTGGAGGTCGGCGGCTAGGGACATAGGCTGCGGTTTATGAATGGTTCACTAAGTCGCGGCAAGGTTGGGCGGAGCAATTCTGGAGGATGCCCTCATGCCGTTCGACGCCCCCTTCATGCTTGGCCCGTTTGCCGTTGACTCGATGGGCCGGCTGGCACCGCGTGGACCTAACGCGTTGCCGGGATTTTTCTTTCGTTGGCGTGGCCGCCTGATTCGCGCCAAATTCGAGCAAACCGATCCAAATCGGGGCCGACTCGTGCTGCAGGCAACGTTGGGGCGGGTTCCCAGCACTGCCAATCCGCACGATTCTGGCTTGCGACCGCAGAGCTTCCAGCTGTTGCATCTGTTGCCCCGTGCGCTGCCGGGACCCTGGGGAGTATTGCTGTTGCCCGACCATCGCGTACAGCTCGAAGCGGACTCCCCGGTGACCCTGCCGATCACCGCCACCGACCTGCTGGCAGAACTCACCCGCTTCTTGCTCGACCTTGAGCCCTATCTCGATTTGCTTGACGAGGCGGGGATTGGAGGCGCCGACGTCGAGGCGGGCAAGGCGAACACCTGACCAGGATAGATCAGGTCGGGATCGCGAATGTCCTGCTGGTTTGCCTGGTAGATGACCGTGTAGCGGATGCCCTGGCCGTAGGTATGGCGTGCAATCGTCCAGAGATTCTGTCCGGGCTGGATCACGATGTGCCCGGGAGGCAGTTCCGCGGCGGCCAATTGTTGGCGCGTGACGGGGAGGTCCAACCGGAAGGCAACGGTTCCGTCCGGGGCGATCTGGTCCAGGCGTAAACGGTGCGTCCCGGGGCCGACCGTGTCGCCGGCGGAGAATGTCCACTGGCCATCCGGGTTGGCGACGGCCTGGCCGATCGGGCGGCTATCGACATAAAGCCGCACCGTGGCGCCGGGCGGGGCATTGCCCGAAAGACGGATTTCGCCATGCTCGTCATACTCCACCGCACCGAGCGCCAACCGGAAGCGGTCCACTGATGCGCTGCCCGGCGGCTGGCCCGGGCCGGTCAGTACAAGCGGGGCGGCGGCGGGGCCGGTCAGTATCGCCAGCGGTGGCGTCGGCGTCTGGGCGGGGCCGGCGCCCGCCGTTTGGGTCTCCGGCACGACCAGCACCACCGAGCGGTCGCTTTTAGTCTCGCTGCCATCGGGCGCCCGTTCAGCAAGGGTCAGTTCGCGTGTGCCAGGTGCCAGCGGGGTGGAGGGCACGAACACCCAGTCCCCGTGCTGATCCGCCCGGACATGGCCGACCTCCTTGTCGCCATCAGTGATGGTAACTTCGCTCCCCGGCGCTGCACGACCCGCCATGACTGCGTCGCCCTGCGGATTGATGCGAACGACATCGAATGTGGGTTTCTGGATCAGCGGCGGGGCTTGGGGAGCGGTCGGTTGCACTGCGGCCTGGGGTGGCGTCGCGCTGGGCGGGACTTGCACGATGGTACGATCGCGCAGGGCAAGACCCGCTGCGGCCGCCAGGACGACGAGGCCGGCCAGCACCAACAGCATGGGGCGCAACGCGGTCGCTCGGGAGGGCGGCATACCCGGTTCCATGACGAATGGCAGGGTAGTAGGTTTTCTGTGGCAAGAAAACAGCCACGTGAAACCAACAGCTACCGGGAACGACTTTCCGACGACTCTCCACCGACGACGCCCCACGGTTGTCGGTCTCACGGAGCGGCGTTATAGGATTGCTATCCTGCGCGGGAGACCGCACCGATGGCGGGAAGCGACCGAGAATGCTTGTTTGAGATCTTTGGGTGCCCAGCGACCTTTGCGTAGATGCTCCCTGTACCGCATGTTGCACGTACCCCGATGTCCCGCGCTGAGGGCGGCCCATCCGCCTCGCCGCCGCTCGGTCGAGCCAAATGTGATAGGCCTGGAACGTACGCCACCGCAACGCCAGTGCTTTATGCCGTCTGTACCAGACACGGTCTGATCGCGGAGGATGTGGTCTTGATGCCCATTGTGCTGCTGGTGAACGCGGGCACGGCCGTCGGATACCTCGCCGCCGCGGCGCGGCTCGTCACTTGGACCGCGCCCGCCCATATCGCCCTTTACCAGGAGCACCAACAGAAGCCGAAGGTCATGCCGTGACTCAATGACGACTTGCGGCAAAGGCGACTGAGCCGGTCCGGTCGAGGCCTGCAACGGCCACCATCGCAATCCGCGAACCCGGAGCTGTGACACGCTTTCTTTTGACCGGGCGAGGTTGCGTGGTGCCTTCGACTGGACGCGTGCAAGTACGCCCGAAGTGGGCCGGCAAACTATCGGAGGCTCAGGTGCGCAGATGTATGTGCTAAGACGGGTCTGGGATGCGCCTACCCGGCTGTTTCACTGGGTTGTCGTCCTCCTGGTCGGCACGAGCTGGCTGACCCAGCACGAGGGCTGGATGGAGCAGCATATGTACTGCGGATACACGATGGCGACACTCCTGCTGTTCCGGCTGATCTGGGGCTTCATCGGCAGCGACACCGCCCGATTCGCGCGGTTCCTGAGGGGCCCCATCGCTGTGGTGCAACACCTGGTACTCGTCTACCGGGGCGAACCGGACCACGAGATCGGCCACAACGCCGCGGGCGGCTGGATGGTCCTGGCGATGCTGGGATTGCTTTGCGTGCAGGTTGGCACCGGGTTGTGCGCCAATGACGAGGTTTCGGTCGAAGGGCCGCTGGCGGAAGTGGTCGGGCCGCGGAACAGCGACTGGCTCAGCCACGTCCATGCCGTCAATTTCCGGCTGATCGAAGTGGCGATCGCGCTGCACCTGCTGGCGATCCTGACCTACCGCGTGTTGCGGGGGCATCGGCTGGTATGGCCGATGGTCACCGGCAGCAAGCGTCTGCCCGATACGCTGCCGGTTCCCCGGATGGTCAACCCAGCCCGGGCCGCAGCCGCGTTCTGCGTTGCGGCCGCGCTGGTCGTATTCGTGGTGGTGTGGTTCGGCAGCTAACCTGACGCCGACGCCGCAGGCGGCGGCTGAATCAGCGGGCGCGGTAGGTCTTATGGCAGGCGCCACAGGCGTCGCCGACGACCTTCACCTGGCTCGCCACGCCGTCCGCGTCTCCCGCCCTGGCAAGCTGCGCCAGCTTGTCCGCGGCATCGACAAAGTTGTCGGCTGCCTTTTGGAATCCGGCCGAGTCCGACCATACCGCGGGGAGAGCCTTGGTATCGTGACCCGTGTCGCTGCCCGGCGGGAACTGCGACGGGAACTGCTTTATCCAGCGAGCCAGTGCGTCGGCCGGCTTTTCCAGGGTCTTCACGTCGCCCTTCGCCGCGACCACGGCGCGAATGCCGGCGAAATCGGCCAGCATGAGGTCCTGACCAGCCTGGCGGGTCTCGATCGGGTCCGGCCCGGCGGCATGCGCCGCCCCTGTCAAGCCAAGCGCCAGCACGACAAAAGCAGATTTCCGCATCATGTTCACCGCATTCCCCTCACGTGTGTGGCAAAGTGGTTGTGACGACCGTGTCGGACTACAACGACCCACTACCAGACTCCAGTCTGCTGACCAAATCGGTGCGCCCTCGGCCGGAAAGACGACGATGCCACAAATCCATTCTGTTGCGGTGTTCTGCGGCTCTAATCCCGGAACCGATCCCGCTTTTGCCGCCGGGGCCCGGGCATTGGGGCGTGGCCTCGCAGCTTCCGGCATGCGGTTGGTCTATGGCGGCGGCCGCGTCGGGTTGATGGGTGCGCTGGCCGACGCGGTCCTCGCAGCCGGCGGCGAGGTTCTCGGCGTCATCCCCGAATTCCTCGCCCGGCTGGAAGTAGCGCATACCGGAGTCGCCGAGCTGGTGACCACCGACAGCATGCACAGCCGAAAGCAGTTGATGTTCGCGCAGGCAGATGCGTTTGTCTCGCTACCAGGCGGGCTGGGCACGCTGGACGAGACTTTCGAGATCATCACCTGGCGACAGCTTGGGCTGCACGACAAGCCGATTTTGCTGTGCGACATAGCCGGCTCGGCGGTTCCGTTGCTGACTGTGATCGAAGCAGCGATCAGCCTCGGCTTCGCATCTGCCCGCGCGCGCGACCTGTTCGAGGTCACGGACGGGGTGGCGCCGCTGCTGGAGCGTTTGCGCGCCCTGCCCCGCGCCGCCGCGGTGTCGGCGGATCGTCTGTAACGGCCTGGTTTGGCGATCCTGGCGGTTGGAGTTCCCAGCTGACGCCGTCATAGCGAGCAAAGCGACCCAATTTACTGGGCATGTCCTGTCAATGCATGCAGCAGATCGCTCCGCGTCGCCGGAATGACGTCAAAGAACCGGGCTCGAAGCGCCAGAGTCAGAACCTTGACACAGAGCAAGTCGGACGCTTGATGCGTGGTGGGACCAGCCATATTTCCCGGATGTATAACCGCCGACCGTGGCGAGGGCTGCCCCGCTTCGCTAGCCCGCCAGTGAGGATGATCTGGAACACGCAATCAATGCTACTGTTGTCGTACGGACGGTGTTCTTGCTGATTCTGACATGGGACATGAAGCTGCGTTCGGCATCGAGCCGGACAAAATGGCTGATAACGCGGGTTGGGCTGTCGTGCGAGGGGACTCCCACTGTGAGCGCTTCCGAAGCGTTAAGGTATCGGATACGAAACACGAATGGCATGACAGGCTAGCCTGCCAGAGAGAGCGCGGGGGGCGGCATCATTCGTTCCCCTGCCGCAATGCCACTTGAATCCCCGGCCGGTGCCTGCGAAAACCTATCGAACCGGCTCCAGGGGACCCTCAGACGTGACCACCAAGCAGACTGCCGCCAGAACACCGACCCCCGCGCAGCGCGCCTATGAAGCGAAGCGTGCCGCGAAGGCCGGGATGAGCCTGGAGAAGTGGCTCGACAGCAAGCAGCGCGGGCGGAAGGCTGAGCAACTGGCCCGGCTGAAAGCGGCCGAGGCGGCGAAGCCGCTGAAAAAGCCCGGCTTGTTCGCGCGCCTGATCGAACGCGCGCAGCGGCCGCTGGGAGCCTCGGCCACTACGGCTCGGACACCGCCGCGTTAGGGACGAACATCGTGCGGATCGAATTCAGCGCCCCGTACAAGCTAGCGAACCGCTGTACCTCCGAGCCATGACCGACTGACGACACGAGCCAGCAGCGTAGCCCGGCCGGGGCGTGGATGAGGTGGGATGGAGTCCGATTCTGCCCGACGGTCACGACGATCCGGCGATAGAGGGCCGGATCGTCGCTGCGGCGTTCGCTGACATAGGCCGATGTGACATTGGACGTAGTCGCCAGCCACGAGGTCACCAGTGCGCGCTCAACCCGATTGAGCGGGCGAGGCGGAAACGTACACAAGATGTCCCCCGCGCGATCTGTCATCGTGTGATTCCCGTGCATAGCTCAGGTTGTTTGTGGCCGCGTCGCGGTTGCAACGTGGTTGCAGCCTGCCGTCTCGCCGATGTCACCACGCGATTGCGACGCTCACGCCGCTGTCGATCTGCTAACCCATCTTTAACCCTAAATCCGGCAGTTGCTTCTCACAAACCTGCTGAGACCACCTGCGGCTGCAATCATGGCGAGCGGTTCAGGCCGGTGCGAGCTGCCGCGGTGGGTCGAGTTGGCGCCCCTTCAGATAGCGTTTGAGCGCCTCGCTGAGGATCCGATACCAGCGTTGCAGCGGCCCCAACTGCTCCGCAGTTTCCCGCAGCCGGCCGAGGAAGCCAGCGATCCGCCAATACGCTTGCCGCGCCTTGTGCTGCTGGCCATGTGTGCTGCTGAGTGTCAGCGTTAGCTGGCCAGCATGGCGGGTCTGCCGCGCGATTGCCTGCATCAGCAAGGGACGGCTGGTGATCGCCTCCGGTCGGTGATCGGGATCGGCCAGCCGCACGAACAGGCTCCACCAATTGAAGGCCAGTGCGACACAGCCGGCGAGCAGCCGACAGCGCTTCAGGTCGTGCGTGGTGAAACCGCCCCAGACCCACTGATTCTTCAGTTCATCGAAGTTGTTCTCGCAATCCGCCCGATCGCGGTAAAGGTGACCCAACGTGAGGATCTCGTTGTCCAGTGAGGTGACCAGCGCGGCATGTTCCCACACTTCACCACCCGCTCCGACCTCCGCGAAACTCAGCAGCGGTTGCTCCGGCTGGCGGCGATCGACCAGCACCAAGGGTTGCTTCAGCTTGCGGCGCAGCAGCACGACGCGGCGCTGCCGGCTCCAGCCGTGCAGCCGCAGCGTCGTCTCCTTGCCTGGCCAGCCTTGTCCGGCATCGGCCCAATCGCGCTCCGCCGTCATCCGCGTCAGCGCCTTCTTGACGTTCGCCGTCAGGCGCAAACGGAACAGATAGGGCAACCCGTCCTGCTCGGCTCGCGACATCACCGGTTCGACGCCCCACGCCACGTCACCCCGTAGCAGAGCCGGCCAGCGCTCGCGCCCCAGTCGGCGCAGCAATGACCAGAGGCCGTCCTGGCCATGCTTCGGCGTGTGTTCATCGCCGGGATGCACATCCACGCCAAGCACCAGACGCAGGTTGCCCATCAGGTAGGTATGATAGCAGTGCGACGGCCGCCCGGGCTTGTGCGGGTTGTAGCCCAGCACCGCACCTTCCTGGTGACCGTACAGCGGCTTGATCGTGCTATCGATGTCCAGCTCCCAAGGCTCGGTCAGCAGCGGCCGGAGGCAGTAGTCCAGGTGGTTCTGCAGCCAGGCCAGCCCGGACGCCTCCTCGATCTTCGCCAGGCCGCGGCGCACCGCGTCTTCGCTGATGACCTTCGCCATGCCGAGCAGATGCGGGTTCACCGCGTCACATCGCAGCGTGGTGATGTGGGCATAACGATAGTGACCCGACAGCACTGACAGCAGCACGGTGCCCAGCAGGTCGCGTTTGGACGGTGCATTCGGACTGCTGTAGCTGAGCGGGCAGTCTGCCACCCAGCCGTCGAACAACCCGCCCTGCTTCAGATAGTCGATGAAGAAGGGCAGCTGCCCCCAGCGGCGTCATCTGGCCGTCGCGATCCCACTCGACATGCACGCGGCCGGCAAATGTGTCGGCGCTCGCATGCCAGTCTTCTACCGATGGTTGTTCACCCGCAGGGTGAGGCAAAAGTATCGGGAGATCTGGGTCCATCCCCTACTGTTCCGCCGATTCGGGCGGAATAGGCAATCGTTCAACTCCGGATTTAGGGTCAAACCTTTGAGCACATGGTTGTGCTTGGTCGCCATGTTTCCTGCGCTGACAGGGAACCCGCACAGCTCACCGCTCCCGTTGGCAAACCGATCTTCGGGTCAACTACTCGCCTGAGATTGCTCGCGAAGCTGGCGGGCCCGGGCTAATACCTTATTCTCGATTTCACCCACCGTGACGGCGCTGATCGGCGCATCGACCCACTGGCCATTTTGCATCACCTGCCGGAAGATCGCCACGCGGACTCCGTCGCTGCGCAGTTCGCGTCCCATGACGTAGGCTGTCGCCTTGAAACGCTCGCCCGACGTCGTGGGAGGCGAGTACCAATCGGTGATGATGACACCACTGAATGGATCGGCCGAAGAAAGCGGCATGAAGCTCAACGTGTCAAGCGCACCACGCCATAAATAGGCGTTGACGCCGATCCCCGTACCGCCGCCTTGGTCCGGCTTCGGCTGCTTGTCGGTGCCGAAGCTGAGCAGGCTGCCCTCACCCGTCAGGTTGCCGTATTGACCAAGTGCGGAACCTGGTTCGCCGGCGTAGTCAGGCGATCCCGGTTCGGGATTGTTCGGTCGTGTTTGCCCGCACCCCGCCAGCAACGTCAGACAAAACAGGAAGGCGAGCACCCTGCACGGCGAAAAAGTCATTTGGTTCGGCCTGTCGCAATGAAGCGCATGCGCCGGACGGCCATGCTGTCCCTATCTAGCGTGTCTGACGGGTAGTCGCCAAGCGGGTCAGTTTTGTTTCCTCGGTCAGTGCTGCGGCGGTTGAGGCGATGGCTGCGGCTGCCTGGACGCCGGACAGGTTTGGCATGAGGAGGTCTGGCCTGAGGCGGACGGCGGGGGCGGGAATGCCTGGAAATGCTCTGGTCCATAGCCGCTGGAGCCCGGCACGCCGACGAACCCGCTCGGCGAGGTGGACATCGGGGGTTGTGTGTCGCCCTGCGGCGCAAACTCCACCGCCCGCGCCAGGCTGGGCCAGGCGCCCGCCAGGCAAATCAGCAGTGAGACGAGACAGCGGTTAAGCATCGGCCCCTCCATGTATGCTCCAATATCGCGCTCCCGCCGTGACGCGGGCAATGCACGGCTAAGATAGGGCGCTGATGGCTCCCACCCCGCTGCACAGCCCGACCGGCAGCCGCCCCACTGTCGCATGGTCGATGCCGCCAAGGGCTGCGACAGGCAAGGATGCGCCGCGCGCGAGTCGTGACCAGCGCGCCGGGCCGAGACCGACGGCATCCGGATGACTTCGAGTCGGGAACGCGGGTGACAGGAAGGCGAGGTTCGCTCCAGCCTGCCTGGCGCGGCGCAGCTCCACCGGACCATGGGCCGAACTGGTCAGCAGGCCGCGCCGCGTCCGGGCGTGATCTGGCCAGCGTCCGCCGCGCAGATGCACGCCCGCTCCCAATGCCGCCGCCAGACGGACGTCGCCCGCCACAACCAGGGCGAGCCGTCGCGCCCGGCAGAGTCGTGCCAATGCGCGGCCCAATGCCTCGCGACCGGGGGCGCCATCGTGGCGCAACACGACACCGGCGAGTCCGCGCGGCAGCCTGGCGACCGAGGGGCATGGATCGGCCAGGCGGCGCTCGTCGGTGAAGAGCCACAGCACGGGCAGTGCGCTTCGGCTGTGCGTGCGCCGCGCCTTGACTGCACGCGCCCAAGCGACAAGCTTCGCATCCATGGCACCCCCTACCCAATCCATCGAGACCAGTATCGCCGAAAACCTGCGAAGTGTGCGGGATCGCATCTCCGATGCCGCGATCAAGGCCGGACGCAAGCCGGAGGACGTCACTCTCGTGGCGGTCAGCAAGACCAAGCCCGTCGAGGCGATACGCGCTGCGCTCGCTGCCGGACAGACGGTGTTCGGTGAAAACCGGGTGCAGGAGGCGGCGGCGAAATTCCCGGCGTTGCGTGCGGAGCATCGGTTCAGCCTGCATCTGATCGGCGGACTGCAAACCAACAAGGCGCGTGACGCGGTGCGGCTTGCCGAGGTGATCGAGACGCTGGACCGGCGGCATCTAGCCGACGCGATCGCCGCTGCGATCGCCAAGGAGGGCCGTACGCCAGTGTTGCTGATTGAAGTGAACGTTGGCGACGAGGCACAGAAATCCGGCATTGGGCGCGCGGATGCCGATGCGTTCATCGACGAGTGCAAGGGACGCTTCGGCGCGGCGTTGGCCGGACTGATGTGCGTGCCGCCGCTCGATGAGGACCCGCGGCCGCATTTCACCTGGCTCGCCGATCGCGCCGCGAAGCATGGGTTACCGATATTGTCGATGGGGATGTCGGCGGATTTCGAGGTGGCGATCGCCTGCGGCGCGACCTGGGTGCGGGTCGGCAGCGCGATTTTCGGGGCACGGTAGGGCTTAGGAAACCTCTCCCGCGCGCAGAACGCGGGAGAGCCTTCCTCGCCTGCTACGCCGCCACTTTCAGTTCCGGCGACACGGCAAAGCCAGCTTCCGTCTTCGAGCGGACCTCCTCGACCGTCACTTCGGGAGCGATGTCCACCAACGTCAGCCCCTGCTCGCCGACCTCGAAAACACCCAGGTCAGTGATCACGAGATCGACCACGCCTGCCCCGGTCAGCGGCAGATTGCACCTGTGCAACAGCTTGGGCTTGCCGCCCGCGGTGTGCTCCATGAGCACCACGACACGCTTCACCCCGGCCACCAGGTCCATCGCACCACCCATCCCCTTCACCATCTTGCCGGGGATCATCCAGTTCGCCAGGTCGCCGTTCTCCGCCACCTGCAAGGCGCCAAGGATAGAGATGTCGATGTGCCCGCCGCGCACCATCGCGAAGCTGCCGGCGGAATCGAAGAAGCTGGTGGTCGGCAGTTCGGTGACGGTCTGCTTGCCGGCGTTGATCAGGTCTGGGTCCTCCTCGCCCTCGAACGGGAAGGGACCCATGCCCAACATGCCGTTCTCCGAGTGGAGCTGGATCGACATGCCTTCCGGAATATGGTTCGCCACCAGGGTCGGAATACCGATCCCCAGATTGACGTAGAACCCATCATGCAGCTCGCGTGCCGCGCGTGCCGCCATCTGATCGCGCGTCCAGGCCATCGCCCGCCCTCCTCAGAACCGTTTGCGCACGGTGCGTTGCTCGATCCGCTTGTCCACGGTCTCGAGCAGCACGATGCGATTGACGAAAATCCCCGGGGTGATGATGTGGTCCGGGTCGATCTGGCCGTTGGGCACCAGGTCCTCGACCTCCGCCACGACGACCTCGGCCGCGGTCGCCATGATCGGATTGAAGTTCCGTGCGGTCTTCCGATAGATCAGGTTGCCCTCATGGTCCGACTTCCAGGCGTGGATCACCGCCAAATCGGCGCGCAGGCCGCGTTCCATTACATAGGTACGGCCGTCGAATTCCTTGGTGTCCTTGCCTTCGGCGATCTGCGTCCCGGCGCCGGTGGCGGTGTAGAAGGCCGGGATGCCCGCGCCACCGGCGCGGATGCGCTCGGCCAGCGTGCCTTGCGGGTTGAATTCGATCTCCAGTTCGCCGGCGAGGTATTGCTGCGCGAAGGTCGCGTTCTCCCCGACATAGGAGCTGATCATCTTGCGCACCTGGCGGGTTTGCAGCAGCACGCCCAGGCCGACCTCGTCGATCCCGGCGTTGTTCGAGATGATCGTAAGGTCCTTCGCGCCACTTTCCCGCACCGCCTCGATCAGCACGCTGGGTATGCCGCACAGCCCGAACCCACCGGACATGATCACCATGCCGTCGTGCAGCAGCCCGGCCAAGGCCGCCGTCGCATCGGGATAGATTTTGTTGACCGCCATGTTCACCCCCGCCGTGACGGGCGCAAACTGCCGCGTGGGCGGTCGAGAAGCAAGATGTCCGGTCCCCGACGGTAGCGCCGCCGACCCGTGTCATTGGCTGGACCGAAACCGTGACCTTCAGACGGCACCGCGCTGGCCCAGCTCGGTGATCGCCACCGCGTCGTAGCCAAGTTCGCCCAGGATCGCGTCGGTGTGCTCGCCCAGTTCCGGCGTGGGTCGCATCGTTTCCGGTTGCGGCGCCTCGGTGAGGGTGAACGGCTGGCCGACCACGCTGATGTCTCCCAGCTTCGGATGGTGGACAGGGCGCGCGATGCCGAGATGCTGCGTCTGCGGCTCTGCGAACACCCCCTCGATGTTGTTGATCGGGCCGCAGGGCACGTCGGCCTTGTTCAATGCGGTCAGCCAGTGGGCGTTGGGGCGCGTACGGGTGATCGCCCCGAGCCGTTCGTTCAGCGCCTTGCGGTTCTTCGAGCGCAGCGGCCCAGTAGCGTAGTCCGGATCAGCCAGCGCCTCGGTCCAACCGATCGCCTGACAGAACCGGGTCCACAGCGCCTCGCCGGATGCGGCGATGTTGACGTGGCCCTCCGCGGTGGGAAACACACCGGTGGGAATGCCGGTCGGGGTCGTTGCCCGCTTGGCCGGGCACCTCATGGAGGATGAGCCAGTGTGACGCCTGGAAGTCCAGCATGAAGATTTGCGCCTCCAGCAACGAAGTGTGTACCCACTGCCCCTTTCCCGTCTGCGCTCGCTGCATCAGGGCGAGCGATATGGCCTGTGACAGGAAGATGCCCGAGGTAAGGTCGGCGATGGGGATGCCAACCCGCACTGGCCCCTGCCCTTCCAGGCCGGTGATCGACATCAGCCCGCCCACGCCCTGGGCGATCTGAACAACACCTGGCCGCGTCGCGTCGGGACCGCTCTGCCCGAAGCCGGAGATGCTGCCATAGACGATCCGCGGATTCACCTTGGCCATTGTGTCGTAGTCCACGCGTAGCCGGTACTTCACGTCGGATCGATAGTTCTCCACGACCACATCGGCCTTGGCGGCAAGCTGCTTGAAGATCGCGTGCGCCTCATCCTGCTTCAGGTTGAGGGTCATACTGCGCTTGTTGCGATGCAGGTTCTGGAAATCGAAGCCATGTCGGGTGGTGTCGATGATGTCGCCCTTGCCGGCACCCGGCGGCTCGATCTTGATGACGTTGGCGCCCCAATCCGCGAGCTGCCGTACCGCAGTGGGGCCGGCGCCGGCGCGATCGCGTCAGCGTGCGGCCATCGCGCGCCGGGCCAGGGTCAGCACAGCGTGGCGGGACAGCGTATGGTCCGGCGCTCCGGTACGTTTGCAATTGCGCTCCGCCTTGCTCAGCCCTGCCATCGCCGCGGCCAGCGACGACGACGACCACAAGCTCAGCGCCTTGGTGAAAGCGCCGACCCGCCGGAAGAACACCGGCGGACGCGCCGCCTTGGCCGCGTCGCCCGCGCTCATGCCCGTCTCCACCAGTAGACGAGCCCGATACAGCCGCTGCAGATGCATCAGGCCGCCGCGCAATACGCCGACGGGTGCCGCACCCTCGGCCACAGCAAGTTCCAGCGCCCGGTCTGCCGTCGCCAAATCCCCCGCCGTCGCGGCAAACAACGCGTCATCCAGCGACAACCCGGCCAGGTCGCCGACGCAGTGCATCGCCGTGTCCAGATCGACCCGACCGTTGGATCCGGCATACAGCGCCAACTTCTCCAGCTCGGCATGGGTCGATACCTGGTCCGCGCCAAGCTGCCCGCTGAGCCATGCGAGCGCGTCCTGGTCCACGGCGACAGTCGCGGCCCCCAGCACGCGTCGGATGGTCCCCTCCAAAGCGTGACCCTCCTCCGGATGGCAAGCAATCGCAGCGCCATCCGGTGCAGCGTCCAGTAAGGCGCGCAGCTTCGAACGAGTCGCTATGCCGGGGGCCTCCAGAACCACTAGCGCCGGGGCGCGGCTGTTCAAAACCGCTTGAACCGCTCCGGTTGCCGCGTCGGTTGCCTCGCGCACACGTACGACGCGTCGGCCTCCGGTTAGCGGCAGCGAGGCTGCCTCGTCGGTCAGGCGATCCAGTTCGCCACGCCCCAGTTCGGCGACCAGGAATGGATCATCGAGCGATCCGGCCACAGCGCGCACGAGTGTTTCCGCGCGATGGTGGATCATGCCGAGGTCCTCGCCGAAGAGCAGAACGACTCGGCAATCGCCGGGGTCTCGCAGGAAAGCAGCCAGGCGTTGCGGCGTGAGCCTCATCGCCTTCAGCTCGACGCAACGGCCGCCCGACGGCGAAAGAAGACCGCCAGTTGCATCGCAATCTGATCCGCCAACGCGGATGCCAGCCGCCGCTGCACCTGCTCGTTGTCGATGTCTGCGGCGAAGTACTGTTGATCGAGTACGTTGAAGGCATCCATGGCACGGGCAGAGCCGCTGGTAACCTGCGTTTGGGCCGGATCCCGCGCCTTGAGGGTCCAATGCGCATTGCCGATCAGACGAATCCGCGTTGCCGCATTGTCCGGCTCGACGCCAATTCCCTCGCCGGAAATCGAGAAGGTCACGGCAAGATCGTAACGCTGTGGAGTCTCGCCCGAATCGCTCGCCAGCCGCTCTTGCAAATCCTGCCGAAGCAACTGACCGGGACGATCTGGGATCAGGTTTATGTTGATGGCCGCAAGTTCCCGTTGCGCCGGTCCCGCTCGGCCTGCGGCCGTCGGCATATACACCGGCTGGAAGCCGCAGCCGGCGAGCACTCCGGTGCTACCCAGTGTCAGCAACTTGCGACGCGACAGGTTGGCGATCATCCGGCGATCACGAAGTTGACGATACGGTTTGGCACATGAATACGCTTGACCACACGCTTGCCCTCCAGCGCCCGGGCCACGTTCGGCTCTTCTTCAGCAATTGCAATGACTTGCGCGGCGGGGGCGTCCGGTGGTGCGGCGATCGTGCCCCGTAGCTTGCCCATCACTTGAACTGCGATCGTCACGCTCTCCATTGCCAGCAACACCGGATCGGGCTCCGGCCATGGAAGCTCCGCCACCAATGTCTCGGAGTCCGGTTGCAGCCGAGCGTGCACTTCCTCGGCCAAGTGCGGCATCATCGGAGACATGATGCGGGACAGCGTTTCCAACGCCTCACGCCGTGCCCAGACGAGTCCTGGCTGATTCGGCGCGCGCTCCGCGTCGGCGATCGCATTGGCGAATTCGTAGAGACGAGCAACCCCTACATTGAAGGCGAAGCTGTCCAGTGCCTCGGTCACCGCTGCTATGGCCCGGTGCGTGGCCTGGCGCAACGCGCGGACCGTCGGTCCGACGTCGCCGGGCGCCCCCACTGCCGCGGCCGGGTCCAGCGATTCCGCAAGCCGAAATACACGTTGGGTAAATCGAAACGCCCCGGCGACCCCGGCTTCGGTCCATTCCATGTCCCGATCGGGCGGGTTATCCGACAGGATGAACCACCGCGCCGTATCGGCGCCAAATCGGGCAATGATGGCTCCGGGATCAACCGTGTTGCGCTTCGATTTGCTCATGGCTTCGACGCGGCCGACGACCACCGGCTCACCGGTGTCGCGTCCGATCGCGCTGCCATCGGGCTGCTTCACGACCTCCTCGGGATAGAGCCACACCCCATCGGGTCCGGCAGTCGTGCGGTAGCTTTCGTGCGTCACCATGCCCTGGGTAAACAATCCAGCGAACGGCTCGTCCACGTTCAGGTGGCCGGTTTCCTTCATCGCCCGGGTAAAGAAGCGGGAATAGAGCAGGTGCAGGATCGCATGCTCGATGCCGCCGATGTATTGATCGACCGGCATCCAGTGATCAACCGCCGCACGCGTGACCGGATCATCGGCTTGCGGGCTGCAAAATCGGGCAAAATACCACGAGCTGTCGACAAAAGTGTCGCAGGTGTCCGTCTCGCGCCGCGCCTGCGCCCCGCAACGGGGGCAGGCCACGTGTTTCCATGTGGGATGATGGTCAAGCGGGTTACCAGGCCGATCGAACGTCACGTCATCCGGCAACAGGACCGGCAATTGCTCATCCGGCACGGGGACCACGCCGCAGCCGGCACAATGGATCACCGGGATCGGACAACCCCAATAGCGCTGGCGCGACACGCCCCAGTCGCGCAAGCGCCAGTTCGTGACACCCTTGCCGACTCCGCGGTGTTCGAGTTCGGCGATAACCGCCCGCTTCGCCGCCTCGACCTCCAGACCATCGAATGGTCCGGAGTTGAAGATGGTGCCGGGACCGACATAGGCTTCATTTGCGACGTTGAACGAATCCGGGTCGGCGCCCGGAGGCAAAACCACGGGTACAACCTGGAGACCGTACTTTCGGGCGAAGTCAATGTCGCGCTGATCGTGCGCCGGGCAGCCGAAGATCGCCCCGGTGCCGTATTCCATCAGCACGAAGTTGGCGATCCAGACCGGGAAAGTTGCGCCCGCTAGCAACGGATGACGAACGCGCAGGCCGGTGTCGTAGCCGCGCTTTTCGGCCGTTTCGATCGCGGCTTCGCTGGTGCCCATCCGGCGACATTCCGCGATGAACCCGGCAGCAGTTCGGTCGCGTGCCGCAACCGCCGCAGCGAGCGGATGTTCCGGCGCCAAGGCCAGGAACGACATGCCGTAGAGCGTGTCCGGCCGGGTGGTATATACCTCCACCCGATCGATCGATTGCTCCGGCTTCGCCAGATCGAAATGCAGCCGCGCACCTTCGCTGCGGCCGATCCACTTCTCCTGCATCACCCGGACCCGTTCCGGCCACCGATCGAGCTGGCCGAGAGCCGTTAGCAACTCCCCGGCATAGTGTGTGATGCGGAAGAACCACTGGCTGAGCTGTTTCTTCTCGACCGGCGCACCCGAGCGCCAGCCGCGGCCATCGATTACCTGCTCGTTGGCCAGGACGGTGCCATCCACCGGATCCCAGTTGACCCAGCTTTCCTTGCGTTCTACCAGGCCCGCCTTCAGGAAATCCAGGAACAACTTCTGCTGGTGGCCGTAATAGGCCGGATCACAGGTCGCGAACTCACGTCGCCAGTCGAGCGACAACCCCATGCGCTGCAACTCGGCCCGCATGTTGGCGATGTTTTCCCAGGTCCATTTGGCGGGATGGATACCGCGTTCGCGCGCGGCGTTCTCGGCCGGGAGACCGAATGCATCCCAACCCATTGGATGCATCACCGAAAAGCCCCGCGCCCGCTTGTAGCGCGCCACCACGTCGCCGAGAGTGTAGTTGCGCACGTGGCCCATATGGATCTTGCCACTGGGATACGGGAACATTTCGAGAACATAGTATTTCGGCTTGCCATCGGCCGGCACGTCGTCCACGCCGAAACAGCCGCGCTCTGCCCAAGCGCGCTGCCATTTCGGCTCGGCGACCCCGAAATCGTAGCGCGGCGCCTCTGCTGGCGCCGCGGTCACAGTCTCATTCATAGTGTCTGTATCGACCGCAGTGGACCGCTAGGCAAGACCCACCGCAACGTCACGGTGTGGCGGGCTGCCCTGCCATCCGGCGGTTGTGCCAGGCGTCCATCAGCTGGAGCACCGTTGCCGCCGTCTCCTCGATCGAACGGCGGGTAACGTCGATCACCGGCCAACCACGGCTATTGCAGAGGCGGCGAGCCCAGAGCAACTCAGAGCGAACCGCCTCCTCATCGACGTATTCTGTGGTGGTCGGCCGAACCGCTCCGGCCGGCCCACCGGAAGCGATCATGCGCAATCGGAACCGCCGAATTTCGATCAGTGAGCCCGCATCCAGAGTCAGGCCGATCACCGGACAGTGCGGCCGCTCCAGGTCTGGCGGAATTGGCAGGTTGGGGACGAGCGGGACGTTGGCTGCCTTGATTCCTCGGTTGGCGAGGTAGAAGCAGGTGGGCGTCTTGGAGCTGCGTGAGACGCCCACGAGGATGACGTCCGCTTCCGCCAGACCCGCTGCGGCCTGACCGTCATCATGGGCAAGGACATAATGCATAGCATCGATCCGACGGAAATAATCGGCATTCAAAGCGTACTGGCGGCCAGGCCGGGCCGAGGCCTGCTGTCCGATCGACTCCTGCAACAGGTTCATTACCGGATCTAGCACATTGACCACAGGTACGTTTAGCCGCACGCAGGTGGTTTCCAGCTCGCTGCGCAGCGCCCGGTCGACGAGGGTTGACAATACCGGTCCCGGTTCATGCTCTATACCTTCCAGCACGCGGTGGAGCTGAAACCGGGTGCGGATCAGACTCCACCGGTGATGGATGATGTCCGCCTGGTCGAATTGGACCGTTGTCGCCCGGGCGATCGCATTCAGCGTCTCGCCGGTTGCGTCTGAGACCAGATGAAGGTTGATCCGATGGTTATCCATAGGGGTAGAATAGCGGGGATAGCCGGGACTACCAGCCCACCTTGCCACGCCGCAGGGCAAACCGGGGGTAACGCCTGCCCTTGCGTAACACCGAGATAGCTGGCAGCAGTTGTCCCTCAGGTGCGGATAGCGTCCGAATACCGAGCCAACAGCGATAGTTATAGGACGACTCTGATGTGGACAACCGACCGGGAATTCCAGTGGCATCTGGTACCCCACAATCCACACCCCCTACTGCTACAGCATCCCACTAAGATTCTTTCTTATATCTGAGTCTTTCATGGACAATCCGAAACACCTGTTGCGAGCGCTTACAGGGATCTCAGTGTGGCCGCCGCCAATCTGGCTGATGCGTCAAGCCGGCCGCTACCTGCCGGAATATCGGGCCGTGCGGGCCAAGGCGAAAGACTTCATCGCGCTTTGCACGACCCCGGAGCTGGCAACCGAGGTCACGTTGCAGCCGATCCGCCGCTATCGGCTGGACGCGGCAATCCTGTTCAGTGATATCCTGATGGTTCCGTGGGCTCTCGGACAGGGGTTGGCCTTCCGCGAGGGCGAAGGGCCTGTGCTGCCTCCGTTGCGGGATGCTTCCGGAGTGGCCGCCCTCGATCCGAGCCGACTGCTAGATCGCGTGGCACCCATTCTTGAGACAGTACGTCAGGTCCGGCAGACATTGCCCGAGGAAGGATTGGGTGGCACGGCCTTGATCGGTTTCGCTGGGTCGCCGTTTACCGTGGCTTGCTACATGGTCGAAGGTGGCGGCTCACGCGACTTTGCCGCAACCCGCAGCATGGCATTCGGCAGTCCTGCCTTGTTCGCTCAACTACTGGATATACTTGCCGATGCGACCGTGAGCTATCTGTCAGCGCAGATCGACGCGGGTGCTGAGGCAGTGATGCTGTTTGATTCCTGGGCTGGCGTGTTGTCGCCTGGCCAATTTCGCACTCATGTGGTTAGGACAACGCGCAGAATCGTGGGGGAGCTTGGCCGGAGGCATCCTGCCGTGCCGGTGATCGGGTTTCCGCGTTTGGCGGGCTTGCTGGTCGGCGAGTATGCACGGGCAACTGGTGTTCACGCGGTTGGGCTGGACACCGGAACGGACTTGGTTTTGGCTAAATCCTTGATGCAAAGTCGGGTGGCGTTGCAAGGAAATCTCGATCCTATAGCCTTGCTCGCCGGCGGCTCGGCCATGCGGATCGAAGCGACCAGCATCCTGGAAGCGATGCGCGGCTGGCCGTTTGTCTTCAATCTAGGGCATGGCATCGTGCCACAAACGCCACCTGCCTACGTGGCGGAACTGGTGGAGCTGGTGCGTGCAGCTTGAGCACCGTCGTAAGCTCGCCTTGATCCTGTTCAACCTGGGGGGTCCCGATCGGCCGTCGGCGATACGTCCGTTCCTGGTGAATTTGTTCCTAGATCCTGCCATTCTGCGTGTGCCGCTTTTGGTGCGCGCCTTGTTGGCGCGAGCGATCGCCTATCTCCGGCTGCGAGCGGCCCGCGCCAACTATGCATTGTTGAATGGCTCTTCGCCGCTTCTGGACATGACCCGCTTGCAGGCATCTGCGCTGCAAGCAGCGCTGCCCGAGCTGCAGGTCAGGTCCTTCATCGCTATGCGGTATTGGCATCCATTCAGCGACGCCACGGCTCGGGCTGTGCGAGCTTGGCGTCCGGATGTCGTCGTACTGCTGCCGCTCTATCCGCAGTACTCGACGACGACCACCGCCAGTTCATTGGCTGCGTGGCACGATGCTGCTGCCAACGCCGGGCTTGTGGCGGCGACCCATACGATCTGCTGCTATGCCACCGACCATGCTTTTGTTTCCTCAATTGCCACTCTGGTGCGGGTGGCTTATTCGCAGGCGTGTTCGCGCCTGACAGCGGGAACGCCGTTGCGCGTCTTGTTCTCAGCCCATGGGTTGCCGGAAAAGATCATCTCCTCGGGTGATCCTTATCAATGGCAGGTTGAACAGACCGTGGCGGCGGTGTTGGCCGTGTGGGGCGAGCCGGACCTAGACTGGACAATTTGCTATCAATCGCGGGCAACGCCGGTGCGCTGGATCGAGCCGAGCACGGTCGCCGAAATTGAGCGAGCCGCGCGTGAGAAGGTCGCGGTCATGCTTGTACCCATTGCCTTTGTCTCCGAGCATTCGGAAACTCTGGTCGAGCTCGACATCGAGTATCGACACCTTGCGGATCGGCTTGGTGTTCCCGGGTATTTTCGTGTCCCAACACCAAACGCCGACTCGGTTTTCGTCGCCGCTCTGGCTGAAGCAGTGCGTCGCGCCAGGGCATCAACAACCGGCTTAAATAGCCATATCGGCTCACGCGTCTGTCCGCAGCGATATACCGGATGCCCCTATAGCGTGAGGAAGCCTGCATAGGATAGTGCTGCAGAGACGGTAACGTGGGTTGCGGATAGCTCGGAGCTGGGAGCAGAGACGTTGGGTGTTCTGAGTTCGCTCTATCCATGGATCAAGGCGCTGCATGTCATTTCCATGGTCGCGTGGATGGCGGGGATGCTCTATCTTCCACGCCTCTACGTTTACCACTGTGAGACCGTGCCTGGCTCGGCAGAGAGCGAGCGGTTTAAGGTGATGGAACGGCGATTGCTCAAGCAGATCACCAATCCGGCTATGATCGCCACCTGGACCTTCGGTATTCTGCTTGTCTTGATGCCTGGCGTGCTTGACTGGGGGTGGGGCTGGTGGCACGTTAAGCTGGTTGCCGTGATTCTGCTCTCGGGTGTCCACGGGATGCTGTCCCATTGGCGGCGCGATTTCCTGGCGGACCGCAATGTCCGGTCGCAAAAGTTCTATCGGGTGGCCAATGAGGTGCCGACACTGCTTCTCATGGTCATTGTGGTCATGGTGATCGTGAGGCCGTTTTGACCTCTTGACATCTCTCAATCCGATGCCCACCTATCGGTTGACGCAGGCCGGCCGGATCGGCTAGACTGCGCGTTCCCCCAGATTGGAGACGGCCGTCGGCCGCTCCGGATCTCCTTACCTAGCGGGATTACCAGTCGACCATTCCCCTTACGAATGGTCTCCCCCGGTTCTGGGCATCTTGCCCGAATCCCGTTCAATCATGTCGCGACCACCTCCGAGGCATCCCTATGCACCTCGCTGAACTCAAAGCAAAATCTCCGTCCGACCTGTTGAGCTACGCCGAGTCGTTACAGATAGAGAACGCGTCATCGCTGCGCAAGCAGGACATGATGTTCGCGATTCTGAAAAATCTGGCAGAGAACGATCAGGCTATCCACGGCGAGGGAACGCTGGAAATCCTCTCGGATGGCTTCGGATTCCTGCGCAGCCCGGAAGCCAATTACCTGCCCGGCCCCGATGATATCTATGTGAGCCCCAGCCAGGTCCGGCGATTTGGCCTGCGGACCGGCGACACCGTCGAGGGCCAGATCCGCGCCCCAAAGGACGGGGAACGCTACTTCGCCCTGCTCAAGGTCGATACGGTCAATTTCGAGCCGCCGGAGTCGGTGCGGCATCGAATAAACTTCGACAACCTGACGCCGCTCTATCCCGACGAGCGGCTGAAAATGGAAACGGAGAATTTCCAGTCCGTCGCCAAAGGCCCGAGCAAGGACAACACGCCACGGGTCATCGACCTGATCTCGCCAATCGGCAAGGGCCAGCGGGCGTTGATTGTGGCACCGCCGCGGACCGGCAAAACCGTGATGCTGCAGAACATCGCCACGGCGATCGCGGCCAACCACCCCGAGGTCTTCCTGATCGTGCTGCTGATCGACGAGCGGCCGGAGGAAGTCACCGACATGGCCCGCTCGGTGAAGGGCGAAGTGATCAGCTCCACCTTCGACGAGCCGGCCACCCGTCACGTGCAGGTCACCGAAATGGTGCTGGAGAAAGCGAAACGCCTGGTCGAGCACAAGCGTGACGTAGTGATCCTGTTGGATTCCATTACCCGACTGGCGCGTGCCTACAATACGGTTGTGCCGTCGTCCGGCAAGGTGTTGACCGGCGGCGTGGACGCTAACGCCCTTCAGCGACCAAAGCGCTTCTTCGGTGCCGCGCGCAATATCGAGGAAGGCGGCTCGCTGACGATCATCGCCACGGCCCTGGTCGATACCGGCAGCCGGATGGACGAGGTGATCTTCGAAGAATTCAAGGGTACCGGCAACTCGGAAATCATTCTGGACCGCAAGCTGTCCGACAAGCGGACCTTCCCGGCTATCGACATCACCAAGTCGGGGACCCGTAAGGAGGAACTGCTGGTTGAAAAGAGTACGCTCTCCAAGATGTGGGTACTGCGGCGTATCCTGAACCCTATGGGCACCGTGGACGCGATGGAGTTCCTGTTGGACAAGCTGAAATACAGCAAGACCAACAACGACTTCTTCGATGCGATGAACACCTGAGTGGGGCGGGCGGGTAGCCCGTCCCCTGCCCCGCATCTTGGCCTTAGTGGAAGCGCGGGATGACTTCCTGGCAAAGCAGCCGCGTCGCCGCCATGACCCGTTGATGCGGGATCCTGCCGCCGCAATTCAGCTCCAGCAGCACACCGTCCAGACCGAGTTCGTCTTGTAGCGCCTGCAACTGGGTGCCGACCGAATCCGGCGTACCGATGAACACGGAACCGCGCAGAGCCTGGTCGTAAGTCATCGTCGCCAGTCGCTCGGCTGTCTCGTTGCGGCGGGCCACTTGATCGACGCCTGCGCGTGTGGCCGAGTCGGCCAGCAACCTGGCCTGGGCACGGTAGTAGTGCAGCAGACTGGCCTCGGCGTCATCGCGGGCTTCTTCCAAGGTCGTGCCGATATATCCGGGCGCGCGCAGGAACACCTGGCCTCTGCCGGAATGGCCCGCGGCGGCATAGGCCTCTCGATAGATCGCGATCTGCGGTGCGAACATCCGGGCATCTTCGTGCCGCACCGCGAGGAAGATCGGCAGGCCCTGTCGGCCAGTGGTGGCAAACGTGTCGGGACTGGTCGCGGCGACACGGATCGGCGGCACCGGCTTCTGAAAGGGCTGCGGCGTCACGGTGACATCGCGAAACGAATGGAAGCGTCCCTGGAAGGACATCACCGGCTCTGTCCATGCCTTCAGGATGATCTCCAGCGCCTCGGCAAAGCGCTCGCGGCTTTCGGCGTACGGCACGCCATATGCTTCATAGGTCTTCGCCACGCCGCTGCGGCCGACGCCGAAGATAAGGCGGCCGCGGCTGATCTGATCGACGGTCGCCGCTTCCTCGGCGATGCGCAGAGGATTGCACAGCGGCAGCACCTGCACTGCAACGCCGATCTTCATCCGTTCGGTGCGTGCAGCGATCGCACTGGCGACGCACATCGGCGAAGACAGGACGGAGCGCGCGGGATCGAAGTGCAGCTCCGCCAGCCAGATTGCGTCCAGACCCCATTTCTCGGCGCCATCCACGACGTCGAAGGCTGCGGCGAACGAATCCGCGTCGGAGCCGCCCGACAACGATGGAAACTCGTGAAAGATGCCGAACTCCATCGCTGCTGCCCTCCCCGGCGCGACCCCGAACCCCAGTATACCCGGGTTCCAAAGTCACGCCATGGCGGGCCTTCTAGTAGCGATAGAGGTCGTGCTTGAACGGTCCGCTCACTGGCACGCCGATATACTCCGCCTGCTGCGGTGATAACGTCGTCAGTTTTGCCCCGACTTTCGCGAGATGCAGCGCGGCGACCTTTTCGTCGAGCTGCTTGGGCAGGGTATAAACCTGCCGTTCGTATTTGCCGGGTGGCGCGGTGAACAACTCGATTTGCGCCAGGACCTGGTTGCTGAACGATGCGCTCATCACGAAGCTGGGATGGCCGGTGGCGTTGCCCAGGTTCACCAGGCGGCCTTCCGACAGCACGATCAGGCGCTTGCCGTCCGGGAACACCACCTCATCGACCTGCGGCTTGACGTTTTCCCAGCGGTAGTTGCGCAACGCCTCGATCTGGATCTCGGAATCGAAGTGGCCGATGTTGCAGACGATGGCGCGATGCTTCATGCGGCGCATGTGGTCCAGCGTGATGACATCGACGTTGCCGGTCGCCGTCACGAAGATATCGCCGAGCGGCGCCGCTTCGTTCATGGTGGTAACTTCGTAGCCCTCCATTGCCGCTTGCAGCGCACAGATCGGATCGATCTCCGTCACCATCACCCGGCAGCCGGCATTGCGAAGGCTGGCAGATGATCCCTTGCCGACATCGCCGAACCCGTTCACCACCGCGATCTTGCCGGCCATCATGACATCGGTGCCGCGGCGAATGCCGTCCACCAAGGATTCCCGGCAACCGTACAGGTTGTCGAACTTCGATTTCGTCACGCTGTCATTCACATTGATCGCCGGCGTCAGCAACTTGCCGTCACGCGCCATGTCGCGCAGCCGGTGCACGCCGGTCGTCGTCTCCTCCGAGATGCCGCGAACGTCTGCGAGCAACTCGGGGTGTTTCTGGTGCATCAGCAGAGTGAGGTCGCCGCCGTCGTCGAGGATCATGTTCGGGGTCCAATCGTCGGGACCGCGAATGGTCTGGTCGATACACCACCAGAACTCTTCCTCGGTCATGCCTTTCCAGGCGAAGACCGGCACGCCGGCGGCGGCGATCGCGGAGGCCGCGTGGTCCTGGGTCGAGAAGATGTTGCAGGACGACCAGCGCACCGTGGCTCCGAGTACCTGCAATGTCTCGATCAGCACCGCCGTCTGTATGGTCATGTGCAGGCAGCCGGCGATGCGAGCGCCCTTCAACGGCTTGCTGGTGCCGAACTCTTTGCGGATGGCCATCAGGCCGGGCATTTCGTCCTCGGCCATGGCGATCTCCTTGCGGCCCCAGTCCGCCAGCGAGATGTCCTTCACCTTGTGGTCCTGGGCGTTCGGCATCCATCACACTCCTGTTGGCGGCCGCACTCATATAAAGATATCTGCATGTGTGCAAGGGATCTGTTGGACGGCCGCAGGTTGCTGCGCCAAGCGCAACGGATTACCCTGGACCCTGGCCGGCCTTTTCGGCATCGGCCAACGGAGGAAATGCTCTATGACGCAGCATCGTGTGCTGGCCGGCATTGGTCTGGCCGGCTGTTTGCTCCTGCCCTGCCTGGCGCAAGCCGGCACGAGCGACATCCTGATCGGCCTCGATGAAAAAATCACTTACGACGCCAACGGGCAGGTGAACGGTCCGCCCGGCAAGGATGCCGTCCTGGTGCTGGACGTAGCCAACCCGGCAAAACCGAAAATTCGTGCCAGCCTGCCGCTGATGAACTCGCTGCTTGGCCCGCCGACGAATCTGCAGATCACGCCGGACGGCAAGCTCGGCCTGGTCGCCAACTCGGTGGTGATGAACCAGGACGGCAACGCCTGGAAGGTGGCACCCGACAACAAGCTGTTCGTCATCGACCTGACGGCCAATCCGCCCAAGCTGGTCGATACCGTCACGGTCGGCATGCAGCCGTCGGGACTGGCGATTTCGAAGCGCGGTGACCTCGTCCTGATCGCCAACCGCGCCGGCAAAAGCGTGTCGGTGGTGTCGATCCAGGGCGGCAGCGTGAAAGCCGTGGGCGACGTGCCGATGGGGCAGGAAGCCGCTGCTGTCGTCATCGCGCCCGACGGCAAACGCGCGTTCGTCTGCCTGAACCTGGTGAACCGGGTCGCGGTGCTGAACATCGACGGCCAGACGGTGACCTACGACAAGACGCTGGACATTCCGGCGGCAATCAATCCGTACGACATCGACATCACGCCGGACGGCAAATACGTGATCGCCTCCAATACCGGGGCGGGCAGCAACAACGGCGATGCCGAGGTGACGATCGACGCGACCGGTCCACATCCGCACGTCATCGACCTGATGACACCCGGCAACGGACCCGAAGGTTTCGCCATTTCCGCCAACGGCAAATGGGCTGTCGCACCGTTGCTGCTCGGGTCAGGGGCGAAGCACACCGATTGGTTCTACACCAAGGGCGGCGAACTCGCGCTGATGTCGGTCGGCGCCGGTGGGAAATTGTCGGTCGTCAGCCGTGCCCCGCTTGGAGCCCTGCCGGAAGGCGTCGCCTTCAGTCCCAAGAGTGACTATCTCTATGTCGGCAACTATATCGATCGCAACCTGCAGACCTTCCACATCGTGGGAGACAAGTTGGTCTCGGTCGGCACGATACCTCTGCCTGGACAGCCAGCCTCGATGCGCGCCTTGGCGCGGTAAGGGGCCGTTCGGAAGCAACCGAATGGACTGGCCGCAGGCCAATCCATTCGCGGCCATGCCGCCACCGGGTCAAGCGCCCGGTGGCAGGCTCCGGTCGGCATCCACGACTTTCCTTGCTGCGAGCAGCGGCATAGTCGTGGATGGCGGGCCTTCGCTCGCCATCACCGGGAAACCGCTGTACCGTCAACCCTGACGGTACAGCGACATCGCGTTGTTGAAGAAAAAGTCGCGCCGCTGCTGCTCCGGCAGAGGCATCGGCAATACCTGCGCCGGATCGTCGTAGTCCCAATGCGGATAGTCGGTGGCAAACAGCAGCCGATCCCAGCCGATCCAGCCGATCGCATCCAGCACATGCTCGCGCGGCTGCGGCTCCTCCATCGGCTGCGTCGTCAACCACACTTGCTCACGGATGTATTCTGACGGCGCGCGCTTCAGGAAAGGAGTCTCCTCCTTCAGCCGGCGCCAGAGCTTGTCCAGCCGCCATGCCAGCGGCGGCAGCCAGGCGAAGCCCGATTCGATCAGCACCAGCTTGAATGCCGGGATGCGCTCGAACACGCCCTCGATCACCAGGCTGGTGAGGAACGACTGTGCTGACTGGGCGTGACCGACCATGTCCTCGATATAGAACGACGGCCAGCCACTGCCGCTGACCGGATAGCCGCCGAAGCCGAAGGCGTGCACGCCGATCGGCAGCCCCGCCGCGGCGGCGGCCTCGTAGATCTTCCAATACTGCTTCTGGCCGGGTGGATTGGCAGTGCGGGTGACCATCAGCACCTGGACGAAACGCGGATCGCCGGCCCAGCGCTCGATCTCCGCCACCGCCGCGTCGGTGTCTTCGTACGGCACGACGATGGAGCCCTTCAGCCGAGGCTCGATCAGCCACTCCGCCTCCACCCAGCGGTTCATGGCCGAGGCCACGCCGGCACCGAACTCGCGGTTCTGGAAGCTGGCCCCGTTGTCGCCGGTCGGGTTCAGGATGCCGAGCTGGATGTTGTTCTCGTCCAGCAACTGCTTCTGCATGAACGGCAGGCTGCTGCCCGGACGGCCACCTTCCGGCGGCCAGGCATCACGGCGCGACGCATTCGGCTGACCTTTCGGATAGGCGGGTCCGGCCTGGTACGCCTGCCGCGGCCGCGATCCGAACGTCTTCGCCATCTCCACCCAACGCTGCTCCATATAAGGGTACAGATCCTTATAGGAGTTGCGCTGCGGATGGATGTCGCCGTCAGCAATGGCGAGCTTCGAGCTCGCGGACGGCTGGATCGTCGGGCGGCTGGTCACCTGCACGTTCATTGGACTGTCTCCAGCAGGCGGGAATAGGTATCCCGCGGATTGTCGATCATGATCTTGCGCACGAGATCGCGCGACAGGCCATCCGGCAGCACGGCATCGCCGTCGAACTGCCAATGCGGATAGTCGGTGGAAAACAACAGCATCTCGTCCGACTGCATGTGGTCCAGCAAACGCTGAAACGCCTCGGTGGTGGGCGGCGCGTCACAAGGCTGGATCGTCAGACGCACATTGGAACGCACGATCTCAGCCGGCGAGCGGTCCACCCATGGCACTTCCATGCGCAGCCCACGCCAGAACTTGGTCAGGCGCCAGAGATGTGCCGGCAGCCAGGTAAAGCCCGACTCAAGCAATACGACCTTTAGCTCGGGGTATTTGGTGAATACGCCCTCGCAGATCAGGCTGGACAACGCCTGCTGAAAGGCCGGCGCCTGTGCGGCGTAATCCTCGGTGTAGTAGGTCGGCCAGCCGAGCGGCGTGACGGGATGGCGATAGGCGCTGCCGGCATGGATGCCGATCGGCAGGCCGTGCCGCTCGGCGGCGGCGTAGATCGGCCAATAGTGCCGCTTGCCCAGCGGCATATCGTGCATCACCAGTAGCAACACCTGAACGAAGCGGTGGTCGGAGGCGACACGATCGATCTCCTCCACCGCCAGCTCCGGGTTCTGCATCGGAACCACGATCGAGCCGCGCAGGCGAGGCTCCTGGTCCAGCCACTCGTGCGCTAACCAGTCGTTGACCGCGCGGGCGAAGCCGGCCGCCATGTCCTCGCTGAACAGCAATTGCACACCGTAGAGACAGTTGCAGACCGCCAGGCTGGTGCCGAACGGGTCCAGCGCGTGCTGGCGCAGCAACGGCAGGTCGGAGCCTGGCTTGCCGGAAGCCGGCCGCCAGTCCGGGCGCGAGGTCAGCGGTGAATTGGCCGGATAGGCGATGGATTCCAGCTCGCTCACGCCGCGCTGGATGATCGTGTCGCGCCAGTGGTCGGACAAATAGGGGTGCAGCGCCTTGAGGCTGGGCACCGCCGGATGGATGTCGCAGTCGATTCCGCCTGGCTGGATGACGCTCATTGACCCTCGCCGGCATTGTGCCGGCGCCCGCATTGCGAGGGAGATTGTGACATGAAACGGACCGAACGACCAAATTTCCTCGTTCATACCCCCAGATACCGCCGCTGCAACGCGCTCTCCTCGCGCAAGTCCGACGAGCTGCCGTGCCAGACGACCCGTCCCTTCTCCAGGATGTAGTGCCGGTCGGCGATGCGCGACAGCGCCGTCACATTCTTGTCGATTACCAGGATCGACTGTCCGCCGGCTTTCAGTCGCTCAAGGGCACGCCAGATTTCGTGACGCACCAGCGGCGCGAGGCCCTCCGTCGCCTCGTCCAGGATCAGCAGCCGCGGGTTCGTCATCAGCGCTCGTCCAATCGCCAGCATCTGCTGCTCGCCGCCCGACAGGAACCCGCCGGGGCTGCTCAGCCGCTCACGCAACGCCGGAAACAACCCAAGCACTCTGTCGAGTACCCATGGTCCCGGCTGGCCGCCACGGTTTGCCGCGGTGGCAACCAGATTCTCGCGCACTGTCAGGTTGGGAAACACCTGGCGACCCTCCGGCACCAGCCCCAGCCCGAGACGCGCGATGCGATACGGTGGCAGGCGATGGATCGGCGCGCCGTCCATCTCGATTTTCCCCTGGTGTGCCGGAAGGATGCCCATGATCGCGCGGATGGTGGTGGTCTTCCCCATGCCGTTGCGTCCAAGCAGCGTCACAACCTCGCCGACGCCGACCTTGAAACTGACGTCAAACAGTACGGGCGTGTCGCCGTAGCCGGCCGCAAGCTCGGCGACGCGCAGCATCAGGCGGCTTCCTCGCCGAGATAGGCTGCCAGCACTGCCGGATCATGGCGGATCATGGCGGGCGTGCCGGTAGCGATCGCGCGGCCGTATACCAGCACGGTGATGCGGTCGGCCAGCGCGAACACCGCGTCCATGTCATGCTCGATCAGCAGCATGGTGACCTGGCCTTTCAGGCGCGTCAGCAGTTCCACCATGCGTACGGAGTCCTCGGGACCCATGCCGGCCATCGGTTCGTCGAGCAGGAGCAGACGCGGTTGGGTTGCCAGCACCATCGCCAGCTCAAGGGCACGCTTTTCGCCATGCGCCAGGGTGCCGGCGGCGACTTCGGCGCGATCGGCCAGCCCGACCTCCGCCAGCCGGGCGCGGGCGGGCTCGCGCAACACGGGATCGTGCCGGGCCGGCCGCCAGAAACGGAAACTGTGCCCGGCGCGGGCCTGCACTGCGAGCGCAACGTTGTCCAGCACCGAGAATTCCGCGAACACCGTCGTCACCTGAAACGAACGGGCGAGGCCGAGCGCTGCGCGACGGGCTGGCGGCTCGTGCGTGATGTCGCTGCCGGCGAAGCGGATCGTGCCGGCGTCGGGCGCATGCTCGCCGGCGAGCTGTGCGACCAGCGTCGTCTTGCCGGCGCCGTTCGGGCCGATCAGCGCGTGGATTTCTCCCGAGATGATGTCCAGATCGAGCAGATTGGTCGCGACCAGGCCGCCGAAGCGCTTCAGCAGCCCGCGCGTGGAGAGCAACACGTCAGCCATGGCGACGCCGTGTGAACGCGGTGATGGCGCCCAGGATGCCGCCGCGCGAGAATAGCACCAGCAGCACCAGCAGCGGTCCGAGGATCGCCTGCCAATGCGCGGTCAGGCCGGACAGTACGTTCTCCAGCAACAGATAAGCGACAGCGCCGAGCACCGGCCCGAATAGCGTGCCCATGCCGCCGAGAATCACCATCACCATGATCTCGCCCGAGCGCGTCCAGTGCATGATCGCCGGCGAGAGGAACAGCGTCTGGTTGGCCAGCAGCGCGCCAGCCAGGCCGCCGATCGCGCCGGCGATGACGAACGCGGTCAGCCGGTAGCGGAAGGTCGGGAAGCCGAGCGCCTCCATCCGTCGCGCGTTCGACTTGATGCCGCGCAGTGCCATGCCGAAGCGCGATTCCACCAGCCGGCGCCCGAGCAGCAGGCATAGCGCCAGACAGGCGAAGGCCAGGTAGTAGAGCGTCGTGCCGTCGTCCAGATCGAGCAGCCCGGCGAAACGGCTATGATCGGCGATGTTCAGGCCGTTGTCGCCGCCGAACTGGTTGAGGCTCTCGCACAGGAAATAGATCATCTGGCTGAACGCGAGCGTGATCATGATGAAATACACACCGCTGGTGCGCAGCGACACGAAGCCGATCAGCAGCGCCGCTGCGCCGGCGCCGGCAATGGCCACGAAGAACTGCAAGAACCCGTTGGTGATGCCGTAAAATGCCAGGATGCCGACGGCGTAGGAGCCGATGCCGAGATAGGCGGCGTGGCCAAAGCTCACCATGCCGCCATAGCCTAGGATGAGATCCAGGCTCACCGCCGCGATGGCAAAGATCACGACGCGGGTGAACAGATCGACATAGAAGGGTTGGTCGAGCGCGGCGGCGAGCGACGGCACCAGGGCCAGCGCGACCAGGCCGATCAGCTCGGCGCTGCGCATGCCGCGTCGCATGCTCAACGGCCGGGCGTGGGGAACAAGCCGGTGGGCCGGAAGAACAGCACCGTCGCCATCAGCACATAGATCAGCATCGAGGCGACGGTCGGCCCCGCGTTGTCGGCGGCGGTACTGCTCATTACCAGCGCGAACAGAGGGCGCAGGAAGGCGCGGCCGGTGGTGTCCACCACGCCCACCAGAACCGCGGCGATGAATGCTCCACGGATCGAGCCGATCCCGCCGATGACGATGACCACGAACGAGAGGATCAGGAAGTCGTCGCCCATGCCGGACTCGACGGTGAAGACCGGAGCGGCCATCGCTCCGGATAGCGCCGCCAGCGCCGCGCCCAGGCCGAACACCAGCATGTAGAGCAAGGAGACGTTGACGCCGAGCGCGCCGACCATGGTTCGGTTGGCGGCGCCGGCGCGGATCAGCATGCCGGTCCGCGTGCGGCTGATCAGCAACCAGAGCAGGACAGCCACCAGCAGTCCGACGGCGATGATGGCGAGACGGTAGGCGGGATAGGGTGCGCCGGGTAGCAGCTCCACCTGGCCGGAGAGGAAGCCGGGCACCTGGGTATACAGCGCCGTCGCGCCCCAGATGATGCGTACCATCTCGTTGAAGAACAGGATCAGCCCGAAGGTCGCCAGCACCTGGTCGAGATGGTCACGCTCGTACAGTGTGCGGAATACGAGGCGCTCGATGACGATGCCAACCGCGGCGGTGGCGGTCACGGCAGCCAGCAGCGAGAGCAGAAAGGAGTGTGTCGCGCCGAACGTCGATGCCGCGACATACGCGCCGATCATGTAGAGCGAACCATGCGCCAGGTTGATCAGGTTCATGATGCCGAAGATCAGCGTGAGACCCGCGGCCATCAGGAACAGCATGACGCCGAACTGGAGGCCGTTGAGGAGCTGTTCGAGAAGGGTGATCACCGGGCAAAAACCTCTCCCGCGTCGCGGGAGAGGTCAAGGCGCGACAGCGCCGAGGGTGAGGGTGCCGCTTTCCCCGCCGATCCTGCTTCACGTCTGTACCAAAGGTTGGCCATGCGGCGCTCGCAATACCCTCACCCGCCGCTTCGCGGCGACCTCTCCCGCGCGCAGCGCGGGAGAGGTTTCGCTCACTCGAACGGTTTCATGTGGCATTCGGTGTAATAGGCGTCCTTGTGGTCCGTGAAGATCGTGGACTGGATCTTCCGCACGTACTGCCCCTCCGCATCCTGCACGATCTTCAACAGGTAGAAATTCTCGATCGGAAAGTGGTTGGTGTTGTAGCTGAAGTGACCGCGCACGGATGGAAAATCCGCCTGCGCCAGCCGCGCGATCATTGCCTTCTTGTCGGCCAGGTTCCCGTGCACCGCCTTCACCGCATCGTCGATCATGTTGATCGCATCGAAAGTCTGCGCCGCGTAGTAGGACGGCATGTAGTGGTACTTCGCGCGGAACGCCGTGACGAACGCCTTGTTGGGTGCGTTGTCGAGGTCGGGCGACCAGAAGCTCACCTCGTAATTGCCGGCCGCCGCGTCGCCGATCGCCGGCAGCGTCGTCTCGTCCACGGTGAACGCGGAATACAACGGAATCTGCCCGCGCAGGCCGGACTGTGCGTATTGCTTGACGAACTGGATACCCATGCCGCCGGGCAGGAAGATGAACAGCGCCTTCGGATTGGCGGCGCGGATCTGGCTGATCTCGACCTGGTAATCTGACTGGCCGGGCTTCGTGTAGACCTCGGCCGCGACCTTGCCTTTGAAGAAGCGCTTGAAGCCGGCGACCATGTCCTTGCCCGCCGCGTAGTCCGGCGCAATGAGATAGACGTCCTCCATGTTCTGGCTGGCCATGTAGGCGCCCATCGATTCCGGCGTCTCGTCGTTCTGCCATGACGCGGAGAAGTAGTTCGGCGCGCACATCTCGCCGGCGAGTTCGTGCGGGCCGGCATTGGCGCCGATCAGGATGGTGCCGGACTTGATGATCGGCTGGTAGGCGGCCAGCAACACGTTCGACCAGATAAAGCCGGTCATGAAATCGACGCGGTCGCGCTTCAGCATTTCCTCGGCAACCTGGCGCCCGACATCCGGACGGAACTGGTCGTCGCCATAGACGATGCTGGCCGGCTTGCCGCCGATCGTGCCGTTGAGCAACTCCAGCGCAAGATCGCCCGCGTCCTTCATGTGCTTGCCGATCACACCGGCCGGTCCGCTCAGCGTGGTGACGAGGCCGATTTTGACGTCGTCGCCCGCCAGCGCCGGCGTGGCGAGCAAGCACAGTCCTGCGATGAGGTTCAGCAACGATCGTTTCACGCACGCCTCCCCGGAGTTGGCCGCCGCGCGGCACGGTCTTGTTGCTGCCACTATACGATGCGGTGGCGACGGACAAGAAGGCGTGGCGAAGCACAGGACGGCGCGCCGCGGTATGGCAGCAGGCGCACGGCGCCGGTATGGTCCGCCCGCAGAAAATCACTCAGGGAACCAGATCATGCGCCCATCCGGCCGCGCCGCCGACGCTCTGCGCAGCGTATCGCTGACGCCAGGTTTTGCCCGGCATGCGGAAGGCTCGTGCCTCGTTCGCATGGGCGATACCGAGGTGTTGTGCGCCGCCAGCGTCGAGGGCCGGGTGCCGCCGTTCCTGCGAGGCTCGGGCCAAGGCTGGGTCACCGCGGAATACGGCATGCTGCCGCGCGCCACCCATACGCGCGGCGATCGCGAGGCAGCGCGAGGTAAGCAGTCCGGCCGTACGCAGGAGATCCAGCGGCTGATCGGCCGCGCCCTGCGCGCGGTGGTGGACCGCGCGGCCATGGGCGAGATGACCATCACTCTGGATTGCGACGTGCTGAACGCCGATGGCGGCACGCGCTGCGCCGCGATCACCGGCGCCTGGGTCGCGCTGGCACTGGCATGCCACCATTTGCAAAAGATGAAGGTGATGGCGCGTTCGCCGTTGACCGGCCAGGTGGCGGCGGTGTCCTGTGGGCTGGTGGCCGGCGAGGCGGCACTGGACCTGGACTACCAGGAAGATTCGACCGCGGACGCGGATGCCAACTTCGTGCTCACCGACGGCGGCGGCCTGGTGGAGCTGCAAGCCACCGCGGAACGCGCGCCATTCACCGAGGCGCAACTCCTGGTCCTGCTGGGGTTGGCGCGAAAGGGCACGGGCGAACTGTTCGCGGCCCAGCGGGAGGCCGCGGGAGCCTGATGACGCGCAAGTTGACGGCTGGCGGCAAGTTGGTCGTCGCCACGCACAATCCGGGCAAGCTGCGGGAGATCGCCGACCTGCTGCGGCCGTACGCGATCGAGGCGGTGTCCGCCGGCGCGCTCGGCCTGCCCGAACCGGAGGAGACCGCGCCGGACTTCGTTGGCAACGCACGCATCAAAGCGATGGCGGCAGCCATGGCGAGCGGATTGCCGGCGCTGGCGGACGATTCCGGCTTCTGCGTCGCGGCGCTGGAGGGCGCGCCGGGTGTGCACTCGGCGCGCTGGGCCGGGCCAGACAGGGATTTTGCCATTGCCATGGCGCGGGTGCACGAGCAGATGGGCGTTGGCGCGGAGCGGCGCGCGTGGTTCGTAGCGGGGTTGTGCCTCGCCTGGCCGGACGGGCACACCGAGACGTTAGTCGGCCGGGTCGATGGCGAGGCGGTGTGGCCTCCGCGCGGCGAGCGGGGTTTCGGCTACGACCCGATGTTCCTGCCGCGCGGCGGCACGCTGACCTTTGGCGAGATGGAGCCCGGGCAGAAACATGCGGTCAGCCACCGGGCACGCGCGTTCGCCCAGCTTATGGCGGCGTGCTTCGTCGACCTCTCCCGCGCATAGCGCGGGAGAGGTCGAGGCGCGAGAGCGCCGAGGGTGAGGGTGCCGCGGTCAGACTCGATCTTGCAGCACACCGCCCGACAGTTTGGCTATGGGGCGACCCGATCACCCTCACCCGCCGCTTCGCGGCGCGTCGATCCGCTTCGCGGCTCAACCCCGCCGCAGGCGGGAGAGGTTTTCTTGCGGTTCAGACCGTGGGCGCGTTGGTCTCGCGCGCCAGCTTCTGCTTCATCGCCGCCGCGAAATCCGGGTAATCGGCGCACACCACGGCAAACGCGCCCGGCCCGCCGATCACGTCCCGCGTGTAGGATTCCAGCAAATCCGGCTCCTCATGCAGGATGCATAGCCCGTTGATGGTGATATTGGCCGAGGCCATGCGATCGCGGATCGGGCCGGGCGCGATCCCCTGGTTGGAACGGCCGTCGCCGACCACGTCCACCACGCTGCGCGCCGGGTTCGCGGGAACCCGACCGAGCAGGGTGAGCGCGCCCAGGAGCGCTTCGCCGATGGCGGTCTGTCCGGCCGGGACCGTGCGCGGCATGTTTTCCACCGCAGTGGCAAACGTCTCCGCGTCGGCGGCACTGCCGATACGGGTCCAGTCGGCGATTACCTCCTGGGCGCCGGTCCCCGACCACAGCAGCAGGCAGCAATAGCTGGCCTTGGCCGGACCGCCGGTCAGGCCGGCGATCACGACCGGGTCGCGCAATGCGGCCGCCATGCCGCCCGCGATCAGGCCGAACTCGTCATACGTCACGCTGGCCGAGCCATCGACCGCCAGCACCAGGGCAAGATCCACGGTATCCATGGCGGCCGATTGAACCCCAATCGCACCTCACGCGCACGCGCACTCTTGAGCGGGGGGAAAATGCGGCGGAGTATCGGCCCCGGACGGAGGAGAAACCAGAATGCCGGAGAGCCCTGCCGATAGGTCCATGCTGGCCCAGACCCAGAGCCGCATGCCGCTGAACGGCCTGAAAGTGCTGGACCTGACCTTGGCGCGGGCGGGCCCCACCTGCGTGCGGCACCTGGCGGACTGGGGCGCCGATGTCATCAAGATCGAGCCGCCCGCCACCGACGGCGAGGATGTCGCCGGCAACCGGCACGGCTTCGACTTCCAGAACCTGCACCGCAACAAGCGCGCGATGACACTGAACCTGAAGTCGCCCGAGGGCCACGCGGCGTTCATGCGGCTGGTGGAGGGGGCAGATATCATCGTCGAGAACATGCGCGCCCAGGTGAAGCACCGGCTGAAGGTGTCGTACGATGACGTGAAGGTGGTAAACCCGCGCATCGTTTATGGCAGCATCAGCGGGTTCGGCCAGACCGGGCCGTATGGCCATCGCGCCGGCGTGGATCAGATCGCGCAAGGCATGGGCGGCCTGATGTCGATCACCGGCCTGCCCGGCCAGGGGCCGGTGCGCGTCGGCATCCCGATCGACGACCTCACCGCGGGCAACCTGCTGGCGCTCGGCATCATGATGGCGATCTTCGATCGCGAGCGCACCGGCGTCGGCCGCTGGGTCACCACATCGCTGCTGGAAGCGCAGATCTTCATGCTGGACTTCCAGGCCTCGCGCTGGCTGATCGCCAAGGAGGTCGCGCCGCAGGCCGGCAACGACCATCCGACCGGCATTCCCACCGGCGTGTTTCCGACCAGCGACGGCCACATCAACATCGCCGCCAGCTCGAGCAGGGTGTTCGGGCGGTTCTGCGACGCAATCGGCCAGCCCGACTGGAAGAACAAGCCGGAGTGGAAGGACCAGAAGGCGCGCAGCGCCCGGCGTAAGGAGATCAACGCGGCAATCGGCGAGATCACGCGGACGAAACCGTCCGAACACTGGATCGAGTTGCTGGAAGGTGCGGGCGTGCCGTGCGGGCCGATCTACTCGATCGACCAGGTGTTCGCCGATCCGCAGGTCCAGCATCTGCAAATGGCGACACCGATGCATAGTCCGGTGGTCGGCGATGTGGAGGTGGTGGCCTCGGCGATCAGCATGACCGGGTTCTCCAAGGCGATCCGCCTGCCGACGCCGGAAATGAGTTCCAGCACTGACGAAGTGCTGGCTTCGGTGGGTTACAGCGCTGATGAGATTGCCGAGATGCGCAAGAAGGGAGCGATTTGAGATGAACGACATGCCAGGTGGCGGCATCACCCGCGAATACGCCGGGGGGAAAATGCTGGCGGCCAAGGATGAGGGCGTCGGGTTGATCACCTTCAACCAGCCGGAGAAGCGCAATGCCATGTCACTCGAGATGTGGACCGGGCTGGGCGAGATCCTCGACGAGTTCCGCGAGGACGACTCGGTGCGGGTGGTGATCCTGAGTGGCGCGGGCAACAAGGCGTTCGTCTCGGGCGCGGATATCAGCCAGTTCGAGAAGAACCGGTCGGACGCCAATGCGCAGCAGGAATATGACCGGCTGGCCGGGGTCGGGCGCGCGAAATACGCCAGCTTTCCCAAGCCGATCATTGCGCGCATCCGCGGCTTCTGCCTGGGCGGCGGTCTGGCGATCGCGATGCAGGCCGATCTGCGCATCGCCGCGGTGGATAGCCAGTTCGGCATTCCCGCGGCGAAGCTGTCGATCGCCTATGCCCCGGCATCGGTGAAGCGGCTGATCGACCTGGTGGGCCCGGCGCATGCGCGGATGATTCTCTACACCGCGCGGCGCATCGATGCGGTCGAGGCGGAACGCATCGGCCTGATCAACAAGATGGTCGAGGATGAGGCCCTGAATGAGTACGTCCTCGACGTGGCTCGCACCATCGCCGACAACGCGCCGCTGTCGGTGGCTGCGTCCAAGCTGACGATCAACGAGATGCTGAAGGACGAAAGCAAGCGCGATACTGCCGCGATGGCGCGGATGATGGAGGTCTGCTTCAACAGTGCGGACTATAAGGAGGGACGGACGGCCTTCATGGAAAAGCGCGCGCCACGGTGGCAAGGGCGGTAGTCGAAAAAACCTCTCCCGCGCTGCGGAGAGACGCCCCGCATCGGCCGGCTCGATGCGCCACCGGAGACGAAACGGCGGAGACGTCGCGACTGCCGTGCCAACCCGTCATGCCGGCGTAGGCCGGCATCCACGACTGTGCCGCACCCACAAAGGAAAGGCGTGGATGCCGACCTTCGTCGGCATGACGGGGGGGCGCCGGCGGGGAGTTTTCATAGCAGGTCGAGTTGCGCAGCATCGAGGGGGAGGGTGATCGGGTCAGCACGCTACACCTTGCTTCGATCTTGCACCGCAGGCGAGCGAGCAAGCAAGGGCACTGTGCCGACCGCAACACTCTCACCCGGCGCTACGCGCCGACCTCTCCCGCCGGAGGCGGGAGAGGTTACCCGCCCGCCGGCCTCCGCCCCGTCAGGTCGTCCCCGGCGTCGCGCGGCATCAGCAGGGCGATCGGCGCGGCGA
>JBEKNT010000012.1:0-39539 GCA_049522565.1 Acetobacteraceae bacterium
ACTCTCGGCGCTGACGCAGCACGACCTCTCCCGCCGCAAGCGAGAGAGGTATACACTGTCCCGCATGCATGCGGTTTGGTACGACCGGCAAGGGCCGGCAACTGAGGTGCTGACGTACGGCGAACTGCCGACGCCGGAACCGGGGAACTACGAGGTGCGGGTTCGGCTGGAGGCAGCCGGCGTGAACCCGTCTGACACCTATCGCCGGCGAGGGCCAACGCCGGCGATGGAGTATCCGCGCGTCATCACCTGTAGCGACGGCGCCGGCGTGGTGGATTGCGTCGGGCCGATGGTGCCGCAGAGCTGGGTGGGCAAGCGAGTCTGGCTGTACAACGGCCAGCGCAATGGCCGCTGGATGGGCACCGCCGCCGAATACATTGCGCTGCATGCCGACCTGGTGACCGAACTGCCCGAGCATGTGTCGTTCGCCGAGGGCGCGACCTTGGGTGTCCCCTGCATGACGGCGCATTACTGTGTGTTCGTCGCGGGTGCGGTGCAGGGGCGCTCGGTGCTGGTGACCGGTGCCGCCGGCGCCGTCGGGCATTACGCGGTGCAGCTCGCGCATTGGGCCGGAGCGACGGTGATCGCGACGGTCAGTTCGGAGGCCAAGGCCGAGCGCGCCCGTCAGGGCGGGGCAGCCCATGTGATCAACTACCGGCAAGAGGACGTGGCCGCCCGGGTGCGTGAGCTGACCGGCGGGGCGGGGGTCGATCATGTGGTGGACGTCGATTTCGGCGGCAACCTGGCCGCGACGCTCGGCAGTGTCCGGCCGAACGGCAGCGTCGCGGTCTATGCCTCGAACGGCGACCGCACCCCGCGTCTGCCGGTCGGCGAGCTGATGCAGCGCAATGTCACGCTGTATCCGATGGCGCTGCCGGGTACGCCGCACGCGGCCCGCCAGCGCGCTCAACGGGACATCGCCCAGTGGATCGCCACAAAGCCGCGTGTGCTGTCGGTCGCCGCGCAGTTTCCGCTGCGCGAAACGGCAGCGGCGCACGCGGCGGTAGAACGGGGTGGCAAGGTCGGTACGGTGGTCGTCGCGTGCGCACGCTGAATGACGCAAGGAGCGGCAGGCGGCCCCGTGTTGGTGCGTGTTAGCGCCTGCCGAGGAATAAACGAATCACCATTCGGCGCAGCATCGTCCGCCCGTCATGGCGGGCCCCCGGGTCAAGTGCCCGGGGGCAGGCTCCGGCCCGCCATCCACGACTTTGCGGCTCACATAAAGGAAAGTCGTGGATGGTCGGCCTTCGCGGACCATGACGAATTGGGCACGGTCCGCACGTCAACTGACGCACTTATTCCGCCGCAGGCCCTTAGTCGCGGGGGCCACGCTGGGCGCGGCAGTGGTTGACGCTGCACAGTCGCAGGGTTATCTCCCCGGCCTCTCCGGACTGGATGGCGGCGTAGCTCAGCGGTAGAGCAGGGGAATCATAATCCCTTGGTCGGTGGTTCAAATCCGCCCGCCGCTACCACCATTTCAACGAGTTAGCCTGTGCTCAGACGTGAATGAGCCCATTATGCTCCCACCCCGTCCAAAGGGGGGCAAAGCCGCCCTGGCGGGCTCCAGCGCAGCGCCCTGGCGCTACTTCGTTCATTCGACGGCGGTGCGCACCCACGAGCGGACCAGCGCCGTTTCGCCGAAAAAATAGCTGTGGCAGTGCGTTGCCGCCGCGTATTCGGGCCACGCCAGCAGCAGCGCATGCGCCTGCGGCAATGCGTAAAACGGCATCCCCGGATTGAGGTGGTGCACGAGGTGATAACCGTTATTGTGCGGATGAAGCAGCGCGCCGCAGAGGCCGCTCGCGGTATGGTTGCGCGAAAAGCCGATCAAGCTGCCAGGCCTGAGACCGACATGGTCGGAGATTTCGCGAAACGTCGTGATCAGATGAAAAATGGTTGCTCGCGACACCAGCCACAGCGCGGCAAACTCGAGCGCTGCGATCGGGGTGATGAGCCAGGCGAGCGCCAATAGCAGCCCGCCCCACCAGACGACCATCAAGCCGAATTCGCCAGGTTCCGCGCGCAGCAGATGGCCGAAGGTTGACCCCTGCCAACTGTGCCGGTTCACCACGTGCCGCCACAGCAGACCCAGCCAGGATCGGCCCATATCCTCTTCGCTGTGGATCAGGTCGACGTCATGGCCTGGAACGCCAAGCAGCCGATGGTGGGCAAAGTGCTCCCGCCGGTAGATTTCGAGCGAGTTCCACATCGGCCGGAACAGCAACCAGCGCCCGATCAGATCGGCGGTGCCCCGGTTGCGGCCGAAATTCCCGTGGGCAGCATCATGCAGGAGGTTGCCGAGGGCGCGCTGCCGATTGCCGATGATGACAATCGCGACGGGCGCGGCGAGCGAGCCCCATGCCACCACCGCGGCAAAGGTGGCGAAGACGGCCACCCAATCGCCGATCGCCGCTGCCAGAGAGCGCCAGATGACCGGGCGGTGCAGGAATTTGATCTCCGCCGCGAGACCATGGTCGTGGGCGTATCGCCACATCCGGGCGATATCATCGAGGGGGGGTCGCATCGCGCTTGCTGCTGGCATCGACAACGGCGATCCTGGAAAGGAACGTGCATGGCAGAACTTACCAGGATCGGGGGCGGTGACTCCACGAAAACTCCGACCGGGTGGCTACGGCGCGGTCTGGTCGATCACGAAAGCTCCGACTGGCATGGCTACGGCGCGGCCTGGTCGATGACCGTGTAGCCCCCGGCGCGTAGCGCGGCGGTCGCGCCGACAAGATCGGCGTCCTTGACCAGCAGGTAATCGGTGTTGAACGTCGACACCGCAACTATGCTGACGCCGGCGTTGGCCAGGGTCGCGCTGATCGCGGCCAACACACCGACAATACTTAGCGCAAATGGTCCCGCCATTTCCAGGCATCTCCAGCCGGATTCGCGACGATCCCCCAGCATCCCCGCCGCTTCCGGGATAACCAGCGACAGTTCGTCATCGGTCTTCGTAATCGAATACCAGGGCAGGCGAAGCAGCTCCGGCGGAATGCTGGCATCCGCGCGTAACTGACAGATCGCGAACCGCCCGGCCCGCACCTTGACGACCTGCGGATGCACCGACCGTCCTCCAAAAGAGTGGCGGCCCGAGACTATCCCATTGATGGCGGCGGCATAACGGCTGCTTCGAGCGGCACTACCGGCCGCCCCGACGCTTGCTACCGGCCGCAAGTGACACTGACACCCGGCGGCTCGCACTGCGCCTTCTATTCGGGCAGCACCAGCAACCCGGTGACGCCGGCGGCAAGTACCCGCAGGAGATCCGGCAATGCGAGCGCCACGCAGCCGTCGGTCGGGCCGTAGTCCGGCCGTGCGACGTGCAGGAAGATCGCGGAACCGCGGCCGCGCTCGACCGGTGCGTCATTCCAGCCCAGCACGCCCAGCACGTCGTACAGGCCGTCCTGCCTCCACAGCTCTTCGCAGCTCGCCTCGTGCGGCAGGCGGACCAGGCGATTGTAGTCGCGATGCATCGGGTCGTCGCACCAGCCGTCGGCGTCGCCGATCGGTTCGATCGGGACGGCGCAATCGGGAGCCGGCAGGCGGTCCAGACGGTACAGCACGCGGCGCAGCGGCAGCACACCGGCCGGCGTCGCTCCGTCGGCCTCCAGCTTGTGGACGCCCACACCGGCGCGCCCCAGGGCGGCGCGGAATACGTCGTTCCGCAACGCCAGCCGTCCGTCCGGATGCACGACCGCTTGCACTGCCCGGTCAATCCAGCAGGTGGCCGAACCGCGCCGCCTTGGTGGCGAGATACTCGTCGTTGATGCCGTTCGGCGCGAAGCTGTGGGGTTCGCGGCCGACGACCTCGACGCCGCATGCCGCCAGCGCGGCGAGCTTGTCCGGATTGTTGGTCAACAGGCGGATGCGCCCGACGCCCATTGCCTGCAGCATGCGGGCGGCGATCAGGAAGTTGCGCTCATCCGCGTCCCAGCCGAGCGCCCGGTTGGCGTCCAGCGTGTCCAGCCCGCGATCCTGCAACGTGTAGGCGCGCAGCTTATTGATCAGGCCGATGCCGCGGCCCTCCTGCGCCAGGTAAAGCAGCACGCCGGCGCCCTCGGCGGCCATGCGGCGGATCGCGCCGCGCAGTTGCTGGCCGCAGTCGCAGCGCAGGCTGCCGAGCAGATCGCCGGTGAAACACTCGGAATGGATGCGCACCAGGGGGGCGGCGACCTTCTCTGGTTCGCCGACGACGATGGCAAGATGGTCGAGCCCGGAGCCTTCGCTGCGGAAGGCGATCACGCGCGCATCGGGTGCATCTTCCAAGGGCACGCGAGCTGCGGCCACCTGACGCAGTCCGGCAGCGGCGGCGCCCGGATAGTCGAGCACATCGGCGGCCGGCAGCACCAACAGGTGCCGGCGTTCGAGGTCTGCTTCCAGCCCCGGGCGCAGCGTGGCGACGAGCACTGCCGGCAGCAGCAGGGCGAGCTTGCCCAGCGCCAGGGCTGCGCCAGCCATGGGCGGCAGCGGGACGGGCTCGCCCAGCCGGTCGGGCGGAACCGGGGTGAGGCTGGGATCGGCAATGGCGCGCAGTGTCTCTGGCGCCAGCAGGTTCTCCGGCACCCGCACCGCTACCGCAGCCTCCCCCTGCCCGACCGGACGGCGGAGCACCGCGGCGGCCCGTGTCGGCGCCAACAGCAGGATTGGTGGATCGAGCGCCAGCGTCGCCAATTCCGCCACGCTACCGGGCGCCGCCGTCTCGGCGGCGAGCACGGCCATCATGGCCTCGCCGGCGCTCAGCACGACCGGAATACCCCGGCGCAGGTCGGAAGCGGCCCGATGCACCCGGCGCAGCCGTGCGATGGTCTCGGTGGAGACCCGATCCGGCACCTCCGCGGTGAGTGGGGCTGGGCGCGCTTGGCTTTGCAGTCGGTTCATGGAATTGAGACTACACGGGTTACGGGAAAGTGAGAGCAGCCAAGCCCATTTTGGTCAAGATTCAGCGGAAACTGGTTCCGCGTGGTGCACAAAGGCCCCGGCTGGTCGGTTCGCCATCCGGGTTTATATGGCGGAGACGGCCGCTTGTCGCGGACGCGTTCACGAGAAAGTGAGGGCAACCCCCGCCGGATCGTGATCGCGCCACCGCTGGCCAAGCGGGTGCATCCATTTCGATAGCACGTGGGCCTGGCTATTGTAAGCTCACGGGCGTTGGCACAGATCACGGCATGGACCATCGTCCGTGTCCGGACTGCGAGGGGAACAAGACATGTCGGCCGAACGACCGATCTTGATCGTGGATGACGATGCCGCCCTGCGCGACACTTTGACAGAGCAACTCGCGGTGGACGGCGAGTTCGTCGCTACCGAGGCCGGGACGGTGATGGAGGCCGAGGAGAAGCTGCTGGCGAAGGACGCGCGGTTCGATGCGGTCATCCTGGATGTCGGGCTGCCAGACGGCGATGGGCGCGACTTCTGCGTCAAGTTGCGGCGCCAGGGGCAGAAGATGCCGATCATCATGCTGACGGGCTCGGACGCCGAGACCGACGTGGTGCGCGGCCTCGACTCGGGTGCCAACGACTACATCGCCAAGCCGTTCCGGCTGAACGAATTGCTCGCCCGGTTGCGCGCCCAGCTTCGCATCTTCGAGAACAGCGAGGATGCGGTGTTCAGCATCGGGCCGTACACCTTCCGCCCGTCGGCCAAGCTGTTGCAGGACCCGGCGAAGAACCGGCGGATCCGGCTGACGGAGAAGGAAGCCGCGATCCTGAAGTTCCTCTATCGCGCTGGCACGCGCGCGGTGGCGCGGCAGGTGCTGCTGAACGAGGTGTGGGGCTACAACGCCGCCGTCACCACGCACACGCTGGAGACGCACATCTATCGGCTGCGCCAGAAGATCGAGCCGGATCCGACCAATGCCCGGCTGCTGGTGACCGAGGGTGGCGGCTACCGGCTGGATCCCGAGGGTCTGCCGACGCCGGTGCCGGCGCACGTCTGATCGGATTGTGACCCGGACGATGCCGACCTGATCGCAGCATCAGGCCGGCTTCGGCCGAGCGCGTTGTCGGCGCTCGGTGCGGGCCCTGGCATGGGGCTGGCTGATATGCAAGAATTCGACCATGCCTGACGACCTCTACGACCGTGACATCCTGGCCTGGTCGGAACACCAATCCGGCCTGCTGCGGCGTGTCGCACGCGGGGAGCGGGTGAATGAGGTGGACTGGCCCCACGTGGTCGAGGAGATCGAGGACGTGGGCATCTCCGAGCTCAATGCCGTGCGTAGCCTGTTGAACCAGGCCATTGTGCATCTGTTGAAAATTCACGGTTGGCCGGACAGTGCGGCCCGCGTGCACTGGCAGATCGAATTTGGCACATTCCGATCGGACGCGCGCCGCCGCTTCGTCCCGTCCATGCGTCAACGCATCGATCTGCCGGCATTATACGCCGACGCGCAGTCGCAACTAGACCGCGTGGACATCGACGGCCGGGCCCCGCAACCTTGGCCTGTCGACTGCCCGGTCAGTCTGGATGAACTGCTGACCCGCGACCGCCCGGCCCTCGAAGCAAAGCTGCTACCGCCGTAGTTGCTTCGGTCCCACATTGGCCGGCTGCTTCGCCGCGTGTCGCTCATCTGGCACCAGACCTGACATTGCGCTATCCTGCCGGCATGCCAGACGACCTCTATGATCGCGATATCCTGGCCTGGTCGGAACACCAATCCGCCTTGCTGCGCCGCGTCGCACGTGGCGAGCGGCTGAATGACGTGGACTGGGACCATGTCGTCGAGGAGATCGAGGACGTGGGCTTATCCGAGCTGAATGCTGTTCGCAGCTACCTGCGGCAGATGCTCGCCCATCTTCTCAAGCTGCAAGGCTGGCCGGAAAGCACCGCCTGCGATCACTGGCAGCTGGAGTTGCGCGGCTTTCAGGCCGACGCCGTGCAACGTTTCGCGCCGTCCATGCGTCAACGTATCGACATGGTCGAATTGTACCGGCGCGCGTACCGGCAATTGGACGGCTTGCACCTGGATGACAGAGCGCCTCTGCGGTTTCCCGGCGCGTGCCCATGGAGCCTGGATGACCTTCTGGAGGGTGATCCGCGCGACCTGGAATCCCGTCTGGCATCGCCAGCGTCGTAGCGTCGCCCGGTTGGCCGGCGGCCGACCTACACCGCCAGTTCGACGCACACCGGCACGTGGTCCGACCCCTGCGGCCAGTCGCGCGCATCCTTCAGCACGACATGCCGCCTCAGCGCCCCCTGTAGGTCCGGCGTCACCCATACATGATCCAGCCGCCGCCCACGATCCGACGCGCGCCAGTCGCGGTTGCGGTACGACCACCACGTGTAGAGCTTCTGGTCCGCCGGCACGAAATGCCGCACGGCGTCCACGAAGCCGCTGTTCAGCCAGGCGGTGAGCCCGGCGACTTCCGGCGGCGTATGGCTGACCACGCCGAGCAATTGCTTGTGGTTCCAGACGTCATGCTCCAACGGCGCGATGTTCAGGTCGCCGACGATCACCGACCGGCGCAGCCCCGTCCGCGCCGCGAACCAGTTGCGCGTCTCGGCGATGAAGTCGAGCTTGTGGCCGTATTTCACGTTTTGCGTCCGGTCCGGGATGTCGCCCCCGGCCGGCACGTAAAAGTTGTGCAACTCGACCGGACCGCCCTTGGCGTCCACCGTCACCGCGATGTGCCGGCAGTCGCCCTTGGCGCACCAGTCGGGTGCGAGATCGTGCAATGCGATCGGTCGGCGGGAGAAGATCGCCACGCCGTTATAGCCCTTCATCCCGCGGAACACGGCATGCGGATAACCGAGCATGCCGGGCGCATCGGTGGGAAACAGCTCGTCCACCACCTTGGTCTCTTGCAGGCAGATCACGTCGGGATCGAGCGCGGCGACCAATTCCTTCAGGAGACCCAGCCGCAGCCGCACCGAGTTGATGTTCCAGGTGGCGACCCGAAGCGATCCCTGCCGCTGCCGCATCAGGCGATGCGGGTCCGCACCGTGCCGACTCCCTCGACCACGCCTTCCAGCACGTCGCCGCGCTGCACCGCCGCGACGCCTTCGGGGGTGCCGGTGAAGATCAGGTCGCCGGGCGCCAGTCGAACCAGACGCGAGAGGTAGGCGATCGTCTCGGGGATATCCCAGATCATCTTCGACAGGTCGGACGTTTGCCGCACTGTCCCGTTCACCTTGAGCTCGATCAGCCCCTTGGCCGGATGGCCGATCTTCGCTGCGGGCACCATGAGGCCGATCGGCGCCGAGGCGTCGAAGCCCTTCCCCATGTCCCAGGGCTTGCCCTCCTTCTTCGCCTGGTTCTGCAGGTCGCGTCGGGTCATGTCCAACCCGGCGGCGTAGCCCCAGACATGGCGCAGCGCGTCGGCCTCCTGGATGTCGGCACCGCCCTCGCCGAGCGCGACGACCAGTTCCATCTCGTGGTGCAGGCTGTTCGACTGCGGCGGATAGGGCATGTCCGCGCCGTTCACCACCAGGGCGTCGGCCGGCTTCATGAAGAAGAACGGCGGTTCGCGATCGGGGTCGCTGCCCATCTCGCGCGCATGCTCTGCATAGTTGCGGCCCACACAGAACACCCGCCGGACCGGAAAGGCGCCGCCGCCGGCCACCGGGACCGAGACAATTGCCGGAGGGGGGATGACGAAGTCGGCCATGCACGTTGATCCTGTCGCAGGGGAGCCGGACATTAGCGGCCCACCGTTGCAAGGGAAAGTGTGAGCACACAATCTGCCGCGCTGCGCGCGGGCGAGGTCCAGGCGCGGGCGGGCCGAGGCTGATCGGGTCGGTCAGCAACATCCTTGTCCGCCATCTCGCCGCCCTGGCCGGTTCGTTTCCTCCGGCCACCCGCGTCGGTCCGCTTCGCGCCCCACCCGCGTCGGTCCGCGGCGCGTCCCCGCCCCGCCAAAAGCGGCAGCGGTATCGCGCCACCGGCGGGGAGCCAATCAAAGCGCCCGCATCGCCTTGGCGTCGGCACGGGCGCGCCGGCGCAGCCGTACCAGCGTGGCGTCCAGCTCGCGGATGGTGAACGGCTTGCGCAGCAGCGCGTCGAGCGGGCTCGCGGCGCCGTCGGAATCGGCCAGTTCGGCATAGCCGGTGACCAGTGCCACCGGCACGGTAATGCCACGCTCGCGCAACGTGCGGGCGAGTTGCAGCCCGTTCATGCCCGGCATGGCGTAGTCCAGCAGGATCAGGTCCGGCATCCCATTCGGCTGCTCGAGCAATGCCAGCGCCGCGACGCCGTCGGCCGCCTGGATCGTGTCGCAGCCCAGGTCCTTCAGCATTTCCACGGTGACCGCGCGCACGGCGTGATCGTCGTCCACCACCAGCACGCGACTGACCGGCAGGCCGCGCCTGGCGTCGGCGGGGGACCGCGGTGCGGGCGCGATTTCGGCCGGCGATGTTGCGCGCGGCAGCAGCAGCACGACTCGGGTTCCCTGGCCCGGCGTGCTTTCGACCCGCACTGTGCCGCCGGACTGCCGCACCGTCCCATAGACCTGGCTCAGGCCGAGGCCGGAACCGCCGGGCCCCTTGGTGGTGAAGAACGGATCGAAGGCCCGGCGCAGCACGTCCGGTGTCATGCCCATGCCGGTATCGACGACGCTGATGCGCACGAAGTCGCCCGGCAGCGGTCCGTCCGGTGTGTCGCTGGCTTCCAGCGCCTCGTTCGCCGTCGTGATGGCGAGTTGGCCGCCCTCCGGCATGGCGTCGCGTGCGTTCAGGCACAGGTTGAGGATGGCGGCCTCCATCTGGCTTGGATCGACCATTGCCGGCCACAGATCGGCGGCGAGGTCGGTGGTCACGCGCACCCGGCTGCCCAGCGTGCTGGCGGCCAGCATCACCAGCTCCGACACCAGATGGTTGAGGTCGGTGGGCCGCGCCGACAGCCGTTGCCGGCGCGAAAAGGCGAGCAAGCGGGAGGTGAGCTTGGCGCCGCGCTGCACCGCGCCGGTGGCGCGCTCGATCAGCGTGCGCAGGCGATCGGCGTCGGCCGGCGTGCCGGACTTCTCGCTTTGCGCCACCCGGCGCTCCATCAGCTCCAGGCTGCCCAGGATGGTGGCGAGCATGTTGTTGAAGTCGTGCGCGATGCCGCCGGCGAGCTGGCCGACCGCTTGCAGTTTTTGCGCCTGGTGCAGCACCGCCTCGGTCTTCTCGCGTTCCGCGATCTCCACTTGCAGGCGGTTATTGGTGTCGGACAGGTCGCTGGTGCGTTTGGCGACTTCCGACGCCAGCAGTTCGACGTGCAGCCGGCGTTCCAGGTCGCGCGCCTGCAGCGTGGAGGCCATGGCGTTGAAGGACTGCGCCAGGGCGCCGAATTCCGAGTGTGGCGGGCCGGCCTGCGCCCGGGCGGTGAGGTCGCCGTCGCGCCAGCGCTGGGCCGCGGACAGCAAGCCTTGGGTCGGGCGATAGATGAAGCGCTTGGCGATCACCCAGGCCAGGGTGAGGGCGAGCAAGGCGGAGACGGCCAGCAGGAGGGCGTCGCGCAGGGTCGCCTGGCTCAAATCGCTGGTGAGGTCGGGCAGCGACAGCGATTCGATCGTGGCGAGCCCGACTGGCGGCACCCCGGCCGGGACGACCGCCACCAGCGTCTTCCCGCCATCCGCGGTGGGCAGCCTGGCGATAGTGGCTGTCGCGCCGGTGGCGAGCGGCAGCAGGTCCGGCGGCAGGCGATGACCCACCCATTGCGGCGCCGCGGGGAAACGGGCGAGCACCGTGCCGTCGCTGTCGGCCAGGAACAGGACGCTGTTGGCCAGTGGGGGAGCCTGGTCGAGCCGAAGCTCGTCAAGGTGGCGGGCCAGCCATTGCAGGTCGAGCCCGGCGACGACAACCGGGGGCGCGGCGGCGTCCTGCTGCGGAGGGCGCACGGTGATCGGCAGGAAGGCGCCTTCGATCGCCGGGTCGGTCGCGTAGCGGCCGATCGAGACTGCCGTGCCCGGGACCGGCGATCCGAGCGGCGCTGCCGCGGCGGTCACCGCCGGAGACGAGGTGCAGAGCGGCTGCCCCGCCGGATCGTAGGCGGCGAGGAAGCGGTAGGCCGGCAGGCCGTGCTGCAACGCCGCCAGCCGTTCGCCGCATGCGGTTCCAGCGGCGTGGATCTCGGGAAACTGTGCGATCGCGAGGGCAAGCTGACGCACGCCCTCCACCATGCTGGTGAGGTCCCCGTTGGCGAGTTCAGCCTGGCGCAGGGCCAGATCGCCCAGTTGTAACTGGCGCTGCCGGTAGAGACTGACTTGGCTGTAGACCTGGGCGCCCATGACAGGCAGCAGGCAAACCAGGATCAACAGAAGCAGGCGGATAGAGAGTCTCATTGCTTGGGCGCGGCCGGACGCTTGTTTCGCGCGACGGTAGCACGAACCCGTGAGCAGTGGCCGGAGGACGCGTGGGAGGACGGGGTTCACGAATTTGCGAGGCAGACGGTCCTCCCCCTCCCTCAAGGGGAGGAGGCGAACGATGCGGCCGTTGTCCCGAGTCGCCATTCCGTTCTACGCATGCCCCGGTGAGCACACGCATCACGCTGCCGGACGCCCCCGCGGTGGTCGCCGGCCACGGCCGCGCCGCCATCCTCACTGCGGATGGTGAATTCCTTCTCCTGCCCGCCGCCGACGCCGCGCAGCGCCTGCGCCACCTCCCGCCGCCGCTGCTGGTGCACGCCCCGGCGACCTTCCGCCGCCTCGGCCTGCGCGCCGGTCCCGCCTTCGACCTGCTGGAACTTTTCGCCTTCGTCCTTCCGGCGCGCACCGCCGCTCCCACGCCGCGCGGCCTCGCTTTGGCGCTCGACCACGATTCTCCGCCTACCGGGCTGGAAGCCGAGGCCGCCTTGCTGCCGGACCTCGCCGCCGCCCTGCTGCATCGCCTGGCGCGGGGCCGCGCCACCCCGCTGAACCGCGACGCCGGCACGCTTGCCGCGCGGATGGGCGCGACCGGCTGGGGTTGGGCACCGTTCGTCCTCGCCGCGCTCGACCGCGCCGACGCCACCCCCGACGCCAACGCCCTGAAAGTCTGGCGCCGCTTGCCGGAATGGGAGGACGCCGCGCCGCTGCCGCCGCCCTCCGCGCTGCCGGTCACCGAGGCCGAAGCCCGCGCACGTCTCGCCGCCATGCTCGGGCCGGACGCCGAGCAACGCCCCGGCCAGTCCGACTATGCCGGGGCGGCGGCCGCCGCCTTCGCCCCGCGCGAAACCCGTGGGGACCCGAATTTCGTGCTGGCGGAGGCCGGCACCGGCACCGGCAAAACACTCGGCTACCTCGCCCCCGCCAGCGTCTGGGCGCAGAAGAACCACGGCGCCGTGTGGGTCAGCACCTTCACCCGCCACCTCCAGCGGCAGATCGACGCCGAGATCGCCCGGCTGTTCCCCGACCCGATCCAACGCCGCCGCCGCGTCGTCATCCGCAAGGGCCGCGAGAACTACCTGTGCCTGCTGAACCTGGAAGACGCGGTCGGCGGCGCCACCGCCGGCTTTATGCAGCAGCCCACGATCCCGCTCGGCCTGATCGTCCGCTGGGCGCTGGCGACCGACGACGGCGACCTGCAAGGCGGCGATCTGCCCGGCTGGTTTGCCGAACTATTCGGCGCCCCGCTGATCGCCAGCCTGGCCGACCGCCGCGGCGAGTGCATCCATGCCGCCTGCCCGCATTGGCGGAAATGCTTCGTCGAACACACCATCCGTCGCGCCCGCACCGCCGAACTGGTGGTGGCGAACCATGCCCTCGTCATGACCCAGGCGGCCTGGGGTGGACTGGACGACAACGCCGTCCCGACCCGCTATGTGTTCGACGAAGGCCACCACCTGTTCGACGCCGCCGATTCGGCGTTCTCTGCCGTCCTCTCCGGCCACGAGACCGCCGAACTGCGCCGCTGGTTGCTGGGTGCGGAGGGGGGCCGGTCGCGCGCCCGCGGCCTGGCGCGCCGGGTCGAAGAACTGGTCGCCAAGCGCCCGGAGCTGGAAACCCCGCTGGAGGCCGCCTTGCAGGCCGCCCGCGCGCTGCCGGCGCCCGGCTGGTCCGCCCGGCTCGGCGACGCAGGTCCGGAATTTCCCGACATTGACTCCGGCCGGGCGGCATTCGCCGACCCCGACTCCGGCCGGGCCGCACGCACCGACCAAGATTCCGGCTGGCCCGCACACGCCGATCCGGATGGCCGCCGGCCGAACCCGACCGAGGTGTTCCTGCGCATGGTGCGCCACCAGGTCCTCGCGCGCATCCAGGGCGACGACGGCGGGCCGTCGCGACTGGCCACCTGGGGCGCTGCCGAATGCGATGTTTTTCCGGTTGCCGCCAACCTCGGCCAGGCCGCCGAGCGCCTGGCCCGCGCATTCGGCCGCATCGCCGAACCGCTCGCCACCCTACGCGAGCGCCTGCTGGCGCGGCTGGACGCCGAGGCGGAGGAAATGGACGCCGCCACCCGCAACCGCATCGAGGCGATCGGCCGCTCGTTGAACCGCCGCGCGCTGAACCCGCTCTCGGCCTGGCAGTCCATGCTGCGCATGCTCTCTGCGCCGGAGCCCAGCCCCGGCACGCTGTCGCCCTATGTGGCGTTCTTCCGGCTCGACCACCGGGTGGGCGGGCGCGACAGCGACGTCGGGCTGCACCGCCACTGGCTCGACCCGACCGTGCCGTTCGCCGCCACGCTGGCCGCGCCGGCGCACGGATTGCTCGTCACTTCTGCCACCCTGCGCGACGCCAGTGGCGCCGATCCGGACACCACCTGGGCCGCCGCCGAGGCCCGCGTCGGCGCGCCGCACCTGCCGTCGCCGGCGATCCGCGCTGCGGTCGCCTCGCCGTTCGACTACGCCGCGCAGACCCGCGCCTTCATCGTGCACGACGTGGCCGCGGGCGACATCGCCCAGCTTGCCGCCGCCTACCGCGCGCTGTTCCTGGCCGCGGATGGCGGCGGGCTCGGCCTGTTCACCGCCATCCGCCGGCTGCAAGCCGTGCACGCCCGCATCGCGCCGGAGCTGGAAGCCGCCGGCATCCCGCTCTACGCCCAGCATGTCGACGCCATGGGCAACGCTACCCTGGTGGACATCTTCCGCACCGAGGAGTCGAGTTGCCTGCTGGGCACCGACGCGATGCGCGACGGCGTGGATGTGCCCGGCCGCGCGCTGCGCCTAGTGGTGTTCGAGCGCGTGCCCTGGCCGCGCCCCGACATCCTGCACCGCGAACGCCGCGTCCATCTCAGCAACGGCGACCCGAAAGGCTACGACGACCGCATCGCCCGCCTGCGCCTGCGCCAGGCCTTCGGCCGTCTGATCCGCCGCGCCACCGACCGTGGCGTCTTCGTATTGCTCGATCGCCAGACGCCCAGCCGATTGCTCTCCGCCTTCCCGGCCGGGGTGCAGGTCCGCCGCCTGGGGCTGGCCGAGGTGGTGAAACAAACGCGAGAGTTCCTGAACTCTGCTTGGGTGAGCCCGCCAGCCGCTTGATCTCTCCCACCGCTTCGCTCAGGGTCGAACCCTACCGTATGAGAGGCGAAACGAATGCGTTCCCGCGACGACCTGACCGCGCAAGAGGCGCTGGTTTTGACCATGGTCCTGGTCGCCGCCGCCGACGGTCGCATGAGCGATCGCGAGATCGGCACCATGTCCGGCCAGGTCCAGACCCTGCCCGCCTTCCGCGACTTCACCACGGAGCAATTGAGCCAGGCCACCGAAGCCGCGGTGAAGCTGCTGAACGACGAGGACGGGCTGAAGCGCGCCGGCGAGTTGGTGCGCGCCGCGCTCACCCCGCGCCTGCGCGAGACCGCCTACGCCCTGGCGTGCGAGGTCATTGCCGGCGACCAGGGGTCCAAATCGGCTTCGTTCGACATGCTGGAGTTCGTTCGGACGGAATTGCAGCTCGACCCGCTGATCGCCACCGCGATCGAACGCGGCGTGCGCGCGCGACATACGCGGGTGGAGTAAAAGCCGTTTTCCGTTGCGCGGGAGAAGGTAGGGCGAGGGTGCGGCGGGGCGCACGCAATACCCTCACCTGACCTCTCCCGCCGCGCGGGAGAGGGATTCTCATGCGCACACTCGCCCTCGCGTTCGGTCTTGCCGCGATGCCGGTCATGGCGCTGGCGGTCATGCTCGGCGCTGGTTGGGCGGCGCCCTTTCCGGCGTTCATAGCCATCGTCCTGACCCTCATCGCGGCGCTGATCGTCGCCGCGCTGTGGACCCGCGACCTCGATCGGGTGACCGACGCGGTGCGCCGGGTGGCGGCGGAAGGCAGCGGGTCCGCATCCTACGCCCGGCCCGCTTTGGCATCCCTCGGTCAGCTCGCGCGCGAGGTGGAACGGCTGGCGCGCCGCGTCGCCAGCCGCACCGCCCTGGTCGAGCAATTGCAGCGTGCGGATGCGGCCATCGTCGAGCGGCTGCCCGACCCGTTGATCGTGCTTGGCGCCGACCGTTCGGTGCGGCGGGCGAATGCGGCGGCGCGGGCCGCGTTCGGCTCGGATATCGGCGCGGTGCTGCGGCATCCCGGTCTGCGCGGTGCGATCGACCGTGCGTTCGACTCGGGCTACGTGCAGAGCGCCGAGCTGGTGCTGCCGGTGCCGGTGCAACGCGAGGTGCAGGCGGCGGTGGTGCCGATGGATCCGCCGCTCGCCGATGGCGGCCGGGCTGTCGTCGTGCTGTCGGACCGCTCACGCGAGCATGCGATCGAGCGCATGCGGGCCGACTTCGTCGCCAATGCCAGCCACGAGCTGCGCACGCCGCTCGCTTCGCTGATCGGCTTCGTCGAGACCTTGCGTGGCCCCGCCGCTGACGATCCGCCGGCGCAGCAGCGCTTCCTGGCGATCATGGCGGAACAGGGCGCGCGGATGAACCGGCTGATCGACGATCTGCTGAGCCTGTCGCGGATCGAGCTGACCGAGCACCAGACGCCGTCGGACAGTGTCGACCTGGCTACGCTGCTGCCGCGTCTGGTCGCCGGCTACGAGCCGCGGCTGGCAGAGCATGCGGCGCGGCTGGACATGCAGGTCGCCGAGGCGCTGCCACCGGTGTTGGCCGATGCCGACCAACTCGCCCAGGTGCTGCAAAACCTGCTGGACAACGCGGTGAAATACGGCCGCGCGGACGGCACGGTGCGATTGTCGGCGCAGCCGGCGCCGGCCGGCGGGACGTGGCCGACCCGGCCCGGCGTGGTGCTCGCGGTCGCGGATCAAGGCGCGGGGATTGCACGCGAACACCTGCCGCGGCTGACCGAACGGTTCTACCGGGTGGACAAGGGACGCTCGCGCGCGGTGGGCGGCACCGGGCTGGGCCTGGCCATCGTCAAGCACATCGTCAATCGACACCGCGGCCAGTTGCTGATCGAAAGCGAGGAGGGCGTCGGCACCACGGTCAGCGTTTGGCTGCCTGCCAACCTCGCCCGCGAACCGGGCTTGGGCGGCGAAGCGGACCAAGGCGATGGTCGTGAGCACCGAGGCTGAGGGTGACCGGTCGCCCTGCTGGCCTTACGTGCCGACCCGAAAGCGAGGCGCCGAAGCCGGGCACGAGACGCGGACCGAAGGCGGGGCAGGCACGCGGCGGCGTCGCTTGGCCCGCTCCGCTGCTCTCAGTGCTGGCTGTTGAGCGACTGTGCCATTTGCAGGTGCTGGCGCAGCATCGGCAGGCTTTTCCGGGCAAAATCCTTTAACGCCGGATCGTGGCCGGACTGCGCCTCGTGCTGGAACAACGCGATGGTTTGTTCGTGGTCGCGCACCTCGTCGCTGACGAATGCGCTGTCGAACGCGGAACCGGTCAGGCCGGTGAGGCGCTGATCCTGGGATTGCCCGGTGGCGCTGGGCTGGGTCGGCAGGGTCAGGTTCTCCTGCTGGGCGATCTGCTGCAATTGGTCGTTGGCCTGGGAATGGTCGGTGACCAGCTTTTGCCCGAACTGCTTCACCTGTGGCGACGTCGCCCTCTGCGACGCAAGCTGGCCGGCCTGCACCTCGGCCAGACCGCCCTGCGCGGCCGTCATCGCGAAGGTCTTGTCGGCCTGCGAGGGCGCGGCGAACGCCGCGGTCGCGGTCAGCAACATGCCGGCGGTGGTGAGGGCGAGCGTGGTCCGTTGCATCAGGGGGAAACTCCGTGTGATGTGCCGATCAAGCAGCAGCAACGCCGGATGAGGGTGCCAGTTGCGGTCGCGCGGCGCGCGCCGGACAATGCCGGACGACACAACCGAGGGAGCGTCATCATGGGCAAGTTGACCGGCAAGGTCGCAATCGTCACCGGCGCCAGCCGCGGCATCGGCGAGGCGATCGCCGAACTGTTCGCGGCGGAGGGCGCCAAGGTGGTCTGCGCCGCCCGCACGCTGAACGAGGGCGACCACCGTATGCTGGAAGGCTCGCTGGCTCGCACCGTGGAGCGCATCCGCGCCGCCGGCGGCGAAGCGACGCCGGTCACCGCGGACGTCTCGACCGAGCCGGATTGCATCTCGCTGGTGGAACAGGCGCGCGACGCCTATGGGCCGATCGACATCCTGGTGAACAACGCGGCGCTGAACTACTACCTGCCGACCGAGACCTATCCAACCAACCGCTGGATCCGTTGCTTCGCGGTGAACGTGCATGGGCCGTTCATGCTGGCGAAGGAGGTGCTGAAGGACATGATCCCGCGGCGATCCGGCGCGATCGTGAACATCAGTTCCGGCGCGGCGATCGGCCCCGGGCGCGGGCCGTATGCGGACAAGACGGTGCGCGGCGGCGTGATGTACGGCGCGACCAAGGCGGCGCTGGAACGGTTCACCCAGGGCCTGGCACAGGAACTCGCGCAGTACGAGGGTATCTCTGTCGCCGCGGTATCGCCGTCCAAGGTCGTGCCGACGCCGGGGACGGTGCACCACAAGCTGGTCACCGGGATCGACGATCCGAAAGGCGAGCACCCCTCGTTCATGGCGCGCGCCGCGCTGCTGCTCGCCAGCGAGGGGGCGGCGAAGGTGAACGGGCGCGTCACCTACAGCCAGCAGATCCTCAAGGAATTCGGCTGGATCACCGCAGCGGCCGGGCGTGGGGTGGACAGCCCGGGCTCGGGGTATTCGCAGGCGTAATAATAACACCTGCCGGCCGGAAATGAGATTGCCGGGCGGCTCGCACCACCCCTCTGTCATTGCGAGGAGCGAAGCGACGCAGCAATCCCCCGCCTGGGGATTGCTCATCATGCGGGGGATTGCTGCGTCGCTTCGCTCCACGCAATGACAGGAGCTTGGTTACGACGGCCCTACCCGCCGACCTTCTCGTCCGAATTGACGCCCAACTGCTTCAGCTTGCGGTGCAGTGCGCTGCGCTCCATGCCGACGAACTGCGCGGTGCGCGAGATATTGCCGCCGAACCGCATCAGTTGCGCTTGCAGGTACTGCGTCTCGAACAGATCGCGCGCCTCGCGCAGCGGCAGGCCCATGATGTCCGCCGTCGGATCGATGGTGAGCAATGCCGGCGCACCGGAGCCGATCTCCGGCGGCAGCATGTCGGCGCGGATCGGATCGGCGGGACCGCCCGGCGCCATGATCAGCAGCCAGTCCATCAGGTTGCGCAACTGCCGCACGTTGCCGGGCCAATCGTACGCTTGCAGTGCCGCGATGGCATCCGCCGATAGTTCGCGCGCCGGCATGCCGGAGCTTTCGGCTGACCGTGCCAGGAACAGTTCGGCCAGCAGCGGCACGTCCTCGCGCCGTTCCTTCAATGCCGGCACCTTCAACGGCACCACGGCCAGCCGGTAATACAGGTCTTCGCGAAACCGCCCGGCGGCGATCTCGGCGTGCAGGTCCTTGTTGGTGGCGGACAGGACGCGCACGTCCACCTTGATACGCGCCGAGCCGCCCAGCCGCTCGAACGTCGAATCCTGCAAGGCGCGCACGATCTTGCCCTGGGTTTCCAGCGGCATGTCGGAGATCTCGTCCAACAGCAGCGTGCCGCCATGCGCGCGTTCCAGCACGCCGGCGCGGCGCGGATGTGCCACCGGATCCATTCCGGCCTCCAGGCCGAACAACTCCTCCTCGAACCGGGCCGGGTTCAGCGTCGCACAGTTCAACGCGACGAATGGCCCGTCGGCCCGGCGCGAGCGCGCATGGACCATGCGGGCCACCACCTCCTTGCCGCTGCCGGCCGGGCCGTAGATGAGCACCCGCGAGCCGGTCGGCGCCACCTTCTCCACCCCGGCGCGCACCAGAGAAATCGCCGCGCTCTCGCCGGTCAGGCGATTCTCCGGCCCGACGCGCAGCCGCAGTTCGGCGTTCTCGCGCGCCAGCGCCGCGGCCTCCAGTGCACGCCGCACCGACAGCAGCAGGCGATCGGACTGGAACGGCTTTTCCATGAAGTCGTAAGCGCCTTGCTGGATCGCGCTCACCGCCATTTCGATCGTGCCATGACCGGAGATCATCACCACCGGCACTTGCGGCTCTTCGCTTTGGAACAGTTCCAGCAGGCCCAGCCCATCGAGCCGTGACCCCTGCAGCCACACGTCGAGGATCACCAGCGACGGCCGACGCATGCGGAACGCCGCGATGGCGCCATCCGAATCGGCGGCGCCACGCGTTTCGTAACCCTCGTCGCACAGGATGCCGTCGATCAGCAGCCTGATGTCGGGTTCGTCATCGACAATTAGAATATCATGCGCCATCCGGCACCACTCTCAGCAAACAGACTGCCCCGGACCGTCGCCGGGCTTGACCCGGGAGTCCGGGGCCTGGCCCCAACCGTCCGCGGCCGTGACCCGGGGATCCGGGGCGTGTCCCGAACCATCCGCGGGCCTCACCCGGGGACCCGGGGAAGGCAATGGAATGACCAGAGTGGCAACCGCGCCCGGAGTCGCGGAAGGGCCGTCGGGACGATCTTCCAACACGAGGCTGCCACCATGGTCCTCCATGATCTTTTTTACGATCGCCAGACCAAGCCCGGTGCCTTTCGGCTTGTGCGTGACATAAGGTTCGGTGAGGCGGACGCGATCGGCCGGCAGCCCGACGCCGTCGTCGGACACGCTCACGCGTACTTCATTGCCATTTTGGCGCACGGCAAGCTCGATAGTGCCGGCGCCGTCGCGCATCGCCACGGCATCGGCGGCGTTCTGCAACAGGTTGGTCAGGGCCTGCCGCATCAGCCGGCGGTCGCACGGCACCACCGGACCACGGTCGGGCAGTTCGGTGCGCCAGGTGATCTGCGGCCGGGCGGTCTTCTGCAACACCAGGGCCTCGCGTGCGATCTGCCCCATATCCTCCGGCTTGATCACCGGCTGCGGCATGCGGGCGAAGGCGGAGAACTCATCGACCATGCGGCCGATATCCCCGACATGGCGGATGATGGTGTCGGCGCATTGGCGGAACGTGTCGGGATCGGATTGGACCTCCTTGGCGAAGCGGCGCTTCAAACGCTCGGCCGCGAGCTGGATCGGCGTCAGCGGGTTCTTGATTTCGTGCGCGATGCGGCGCGCCACGTCGGCCCAGGCGGCCTTGCGCTGCGCCGACTGCAACGCGGTGATGTCGTCGAAGGTCAGCACGAAGCCGTCGGTGCGCCCGCCCGAAAGATCCGCACCGATCCGCGCCAGCAGGATGCGGCGATGATTCGGCGGGCCGATCTGCACCTCGGCGGTATGCGCGCGCTCCGGCGTGGCGGCGGCATCGCGTGTCAGCGGGGCGAATTCCGGCACCACCTCGGCCAACGGACGACCGAGTTCCGCCAGCAGATCGCGCTCCAGCAACTCATCCGCGGCGCGGTTGGGCAGTTCGATGCGGCCCGCGGCATCCAGGCCGATCACCCCGGCGGAGACGCCGGACAGCACGGTTTCGGTGAAGCGGCGGCGCTCGTCGATCTGGCTGTAGGCGTCCATCAACTCGGTGCGCTGTGCGGCAAGCTGGCCGGTCATGCGGTTGAACGCGCGCGACAGGCCGGCGAGTTCGTCGCCGGTGGCGATCTCGGCGACGCGCGTTGACAGATCGCCGCCGCGCACGCGTTCCGCGGCGTTGATCAGCGAGCCGATCGGCCGGGCGATCTGGTTGGCGATGACCAGGCCGATCAAGGCGGCGGCCAGCAACACCAGCAGCGCAACGATGGCGAAGATCCAGGCAAAGGCGATCTGCAGCCACGAACGGTTCTCGTCCAGCCGATGGTATTCGGCGAAGGCGGCCTCGGTCTCCTGCATGTAGCCAAGAATCTGCGGATCGACCGGACGGCCGATCATCAGCATCAACGGCGGCGTGGAATCCAGCCGCACCACCGCGCGCACCCGCGTACCGTCGCCGGCATTCAGCACGACGACGTCGCCTTTCAGCGCCTGGTCGGTGTCCGCCTGGGCCGGCGGCGCAATCCCCATGCCAGCGAACAACCCGGCCGACGCCAGCACCTGGTTGGTGAGCGGGTCGTAGATCACCGCCTCGGTCAGGCCGCGCAATGCGGTCTGCGTGGCGAGCACGTCGCCGAACGCTCCCGGCGCGCTGGCCAGCAGCATGCCGGCACGATTGAGGTCGTTGGCCATCTCCAGCGCAACGGCGCGGATGTTGTCGCGATGCTCCTCGAGATAGCCGCGCGAGACCTGCAACGATTTCTGCAACGCCTCGCGCACCGGGTCGTTGAACCAGGTCTGGATGCCGAACTGGAAGAAGGCGACGGCGAAGCAGGCGACCAGGATGGTGGGCGCGACGGCCACGCCGGAGAACAGCATGACCAGCCGCACGTGCAGCCGCGAGCCGGCGGAGCCGCGGCGGCGCTCGGCCCAGACGCGGGTGAGTCGTCCCGCCAGCGCCGCGCCGAGCAAGAGCAATACGCAGAGATTGGCGAGCACCAGCCCGACGCGGGTGCCGGGTTGCACGCCGAGCGGCGTGGCGCCGCGCGCCAGGATCAGGAAAGTCGAGAGACCGACTGCCAATGCGAGGCCGGTGAGCACCAGCGTCGTCGCCTTGCCCAACAGCATGTCGGCCAGCAATCCGGGCCAGGAACGTTTCTGCGTCGGCACCGGTTCGGGCAGCGGTGCCGGACGCAAAGACTCAGGCGACGGGGTCACGTTCACCAAACCTCTCCCGCTGGGCGGGAGAGGTCGCCGCGCGCTTGCGCGGCGGGTGAGGGTGCCGCGGGCCCCGCCGAACTTCCTGCGAACCGCAACAAAGGTTGGCCATGGGGCGCCGCGGCACCCTCACCCGGCGCTGCGCGCCGACCTCTCCCACTGCGCGGCAGAGGTTTCATACCAGGCCTCGCACGACCGGGATCTCCAGATCGCGGATCTTCTTGCGCAGCGTGTTGCGGTTCAGCCCGAGCATGGAGGCAGCCTTGATCTGATTGCCGCGCGTCGCGGCCAGGGTCAGGCGGATCAGCGGCCTTTCTACCTCCGCGATCACCCGATCATAGATGTCGGAGGCGCCCATGCCGTCATCGTGAGCAGCAAGGAATTCGCGGATGTGGCGCTCCACGGCCTTGGCCAGGGTGTCCGGGGTGGTGCTCGGCGCGGCGGCCTGCGCTGGGGGCGGCGTGGCATCCGCCAGTTCCGTGGCGATCGAATCGGCGCCGATGACTTCCGTCGGACACAGCGCCGCCAGCCGGCGCATCAGGTTCTCCAGTTCGCGCACATTGCCGGGCCAGGTGTGCTGCTTCAGCTTCTCCACCGCCGCCATGTCGAGCGATTTCACCGGCAGCCCGTCGTCGCGCGCCCGCTCCAGGAAGTGCCGCGCCAGCAGCGGGATATCTTCGGTCCGCTCGCGCAACGCCGGCAGCCGGATCGGCACGACGTTGAGCCGGTAGAACAGGTCCTCGCGGAAAACGCCCTGGCGGATCGAGTTGCGCAGGTCGCGATGGGTGGCCGCGATGATGCGCACATTCGCCTTGATCGGCTGCCGGCCGCCGACCGAGGTGAACTCGCCCTCCTGCAACACCCGCAGCAGACGCGTCTGCGCCTCGGGCGGCATGTCGCCGATCTCATCCAGGAACAGCGTACCGCCGTTGGCTTGCTCGAAGCGGCCCTGGCTGCGATTGGTGGCGCCGGTGAAGGCACCGCGCTCGTGGCCGAACAGCTCGCTTTCGATCAGCTCGCGTGGGATCGCCGCCATGTTGATCGCGACGAACGGTCCCGAGCGGCGCTTGCCGTAGTCATGCAGCGCGCGCGCCACCAGTTCCTTGCCGGTGCCGGACTCGCCGTTGATCATCACCGTGAGGTCGGCGGTGCTGAGCCGGGCGATGGTGCGATAGACCTCCTGCATCGCCGGGCTGCGGCCGATCAGCGGCATCTGGTCGTCGGCGTCGCGCGGCTCGGTCGGGCTCGGCGTACGCGGCGCGGGGGCCGCCAGAGCGCGGCTGACCACCGCCAGCAGTTCCTGCAGGTCGAACGGCTTGGGCAGATATTCGAAGGCGCCGCGCTGCGCTGCCTTCACCGCGGTCATCAGCGTCGATTGCGCGCTCATGACCACGACGCGCAGGTCGGGGCGGATGCGCTTGATGCGCGGGATCAGGTCGAGGCCGTTCTCATCCGGCATCACCACATCGGTGATGACGAGGTCGCCCTCGCCCTCCTCCACCCAGCGCCACAGCGTGGCCGCGTTGCCCGTGGAGCGCACCTGGTAGCCGGAGCGACCCAGCGCCTGGGTCAGCACGGTGCGGATCGAGCGATCGTCGTCCGCCACCAGGACGGTGGGCAGGGTCATAGGATTCCCTCTCCCATGAAATGGGAGAGGGTTAAGGTGAGGGTGGTGCGTGCGGCACGTAGCACCCTCATCCTCCGTCGATCCGCTTCGCGGCTCGACCCCGCAAGTGCGGGAGAGGAAATCATGTGTCCCCCTCCTCGTCGGTGACCACCGGCAGGTGCAGGCGGAATTCCGTACGGCCCGGGCGCGAATCGACTTCGATCAAGCCACCATGGTCCCCGACGATCTTGGCAACCAGCGCCAGTCCCAGCCCGCTGCCGGTGGAACGCGTGGTCACGAACGGCTCGAACAGATGCGGTCGGATGTCGTCCGGAATGCCCGGGCCATTGTCGCGTACCACAACACACAGCGGCAGATCGACTCGCGCGGTGGAGCCCGGGACGGCGATGCGCATGCCGTGCTGGAATCCGGTGGTCAACACGATCTCCGGATGCATATTGCCCTCATGGGTGACTGCCTCGGCGGCATTCTTCACCAGGTTCAACACGACCTGCACAAGCTGGTCTCGGTTGCCCCAGACCGGCGGCAGCGACGGATCATAGGTCTCCTGGAAGTGCACATGTGCGGCGAAGCCGGACTGCGCAAGCTTGCGCACATGCTCCAGCACACGATGGATGTTGACGGCGCTGCGCTGGATCGGCTTTTCGCCGAACACCTCCATGCGGTCCACCAGCGCGCGGATACGGTCCGCCTCGTCGCGGATCAGTTCGGCCAGTTCGCGATCGGCGGGCCCCACCGACGCTTCCAGCAACTGCGCTGCGCCGCGAATGCCCGATAGCGGGTTCTTCACCTCATGCGCCAGGATCGCCGCCATGCCGGACACGCTGCGCGCCGCGCCGCGGAACGCCAGTTGGCGGTCCAGGGCGCGGGCGGCCGAGGCGTCCTGCATCACCAGCAGCACCGCGCCCGGTTCCTCCGGCAGCGGCGAGCCCTGCACGGTGATGCCTTGCTTGTGCAGCCGCGGGCTTTCCAGCGTCATGTCGTGGTCGGAGATCGTCGCCTCGGTCTGCCGCACTTGCGCGATCAGCAGGAACAGCGGGCTGTCCGGCGGCACGATGTCGCTCAACCGGAGCTGTGCCAGCGATGCCACCGAGATGCCGAGGAACTGCTCCGCGGCGAGATTGACATGGCGGAAGCGGTTCTCCGGATCGAGCAGGATGACCGGGACGGGGAGGGCGCTGAGGATCGCACCGCTATCGGCGGTTCGCTGGCGGCCGGGCAGCAGGCGCGCGGCGCGGGCGACGACCGAGCTCATGCCGCCTCGGCGGTGACGGTGTCGTCGCGGGTGAGCAGCCGGCGGGCGACGCCACGGGCGATCAGCGGGTCGTAGAAGCCGTCGATCAGCCGCAGCACGCTGGCGGCGTCCGGCACCCGGGTCACCGCGGCGCGGAACTCGGCCGAGTTGGGCAGGCCGCGCGAGTACCAGGACACGTGCTTGCGGGCCAGCCGCACGCCGGCGTCGTCGCCGAAGCGGCTGAGCATTGCGTGGTAGTGCCGCAGCAGGATGGCCTTTTGGCGCCCAAGGGGCGGTTCCGCCAGGCGTGTCCCGGTGCGCAGGAAATGCGCGACCTGGGCGAGCAACCAGGGCCGGCCGTAGCAGCCGCGGCCGATCATCACGCCGTCGGCGCCAGAGCACCGCAGGGCGTCGGCGGCGTCGTCCTCGGTCAGGATGTCGCCGTTGGCGATGACGGGGATGCGGACGGCGGCCTTGACCTGGGCGATGAAGTCCCAATCGGCGGTACCGTTGTAGAACTGCTGCCGGGTGCGGCCATGCACCGTGACCATGCGGATGCCCACGTCCTGGGCAATGCGGGCGAGGCGTGGGGCGTTAAGACTGGCGTGGTCCCAGCCCATGCGCATCTTCAGCGTCACCGGGACCGGGACGGCGTTGACGGTGGCTTGCAGGATGGCGGCGGCGGCGGCCTCGTCGCGCATCAGGGCGGAGCCGGCGGACTGGCCGACCGCTACCTTCTTCACCGGGCAGCCGAAATTGATGTCGATGAGGTCGGCGCCCTTGTCCACCGCCAGGCGGGCCGCGTCGGCCATGGCGTCCGGGTCGCAGCCGGCGAGTTGCAGGGCGGAGACGCCGCCGCAGCCATCGACCTCGGCCATGTCGAGCGTCTTGCGGTTCTCCCGGATCATCGCCCAGGAGGCGATCATCTCCGAGACGACCATGCCGGCGCCGAGTTCCTTGGCGGTGCGGCGGAACGGCAGGTCGGTGACGCCGGACATCGGGGCGAGCAACACCGGGGTGTCGATGCGCACGCCATTGCCCAGATCGATGGCGCACAAGGCAGGAGGTGTGGTGGCGGAACTACAGTTGCCCATCATTTGGGCAGGTTACAGACACAGGGCGGGGGGCGCAATCGGGGATATGGTCTGGCGGGCGATCGCCGCGTTGGTTGCGTCAGGGTCGCTGCGGCCGCTGGGTGCTCCAGCGGACTGCGGCCTTCCGGCGGTTGTCGCCGAGCCTGCCGCTGCCGCACCTGGTGGTCGGTCTGAATGCCGGGTCTCGCCCCAGAGCGCCGGCAGCGTGGCAGCGTCGGCTACAGCCGGTTTCGACCCATTGCGGGCATTCACCGCGAGCCGGAGTTGGCTTGGCCCGATTGACGCCGCCGTGCGGCCCGGCAATGTGCGCCCATGCGCATCGCCGCCATCCTGGTCGCCGCCGGCTCGGGCAGCCGATTCGGCGCCGACACGCCGAAGCAGTTCCTGGTCCTCGCCGGCAAGCCGGTGATCCGCCATGCCGCCGAGGTGCTGGCGACGTCCGTGTCGCACCTGCAACCGGTCGGCGACGCCGCGCCGATCGAGGCCGCCCTCGCGGGGATCGAGCACCTGCCGACCGTCGCCGGCGGTGCCACCAGGCAGGACAGCGTGCGCGCCGGGCTCGAGGCGCTGGTCCCGCACGCGCCGGACATCGTGCTGGTGCACGACGCCGCCCGCCCGCTCATCCCGCCCGGCACCATCCCCGCCCTGCTCCTCGCGCTGGAGCAGAGCCCGGGCGCCATCCCGGCGGTCCCCGTCGCCGACACGCTGAAGCGCGGCCACAAGGGCGTCATCGTCGCGACGCTACCACGCGAGGGCCTGTTCCGCGCCCAGACGCCGCAGGCCTTCCGGTTCGGCGTCCTGCTGGCGGCGCACCGCGCCGACATCCAGGGCGCCACCGACGACGCCTCGCTGCTGGAAGCCGCCGGCGAAGCGGTCGCCATCGTCCCCGGCGCGGACGACAACATCAAACTGACATATCCCGAGGACCTCGCCCGGCTGGAGCGTGCCATGACCGCCCCCCTGATCCCGCGCGTCGGCACCGGCTTCGACGTGCACGTGCTGGAGGCCGGCCGGCCGTTGATGCTGTGCGGCGTCGCGGTGCCGCACGACAAGGGGCTCGCCGGCCACTCCGACGCCGATGTTGGCATCCATGCGCTGTGCGACGCGATCTACGGCGCGCTGGCCGAGGGCGATATCGGCCGCCACTTCCCCCCCAGTGAGGCGACCTGGAAGGACGCCGACAGCGCCCGCTTCCTGACCCATGCCGCCGCCCGCATCGCCGCGCGCGGCGGTATCCTGGCCAATGCCGACGTCACCCTGATCTGCGAACGCCCGAAAATCGCGCCGCACGCGGAGGCCATGCGCGCCCGCCTGGCGGCGCTGCTGGGCGTCGATCCTGGCCGCGTTTCGGTGAAGGCCACCACGACGGAAAAACTCGGCTTCACCGGGCGCGGCGAGGGCATCGCCGCCCAGGCCGCCGCCACCGTTCTGGTGCCGCCCTGATCCACCATCCGTGCATGGACAGCGCCGGCTCGGATGGCCATGTGAAGGCCGCCCGATCGGGGCGAGCATAGGCCAGAGATCAGGGAGCATAGGCCAGAGATCAGATGACCAAACGAATCCTTGCCGTCGCGCTGCTGGGCGCCAGCCTGCTTGCCGGCTGCGCTTCCCCCACGACGACCACGATGACCGTCGCCAACCCGTTCCCCCCAGTCCCGCCGTCCGTGCCGGAGACCATCCCGAAGCCGCCGGTGAGCCCCGACACCCTGCTCTGGCAGCCCGGCCACTGGGACTGGAACGGCAGCGGCTATGTCTGGCAGCCAGGCGAATACGTGCCCGCCGCCGGCCATGGAGCGTTGTTCCAGACCGGCTACTGGCAACCAACCCCGTCCGGTTGGCTCTGGGTCAAGGCGCACTGGACGTCGTGACACCGTAACCTCCGGCGCGACGCAACAGAGGTGGATTTGGCCGCGTGCCGGGTGCCGGATGGCATCCACCGGGCCTCGTTGCGTCGAGCGGAGGGTGGCTTCTCTGTCGCTCAACTCGCCAGCCCACCTTGGATGAGGCGGAGAGCAGGCCGCGGGCGACGCGCGGGGGCCGGTTTCGTCTCCCCGGGGGGCGCCGGCGGCTGGGCCGGCAATGCCGCGACGGCATCACCGGGGCTCGCGAGGCTGTCGGCATCCTGGCCCCCGCTGTGCGACGGGGGGGTTCGCTGAGCCGCCCCGGTGGTCGCCGCGCGCCGCTGGCGTTCCTCCTGCATGGTCAGCAGCAGCGACCGGTTGCGCTGGCCCTCCCGTATGAAACCGGCGTACTGTGTCCTCAGTCGCAGGCCCATCCCGCTTGTGGGCGGATGCCGCAGCGCCAGCCACAGGCAATGGTCCGCATGCGCACCGGCGACGACATACTTGATCGTCAGCGCAACCTCGGCAGCATCGGCCGGCGCCAGGGACACGGCCAGGTCGATGGCGGCAGCGTTGCGACGGGCGATGTCCTCCGGCGTTCTGCCCATCGGCGGGGGCAAGGCGGCGCGCAGGCTTTGCACGAGGTGATCATAGCGGGCCTGCACGGCGGGATCGGATTGCTGCGGCTGCTGTGTGTCCATGTCTAACATTATGCAGTTATAGTACATGACTGTCAAGCCCATCATCGCAACCGGGACCGGCGGACCGCCCCGCGCCTGCCTCGTGCCGCACGACCATCGGCCGCAAGCTCCCCGCCACCGCCGCCTGGAAATTTCGCGGCCAGGCCTCCTGCGAACGCCGCCGCGCGGCCAGGCCCATCGAACGGCGGCGCGCCAGCCAAGCCTCCGGTGAACGTCGGCCCCACCTTCGGGCGGACATCCGACCGGTCAATCCGCTCCATCCCGTTTTGCCGGCACCAGCGCGGGCGGCGCCGGCGAACCACCTGGATCGGCCGAGGGACGCCGCTCCTGCTGCCCGCGCGGACGTAGCGCGCAGGCTTCGTGCGCACCGGTCCCCGGGGCATTTTCGAACGTGCAACGGGCGGTCGGCGGTGTTCCGCAGATCCGCTCCAGGTCGCGGTAGCCGACGCAATGTCCATTGGGACCACGATACCCCGGTCCCCCCGCGCAACCGCAGCCGTGACACGCCTTGTTCGGCGGACAGAAACCCGGGTCATCCGGCGGCAGGTCGGCCGCCATCGTCAGCGTCGCCAGCACCGGCAGCAACAGCCAGACGCGCAATGGCCTGGACCGGCGACCAACCCTGAATGCACCACGCCAACCCATGCCGCTGCCCCGCCTGAGACGCTGCCGGTTGCGGACGATCGCCACCATCGCGCGGTTTCAGTGTGACATCATTCGACGCATGACAGGACGCCGGTTGCGGCCACCGGATGGTACAACCACGCAACGCCCCTCGCCCGGAAGACCTGTAATCCACCCTGCCGCGAGGGCCGCCTCATCCGCCGCAAGAACCGCTGGCACCGTCAGCCGTGATGGTTCGGGGGCACGCAGTCACCACGCGAATCGTGGGATCGTGGCAACCGGGTCCAATCCCGCCTCCGCCGCCTCGGCCTCCGCCGCCGCCGTGTCGAACCCACCGTCCGCTTGGCGCAACGTGGCCCCATGGATGCCGTCCAGCACCCAGCACGCCGCCAAATCCACTGCCGCGGCCCCGGCAATGTCGGTGCGCAGCGCGTCGCCAACCGCCAGCACCCGCGCCGGCGGCAGCCCAAGCTGCTCCAGCACCGGCTGGTAGATCGCCGGATCGGGTTTTCCCAATGACCGCACGTCGCCGCCCAGTTCCTGGTAGCGCACCGCCAGCGACCCGGCGCACAGCACCCGCACGCCGCCGCGGATCACCTCCAGGTCGGGGTTGCCGCAGATCATCGGCAACCGGTGCCGCGCGCAGTCTTGCAGCACCGGCTCGAACTCGTTCATGTCGGTGGGATTGCGGTGGTCGTCCGGCCCGGTATTCAGCACGAAATCCGCTGCGTCCGGCGCGGCCACGCGCGTGAGCGGCAATCCCTCCAGCACCGGCAGGTCGCGCGCCGGCCCGAGATGGAACACGCGCTGGCCAAGCTCCGCCCACCACAGATCCGGCGGCGACTGCAAGGCGCGGCGCACTGCCTCGCCTGACGTGAGGATGTCGGTGTAAAGCGCGTCCTCGATGCCAAACCCGCGCATCATGGTCTGCACCGCCGCATTCGGCCGCGGCACGTTGGACAGCAGCAGTGTGCGTTTGCCCGCGTCGCGCAGCCGGCGCAGGCAGTCCACCGCATGCGGGAAGGCGTTCACGCCGTCATGGATCACTCCCCACAGGTCGAGCACGAACCCGTCATAGCGGTCGGCCAGCGGAGCGAAACCGGAGAGATGCTGCATTCAAACGGATCCTGCGAGTTGGGCGGCGTCGATGCCGATCGCCTCCTGCATGCGGGCGAATCCGGCGGCGTGCAAGGCGGCGGCGAGGTCGCGCCTGATCCGCGGCAGCAATGCCGGACCGGCGGCGGCGAAGGCGGTGTAGAGCTGCACCAGCGAGGCGCCGGCGCGGATCTTGGTCAGCGCATCATCCCCGCTGGCCACGCCGCCGACGCCGATCAGCGTCAGCCGCCCGCGCGCCAGCAGGAAGGCGCGTGCCAGCACGCGGGTGGACAGGGCGAACAGCGGCGCTCCCGACAACCCGCCGGCCTCCCGCGCGTGCGGCGAGCGCAGGCCGGGCGGCCGCGTCACGGTGGTGTTGGAGACGATCAGGCCTTGGGCGCCCTCGGCGACGCAGGTCTCCACGATCGTCGCCAGGCCGTCATCGGCCAGGTCGGGGGCGATCTTCACCAGCACCGGCGGACGTTGCGGCACGCCGGCGACGGCGCGCAGGATGGCGCGAAGCTGCGCCTCGCCTTGCAGGTCGCGCAGGCCGGGGGTGTTGGGCGACGACACGTTGATCACCGCGTAGTCCACATGCGGCGCGACGGCGGCGATCAGTGCGGGATAGTCGCGCTGCGGGTCGGCGCCTTCCTTGTTGATGCCCACATTGGCACCGAGCGGCACCGGCCGATTGCCCAGCGCCGCAAGATTGCGCACGTGGACCGCGATCCCGGCGTTGTTGAACCCCATGCGGTTGATGGCTGCGGCGTCTTGCTCCAGACGAAACAGCCGCGGTCGCGGATTGCCGGGCTGCGGCCGGGGCGTGACGGTGCCGGTCTCCACGAAGCCGAACCCCAGCCGCATCAGCGCGGCGGCGGCGACCGCGTTCTTGTCGAAGCCCGCGGCCAGACCGATCGGATTGCCGAACCGCCGGCCGAGCACCTCGATCGCCAGCGCCGGATCGTCCGCCGTCGCGGCGCGCCCGATCAGCCCGCGGCGCAGCGCGCACAGCGCAAGGTCGTGCGCCCGTTCCGGGTCCATGCGGCGCAGCAGCGGGAGAATCGCGGAGGCAATGGCGGGGGTCATGGGCGGGCTTATAGCCGGGCGGTGCGGGGTTGGAACGTTGGCGTGTTGTGATGGTAGGACGGGGATGTAGGGCGCATGAGCGCAGCGTCATCCGCCATATCCGTCCGGGAGCTGCGGGTTACGCCTGCGGCTCACCCGCCCTACGGGTCTTGCTGCTGACCCGGCAACACTCTCATGCCAACCGGCGAAAAGAATGACCCACCGGCTACCCCGACATCGTCATGCCGACGTCGGCATCCACGATTTTCCTCGCTGTGCGCGGTAAAGTCGTAGATGCCGACCTTCGTCGGCATGACGGCGGAGGCCCGGTCGGGGCGGTCGTGACATGAACCGGTGTACCTAAAAGGCGTTCCAGATCGAGCTCGATCGCAGCGATGTCGAACAGGCGGGTGCTTTCGGTCGTATCGACCAGCAGATCGAGATCGCTGCCCTCGGCGTCATCGCCGCGGGCGATCGAACCAAATACTCTGGGATTCCGCGCTTGGTGTGACTTGACGACACGCGCGAATCGCGGCCCGGCGGACATTGAAGGCTTGCGACGGTTTGCCGGGCATGTCGATCTCCCGTCCGTGACCGCAAGTGGCACAGGTCGCGATATTTAGGCGACGCCCAGGAATAACCGCGTCAGATAGCGTGCAGCCTGTCATTGCGAGCCGTGGCGCCGGTCATTGCGAGCACAGCGAAGCAATCTCCCGCGTGACGAGCCGGCGCACGGAACGCGGGACATTGCTTCGCTGCGCTCGCAATGACCGGCTGCCGGTGGTGTCGCGCAATGACAGGCGGTCCGCAATCACCGGCCGATTCGATTGTTCCCGGACGGTTCCTCAGTCGGAGAACCCCGCGCATGTCACCCGGCTTCCTCGGACCGTCCACCAGCGGCCTTGCCCGGTTGACTCCCCGCCCGCCGCGTGTCCGCTATTGCCGCCCGCAAGCCACGCCGGAGTGACCCGACATGACCCTGAAGCGCATGGTGCTGGAGATCGGCATGGGGACCGACATCCGCGGTGCCGAACCCACCAAGGCGGCGGTGCGCGCATTGCGTGATGCGCTGTGGCACAACTCGCTCAGCGTCGCCGACGCCCTCGGCCAGCACGTGGACTCCATGCAGGTGGAGGTCACCATCGGCGTGCCGCATCCCGAGCAAGTGGACAAGGCGGCGGTGCTGGCGATCCTGCCGCACGGCACAGGCACGGTGAACGTCGTGGACGGTGGCCTGGAAATTCCCAACGACGCCGGCACCGGCAGCACGCTGCTCGCGCACGCCGCGGCGGTCGTGCGTCTCGACATCGCCTGACGGGAGAGCAAGCGCATGCCATCCAAACGTGTCATCCTGGAGTTGGGCGCCGGCAACGATCTGCACGGCGGCGACTACACCAAGGCCGCGCTGCGTGCCGTGCAGGATGCCCTGCATCACAGCTCGCTCAGCCTGATCCGGTCGCTGGGCCTCGATTCGAAGACCATGCTGGTGGAGGTCACCATCGGCGTGCAGCAGCCCGACAAGGTGGATGCCGCCGCGGTGCAGGCGTCGCTGCCGCACGGCAAGGCAACGGTGAAAGTTGTGAAGGGCGGCCTCGACGTTCCCGACGACACCTCAGGCGACATCGCGGTGATCGCCAGCGCCGCCGTCGCGGTGCGGTTCGAGGCACCGCTGACCAGCGGCTGACGACACCGCACGCACAATTCCGCCACTCCCACAACGGGAGGGGAACGACCGCATACCCAACTTGTGCCCTGCATGACGCCGCGCTGAAAAACCGCTAGGATCGCCCTAACGCCGTTCAACACAACAAACTCAGAAGGAGGAGAATCCCATGCCAGCCAAGACTTACGAGTTCACCACGCGCGATGTCGAATACCTCCGTCACGGCGACCGCCGTTTCACGGCGCGGCTGTTCGTCCCGCAAGGCCCGGGGCCGTTCCCGGCCATCATCGAGCTGCACGGCGGCGCCTGGTGCAGCGGCGACCTGAATGAGTGCAAGACCTACGCCGAGGCCCTGGCGCGCGGCGGCCTCGCTGTCGCGGCGCTCGATTTCCGCCATGCCGGCGACGGCTATCCGACTTCGCTTGCCGACATCAACTACGGCATCCGCTGGGTGAAGGCGAACGCCGGGGAGTTGAACACGCGCGCCGACCTGGTCGGTGCGGCCGGGCAGTCGAGCGGCGGCCATCTCGCGATGCTCGCGGCGATGCGGCCGAACGACCCGCGTTACGCCGCGATCAAGCTGCCGTCGTCGGCGCCTTCGGTGGACGCCAGCCTGCGCGCCGTCGCCATGCTGTGGCCGGTGATCAACCCGCTGTCGCGCTATCGCCACGCGCTGCGGGCGCGCGACAGCGCCAACCCGCCGGCCTGGGTCGGCAACATCCCGGATCGCCACGACCTCTACTGGAAGACCGAGGCGGCAATGGCCGACGGCAACCCGATGCTGATGCTGGAGCAGGGCGAGAAGGTGCAGACTCCGCCCGCGCTGTGGCTACAGGGCCGGCCGGACCCGGTGCACGACTACCACGATCCCGACTCCGGCTTCACCGGCACCGAGCCGGAGCGCTTCACCGCCAACTACCGCAAGGCCGGCGGCAACATCGAATTGCTGATCGTCGAGCAAGCGGAGCGGACCACCGCGGCGACGCTGGGGAAGGTGGCGGACTTCTTCCATCAGCACATTCCGGTGAACAGGTAGGGCGGTCCGACAAGGCTGGGGGTCGCTGGGCGCGGCGCACCGTGGCGCGATGCGGGTTGATATGATGCTGCACCGCAGCATATCGAGCCGTGTCAGCTACGGAGCCTTCAGATATGGATTGGTCAGACGGGTTGGGAGCGCTGCGTCGCGGCCTCGGCATCGCAACACGCGTCGCTGCGGCGCGGCTGCGCGCGTTCGGCCCCGACGTCGCGGCGCCCGCCCAACCGCAGTCCGGCCGTTTCGTCGTCCTGCGGGAATTCGGTGCCAACCCGGGGCGCCTGCGTCTGCGCATCTACCTGCCGGCGGTGCCGGTGCGTCCCGGCGCGCCGCTGATCGTCCTGCTGCATGGCTGCGGCCAGGACGCCGCGAGCTTCGCCGCCGATGCCGGCTGGACCGCGCTGGCAGACCGGCTTGGAGTGCCGCTGCTGCTGCCGGAGCAGCAGCAGGCGAATCACCGCCAGCGGTGTTTTCAGTGGTTCCAACCGGCGGAAATCCGGCGCGGCCACGGCGAGGCCGCCTCGATCGCCGCCATGGTGTCGGCCGCCGCCAGCCGCTTCAAGTCCGACCGCGACCGGGTGTTCGTTGCCGGACTGTCCGCTGGTGGAGCGATGACGGCCGCGCTGCTGGTTGCCTATCCCGATCTGTTCGCGGCCGGTGCGGTGTTCGCCGGGCTGCCGGTCGGCGCCGCCACCTCGGCGGTGCAGGCGCTGGCGCGCATGGCGCATGGCAGCCCGGACTATCTTGCGACGGAGTGGGTGGAACGCGCCCGCCGGTTGGCTCCGCCCGGCTATGCCGGGCCTTGGCCGCGCTTGTCGGTCTGGCACGGCGAGGCGGACCAGGTCGTGGCGCCCGACAACGGGCACAAGCTCGCGGTGCAATGGTGCGCGCTGCATGGGCTGCCGGACCAGCCGACGCGCGCGACGGCGCAGCACCGCGCGTGGGGCGATGCGGTCGAGCTTTGGACGTTGCCCGGGTTGGGCCACGCCTGGGCGATCGGCCCCGGCGAGGGGCGGCCGTCGCAGTACGCCGTGTCAGGTCCGGTTGCCGCGGTGAGCGAAATCGCGCGGTTCTGGGGGATTGGGTGAGGCGCTCGCGGGATCTGGAGCATGTCCACCCTGACGGGATTCGTCGAGGGTTCCCGGTCGTTGCGCGTTGACCGCCGGCCGGCGGCGGCGGATCCGTCCTGGATGAAACCGCTGCACCGCTGGCAATGGCAGGGTAGCGGACGGCGTTTCCAGTCAGGCCGAAAATGTTCCAACCGTAACGTCCGTGCCGTCCGCGAGTACGCAAGGTTTTAACACCGAGAAAGTGCGAGAGCCACGTAGGACCACGGGACAGAATGGAATTGCGCCTCGCGCCAAGGGGCATCGAAGCTTTCCGCTCCGCGGCTCTCGCACTTTCTCCGTGGCGAGAGCTGGCTTGCGTCTGCACGCAAGCATGTCGGTCGCATAACGCTGACGCGACAACGGCGCTGGTTTCAAAGATTGCCCTCGTTTGCATGTTCCCCCGTTATTGCCGAACAATCCCAAAGGTGCTGGGGTGCGCAGCAGCGTGGCTATCCACGTCATCACTCGGGGGGAAACCGGCCAATGCACGCCGCCACCATGACATCCGCAGCGGCGCTGACCGCACTACTGCTCGCCGGCACGGCAGCGTCCGCTTTCGCAGCGCCGGCCTGCACCGTTGACGCGTTGAACGCGCTGCACGTGCCCAATGTCAGCGTGACCCAGGCGGCGCCGACGCCAGCCAGCGGCAGCGTGCCGGCGCATTGCGCGGTGCAGGGCACCGTCGCCACACACGGCGAAGGCGCGCCGGACGGCTCGGCGCGTGTCGCCATTCAGTTGCCCGACACCTGGCAGCAGCGCTTCTTCTCCATGGGTGTCGGCGGCAATGCCGGCATACTCACGCCGGCGGTCAACGCCACCGACCGCGCGGCGGCGCTCGGCAAGGGCTATGTCGTCATCGTCACCGACACCGGCCACACCGGCAACGGCACCGATGCGAACTGGGTCCTCACCCCTGACGGCAAGCGCGACGCGGCCAGGATCACCGACTTCTTCTATCGCGCCGAACACGACGTCACCGTCGCCGGCAAACAGTTCGCGCAGGCCTTCTATGCCGCACCGGTGCAGCACGCCTATTTCGACGGGTGCTCCACGGGAGGCCGCATGGCGACGATGGAGGCCGAACGCTACCCCACCGATTACGACGGCATCATCGCCGGCGATCCCAACCTGGACTACAACTCCACGATGTTGCGGTTCCTGGTGCAGAAGGCGGCGCTGGCCTCGCCCGCGGCCTACCTCCCGCAATCGCTGCTGGGGGCGATCGACAAGCGCGTCACCGCGCGCTGCGACGCGATCGACGGCGCGACCGACGGCCTGGTGCAGAACCCGGCGCGCTGCCCGATCCGCGCCGAGGACCTGATCTGCCACGCCGGCGAGGCCGGCGACTGCCTGACGCCAGAGCAAGCCAGCGTGCTGCACGCTTACACGACGGATCTGCATGACCGGCACGGCCATGTGCTGTATCCGGGCTACGCGATCACCAACCTCTCCGGCCCGCGCGGCATCAGCTATTGGACCACCGGCGACACCGCGCCCAACCTGGCGCAGCGCGAGCTGCCGTGGGGCAGCGACCCGGCAGCCCCGCCGCGCGGCTGGGAGTTCGCACGCCAGGCGCTGACCTACTGGCTGGGGCTCGGACCCGACGCGAAAATGGCGACAGTCGATGTCGATGTGCACACCGGCACCGCGGGCGACAAACTGGTGGCGATGCTGGAGCATGTGTTCGCGCCGGCCGAAACCAAGAACCCGGCGAAGCTGCTGCCGTTCGTCCAGCAGGGCCGCAAGCTGATCATCTATCACGGCACCAGCGACCCGGCGATCCCGGCTGCTCGCTCGATCATGTTCTATCACGAGCTGACGGAACTGCTGCACGGTCCGGACAAGACCGCGGCCAGCGTGCGGCTGTTCCTGGTGCCGGGCATGCAGCATTGCAGCGGCGGTATCGGGCCGGACCAGTTCGATACGCTGTCGGCGATCGAGGCCTGGGTGGAGCATGGCAAGGCGCCGGAGGCGATCGCCGCGACCACCAAGCCGGACAGCCCGACTCCGCACAGCCTGCCGCTCTGCCCGTATCCGCAGCAGGCACGCTATTCCGGCACCGGCGCACTGGGGGACGCGGCGAATTGGAAGTGTGCCGCGCCCGGGCGCGTGACGGCGCGGACCGGGCACGCGGCGGGGGCCGGGTAGCCCCTCGCCCCCAAACGTGACGGCCGGGCTTGATCCAGCCATCGATCGGGCGGGGGCAGGGTAGCCGGCTGCCCCAACTCGTCGTGGCGGCGCTTGGTCCGGCCACCTGCCGCGGCACCACGCGGATGGCCGGGTCAAGCCTGGCCGCGACGGGAGGTTCCCCTCAGCTCTGCTCCACCGCGGTGGCAGCGGCGTCGAGCGCCGCGGCGACGGCGCGGTTCTGCGCCTCGGTCAGCGGGCCGCGCGACATGCGCAGGCGCAGCGCAAGCCTGAGGTTCTCTACCGCCCGGACGACTTGCGGCGCGGGTCCGTCGCCGCGCGCGGCGACGGCCTCGGCCAGCCGTGCAGCCACGTCATCGACCGTCCGCTGGTTCTCCCGCAGGTAGTCCGCGCCGGCCTCGGTCAGCGCGTAGAGCTTCTTGCCATCGTGCTCGGTGAGCGCGGTGTAGCCGAGTTCCTCCAGCATCGTCAGCGTCGGGTAGATGACGCCCGGGCTGGGACTGTACACCCCGCCGGCGCGGTCCTCGATCGCCTTGATGATGTCGTAGCCGTGGCGCGGCTTCTCCGCGATCAGGTGCAGCATGACGAAGCGCAGCTCGCCATGGTCGAACAGGCGGCCGTGGCGGTCGCCGCCGTGGTGGTCGTGCCGGCCGCGGCGTCCGCCGTGCCGGCCGGACAGACCGAGGTCGTTCCATTCGGCCGGGCGGCGGGCGAAGTGCCGTTCACCGTGGCGATGGTGACGTTGAAAGGGCATTGGCATGCTCCGTGTGGGTTTCGATATAACGAAATATAAGATATATCGAAATACGGTCTTGTCAAGGACTTTTGGGAAGGGGTGGTTTTTTCCCTGCAACGGCCCCGGAGGGCGCGGTCATGCCGCGTATCCGGCCTGACAGGATTGGCCCCGGCCGCTGGCCTGCCCGCATGACGCCGGCGGATTTCGTCGCGCAGGGGCAGGCCGAGCACGCGCAACGACCCCGCATGATCCCGCGGCCCCTTGTCGCCCTCGGCCCGCTGCTCGCGCTGCTGTTGGCCGGCGCCGCGGCGGAGGCGCAGCCAAGATCGGCCGGCCGAACGGCGCTCTGCTGCTGGTCGGTGGCGGCGCCAAGCCGCCCACCATCATCCAGGCGGCGCGGCGCACAGGCGTCCGTGCGTTGCGCCCGGCATCCTCGCCGCTGGCGCGTCTTGCCTCTCCCGCTTCCTGGAAGAGGTGTACTGCACCGCAGCGAAATCAACAAAATCATAGGTTTACGTGGTAACACTCGGCAACAATCAGTGACTCGCAACTGCCCGGCCACGGGCGTAGTTAAGGTCCCGGACGCGGGCGAACCCGCCATGCGCCACCTGCGTGGAGCAATTCAACGCGATGGACGGCACGCCGCAAATCCAGCTTTCGATCCCCGCTGTCTGGCAACGCACGCTGAAGGCGCCGATCGGTTGTGTCGGCATCGGTCTGCACTCCGGCAAGCGCGTCAGCCTGAACCTGCGCCCTGCGGAGCCCGGCCACGGCATCGTGTTCCGCCGCACCGATCTGGGCCGCGACATCCCGGCCCGATTCGATCGCGTGGTCGACACCCAGCTTGCCACCGTGCTCGGCGATGAGCGCTGGGCCTCGGCCCGGGTCTCCACGGTGGAGCACCTTCTGGCGGCTCTGTCCGCGCTCGGCATCGACAACGTGCTGGTCGAGTTGGACGGACCGGAAGTCCCCGTCCTGGACGGTTCCGCCGCCCCCTTCGTGTTCTTGCTCGACTGCGCCGGGGTCACGGAACAGCCGCTAACGCGCAGCCATATCGAAATCCGCCGCCGGGTGCGTGTGTCGGAGGGCGACGCCTTTGCCGAGCTGCGTCCCGCCACCGGTGGACAGCCCGGCCTGGACATGGCCCTGTCGATCGACTTCGCCGCCGCCGCGATCGGCCGCCAGGCCATGTCGCTGCGCCTCACCCCGGAAAACTTCCGCCGCGAACTCGCCCGTGCCCGCACCTTCACCCTGGCCGAGGAGGTCGCGCAGTTGCGCGCTGCCGGTCTGGCGCAGGGCGGCAGTCTGGACAACGCCGTGGTGGTGGACCAGGCACGCATCCTGAACCCGGGCGGCCTGCGCATGAGCGACGAGTTCGCCCGCCATAAATTGCTCGATGCGGTTGGCGACCTGGCACTGGCTGGAGCCCCGCTGTCCGGGCGCTTCATCGCCCACCGCTCGGGCCACGGCCTGAACAACCGCCTGCTGCGCGCGCTGTTCGCCGACGCCTCCGCTTGGCGCGAGGTGGACGCCGCGCCGGTGTCGGTGGCGGCCTGACGCGGCATCGGGTGAACCGAAGCAAGGCCAGGGCTCTGCCCTGAGACCCGCCAGGGGGCTTTGCCCCCCTGGACCCCCCAGCAAAGGCAGGGCCTTTGCAATCCATCCGTT
>JBEKNT010000013.1:0-39009 GCA_049522565.1 Acetobacteraceae bacterium
AGCACCGAGGGTGAGGGGCGTAACGCACGAACGGCTCCTGCGTCACGCCCCTCGCCCGCGTCGCTTCGCTCCGCTCCCTCAGCCGCTTCGCTCCGCCCCCTCTCCCGCCGGCGGCGGGAGATGTATAGACTACACCCATGACCCACATCGCTCCCCAGAACCTGACTCGCACGCTCGCCACCCAGGCGTCAGCGCTGACCTATGCCGACATCCCCGACGACGTGCGCGCCTGGGCGCGGCAATGCGTGCTGGACTACCTCGCCTGCGCCGTCGCCGGCGCGACCGACCAACTCACCGAAATCCTGCTGGCAGAGCTGCAAGAGCAGGGCGGGGCGCCGGCCGCAACGGTCGTGGGTCATGCGGCAAAGTTGCCCGCGCTATCGGCCGCTTTGGTCAATGGCGCCGCGGCGCATGCGCTGGATTTCGATGATGTGAACCTGGCGATGCCCGGCCATCCGTCGGTTGCCATCCTGCCCGGATTGCTCGCGTTGGCCGAGGCGCGCGGCAGCAGCGGTGCGGATGTGCTGACCGCCTTCGTCGCCGGCTACGAATTGCAGTGCCGCATCGGCCGCACGATCGCGCCGGGCCATTACGACGTGCTGGGCTTCCATGCCACGGCCACCGTCGGCAGTTTCGGCGCGGCCGCCGCCTGCGCGCACCTGCTTGGCCTGGACGGGGAACAATTCGCGCTGGCGCTGGGCATTGCCGGCACCCAGGCGGCCGGGCTGAAATCGATGTTCGGCACGATGTGCAAGCCGCTGCACGCCGGCAAGGCGGCGTATAACGGGCTGCTGGCGGCGAAGCTGGCGGCGCGCGGCTTCACCAGTCGCGCCGATGTGCTGGAATGCGCGCAGGGCTTTGCCCGGACGCACAGCCCGGACTTCAACCCGGAGCGCGCGATGGCAACCCCGCCCGGCGGTTGGTACATCCGCAACAACCTCTTCAAGTACCATGCGGCCTGCTACATGACGCACGCACCGATCGAGGCTGCTCGCAAGCTGCGCGAGCAATACGGCGTGACGCCGGAACGGGTGGAGCGCATCCGGCTGCGGCTGGATGCGGCCTGCGACCGGATCTGCAACATTCCCGCCCCGCGCACCGGGTTGGAGGCGAAGTTCTCGCTGCGTCTGACCACGGCGATGGGGCTCGCCGGCGTCGATACCGGGCGCTTGTCCACCTATTCCGAGACGGTCGCCGCGGATCCGGCGCTGCTCGCGTTGCGTGACAAGGTCGAGTTCGATTTTCGCAACGACATGCCGGGCACGCTGGCCGAAATGGAATTGCTGTTGACGGATGGCACGCGGGTAACCGCACAGCACGATTCGGGGTTGCCGATGACCGACGTGACGGCGCAGCAGCAGCGGCTGGACGAAAAGGCCGCGGCGCTGGTCGAGCCGGTGCTGGGCGCGGAACGGTCGCGCGCGCTGATCGCGCGGGCCGCACATCTCGATGCGTTGCCCGACCTGCGCAACGTCATGGCCGGGTGCGCCGGGTGACATCGCCGCAGGCGGGATGCGCTGCGCTTTTCCACTCTGCGCTTGCCGTTCTGCCAGATACGTCCGATTGCAGGGCGGCGCAGCGCAGCGCATCCGGCATCTCAGACAAACGTGGCGAAGATTTCCTCCAGCGCCTTGAGCTGATTGCCCGTCGCCGATGACGGCACGATCACCGGCGTGCGCACGCCGGCAGCCTGCCAGGCTTCGACACCTTCCCGCACACGGCTCGCCGAACCGAACAGCGTGTTGTCCGCCAGCCACTTGTCGCTGAAGTATTTCGTCACGTCATCCCGCCGGCCCTCGGCGATCGCTTGCTCGATCGCCGTCATCTCCTCGACGTAGCCGGCTTCCTTCCAATAGTTGCGATAGTTCGGCAGGAACGCGTAGTTGGTCAGCGAGCGGCGATTCACCGCCTTGGCCGCCTCGATGTCGTCGCTGATGCAGGTCGGCAGCATGTTGCCGATGAAGAATTCTGCCCCGTCGCGTTTGGCCGCCGGCAACGCCGACAGCGACTCCGCCATGTGCGACAGCGAGGCGTTGGCGAACACGACGCCCTCGCTGATCTCTCCTGCGAGCGCCACCATCTTCTTGCGCAACGCCGCGATGATGATCGGCGGCAGCGGGCCCAGCCCCTCCTGCGCGCGGAACCGTTCGACGAAGCTGCGCGTGTCGCCGAGCGGCTTGCCGGGCGTGACCCCCATGCGGACATGCGACGGCCCGTGCGCCACGCCGATGCCCAGCCGGAAGCGGCCGCCGGAAATCTCGTGCATGAACGCCGCGCTCTGCGCGAAGTCGCCGACGGTGCGGGCATAGATCGGCGCGATGGCGGTGCCGAACTGCATGCTTTGCGTGTTCCACGCCAGCGCCTCGCACAGCGACATGTTGCCGAACATCGACGGCGAGAAGATGCCGGCAAAGCCGCGGCGCTCGATCTCGCGCGCGAGGTCGATGGTCAGGCGGCGGCGGCCGGGAACGGCGACCAGGCTGATGGCGGGAAGGGGCATGGCGAATCCTCTGTTCTGCGGCGAGAGTCCGGCCGGTCAATACGACCGCGGCATCCCCAGCACGTGCTGACCGACATAGGCCAGAATCAGGTTCGTCGAAATCGGCGCGATCTGGTAAATCCGGGTCTCGCGCCACTTCCGCTCGATCTCGTATTCCCGCGCATAGGAAAACCCGCCGAACGTCTGCATTGCGGTCTCCGCCGCTTTCCAGCACGCCTCGCTGGCCAGCAGCTTGGCGATGTTCGCATCCGCGCCGCAGTCCTGCCCGGCATCGAACAGCGCCGCGGCACGCCGGCAGATCATGTCGGCCGCCTCCAATTCCGCCCAGGCGCGCGCGATAGGAAACTGCACCGCCTGGTTCTTGCCGATCGGCGCGCCGAACACCACGCGGTCCTTGGCATATTGCGTCGCCTTCCTGACGAACCAGCGGCCGTCGCCCACCGCCTCGCTCGCCACCAGGATGCGCTCGGCGTTCATCCCATCCAGGATATAGCGGAAGCCGCGGCCTTCCTCACCGATCAGGCGGTCAGCCGGAATGCGGAAATTGTCGAAGAACACCTCGGTCGTGTTGTGATTGATCATCGCCTTGATCGGGCGAATCTCCAGCCCCTTGCCCTGGTTCTTCTCGCTCAGGTCCACCAGGAATACCGACAGCCCGTCGCTGCGCCGCTTCACCTGATCGACCGGCGTGGTGCGCGCCAGCAGCAGCATCATGTCGGAATACAGTGCGCGCGAGGTCCACACCTTCTGCCCGGTCACCACGTAGGAATCGCCGTCGCGCACCGCGCGCGTCTTCAACTGTGTGGTGTCCGATCCGGTGGTCGGCTCGGTCACGCCGAATGCCTGCAAGCGGATGCGCCCCGCGGCGATGCCAGGCAGATAGCGGCGCTTCTGTTCCTCGCTGCCATGCCGCAGCAGCGTGCCCATGATGTACATCTGCGCGTGGCCCTGGCTGGCGGTGCAGCCGCTCGCATTGATCTCCTCCAGAATCACCGCCGCCGCGCGCACCGGCAGGCCGGAGCCGCCATATTCCTCCGGGATCAGCGCGCCGAGGAACCCGGCCTGCGTCAACTCGGTGACGAACTCGGTCGGATACGCCTCCTTGTCCTCCAGGTCCTGCCAGTACTTGCCGGGATAGCGCGCGCAAATGCGCCGCACGGAATCGCGCAGCTCGGGAAAATCCTCGCCGATCGGGACCATGGTGCTGTCCGACATGACGTGCCCTCCAATTCGCTCCGCGTCGCACGCTGCCGAAGCGATAGCCCCCCGTCAAACCGGACGCTCGCGCAACGTCCTGCCGGCTGCTAAGCACCGTTGCGATGCGCATCCTGTTCATCACCTCGAATCGACTGGGCGATGCCGTGCTGTCCACCGGCTTGCTCGACCATCTGATTCGCACCCATCCGGATGCGCGCATCACCGTGGCCTGCGGACCGGTGGCCGAGGGTTTGTTCAGCCGCATGCCGAACCGCGAGCGCACCATCGTGCTGGACAAACGTCCCTACCGGCTGCACTGGCCGGGCCTGTGGCTCGCCACCGCGACGACGCTGTGGGATCTGGTGGTGGATATTCGCGGTTCGGCGCTTGCCTGGATGGTGCCGACGCGTCGCCGTGCGGTGATGCGCCGTCGCTCCGGACCCAAGGTCGCGCAACTCGCCGCGGTGCTGCGGCTCGATCCACCGCCATTGCCGGTGATCTGGACGGCGCCGCAGGATCGCGCCCGCGCCGCCGCGTTGCTGCCGGGAGACCGGCCTGTCGTGGCGCTGGCGCCCACCGCCAACTGGCCGCCGAAGATCTGGCCGGCGGAACGCTTCGCCGCGCTGTTCCAGGCGCTGCGCGATGGCCCGTTGCCCAGCGCGAGCCCGGCGATTTTCGCCGGCCCGGGCGAGGTGGAACGTGCAATCGCTGCGCCGCTGCTGCACCGTTTGCCCGGCGCCATCGACCTGACGGGACAACTCAGCATTCCGGAAGCCGCCGCATGCCTGGCGCGCGCGGCGTTGTTTGTCGGCAACGATTCCGGCCTGATGCATCTGGCCGCTGCCGCCGGTGCGCCGACGCTGGGCCTGTTCGGTCCCACCGATGCAGCCGAGTACGGCCCCGCCGGCCGCCGTGCCGCGGCGACCATCGCCCCGACACGGCAGATGCAGGACCTCACCGTGGCACAAGCGTTGGCGGCGGCCGAGGCGCTGCTGGCAGGCTAGCGCCGCGCCGCCGCTCTACATCAGGAACACGCCCTTGCCGTCGCTCTGGTGATCGAACAGCTTGTACGCCTCTTCCGCCTGATCCAGCTTCCAGCGATGGGTGAACAGCTTGTCCACATCGATCTTGCGCTCGACGCAGAACCGCGCGCACTCCGCCTGGATGATGGTGGAAAATGTCCAGGACGCGATCAGCGTCATCTGCCGCCGCAACAGATGCGGGCTGACATCGATATGCACGTCGCCGCCCTCGCCGACGAAGCACATCGTGCCCCATACCTTGGTGCTGCGGATGGCGTTCAGCCGCGCTTCCGGATTGGACGAGGTATCCAACGTCAGGTCGGCATAGCGGCCATGCGTCAGATCCTTGATGGCGGCGACAGGATCGTTCGAGCCCGGGTTCACCGTCTCGTCGGCGCCGAATTCCTTCGCCCGTTCCAGCCGCTGCGCATTGACGTCCAGGGCGATCACCCGAGCGCCCATCGCCTTGGCGAATTGGGTGCCGGCCAGGCCCACCGGCCCCTGGCCGAAAATCGCAATCGTGTCGTTGCCCGACAGGTTCATCCGCCGCAATGCGCTGTACGCCGTGCCCGAACCGCACGCGATGGCCGCACCGGCCGAGAAGCTCAGCTCATCCGGCAGCGGCACCATGGTGTTGGCCGGGACGCACAGATACTTCGCGTGCCCGCCATTCGAATTGCTGCCATACACCTTCACCGGCACTTCCTGGCAAAGCTGCTGCCAGCCGGAGCGGCAGTGGTTGCACTGCGTGCAGCCTTGATAATGATGCACCATCACGCGCTCGCCGACGCGCGCTTCCTTTGCCGTCACGCCAGATCCCACCGCGACGACCACGCCGCACGGCTCATGTCCGGCGATCACCGGATTGGGGTTGGCGGGCAGCCCTGTGGCGTTGGCGCCGCCGCTGGTCTTCGGCCGGCGGTATTGGTGCAGGTCGCTGCCGCACATACCGGAGGCCTTCATCTCGACCACCACCTCATCCTGTCCCGGCGTGGGATCGGGAAACTCCATCAATTCCAGATCGCGACCCCCGGTGAAAACCACACCGCGCATGTTTCCCTCCCATTTGCGATTACTGCTCGGACCGGCAGGCTAGCGCGGATCGGCGCAGCCGTCATGGGCGCCTTGGCGTTGCCGGTTCGCCACCGTACCGCCGTGGGGATCTCGATCAGCCGTAGCATTTCGGACGCGGCATCAGGTCCGTCGCGCCGCCATCGACAGCGCCGCCTGCCCGAGCAACGCCGACCCCAGCAGCACCGTCGCGACCGGAAACACCGCCCCCGGCCGCCACGTCTCCACCACCACCGTGCACAACACGCCGTAGCTCATCTGCACGAAACCATAGAGCCCGGAAGCCGCGCCGATCGCCAGCGGATTGACGCTGACCGCGCCGGTGATGGCAAACGGACTCGCCATGCCGGCGCCCACCATGAACAACGCCACCGGTCCCACCATGCTCGGCACGTTCAACCAGCCGGTGGCGTCGGCCAGCGCGAATGCGGCAGCGCCGGTAATCGCCAGCGAATTCGCGATGCGCAGCGCCGTGCGCGTTCGCAGCCGCCCCGCCAGCCGGTTGGCACTCAGCCCGCCCAGCCCCACGCCGCCCATCAGCACGAGGTAGTACAGTCCCACCTCCTGCGGCGACCGGTGCAGCATGTGCTCGAAGATGAACGGCGACGCCGACATGAAGGCATAGAACGACGTGGTCGTGCAGGCGCCGCCGATCGCATAGCCGCAGAAGGCGCGCGACGAGAGCAAGCGCACGTAGGAATAGAACATCGCACCGGCGCTGCGGCCGCCGTCGCGCGCGCCGAGCGTCTCGGGCAGGAAGCGGTAGGTCAGCAGCAGCGCGACACCGCCGAATGCCGCGAGCAGGGAAAAGCTGGCGCGCCAGCCGAGCCAGGCGGTGGCATAGCCGCCGATCACCGGCGCGATGGCAGGCACCGCCGACATCACCAGGGTGAGCAATGCGAGCTGCCCCGCTGCGCGATCCGCCGACGCGGCATCGCGCACGATGGCGCGTCCCAGCACCAGCCCGCTGCAACCGCCGAGCGACTGGAACACCCGAGCAACAATCAGCGCCGCGGCGTTCGGTGCCACGGCGGCGACCAGCCCGGCGATCGTGTAGAGCGACAAGCCGGCCAGCAGCACCGGTCGCCGGCCGAACCGATCGGAGATCGGGCCATACACCAACTGGCCGATCGCCAGGCCGACCAGATACAGCGTGATCGCCAACTGGATGGTGCCCGCACCGACGCCCAGCGCCGCCGCGGTCGCGGGCAACGCCGGGATGATCATGTGCATGCCCAGCGTACCGCTGGCGGTCAGCGCGACCAGCAGCGCAAATGGAGCGCGCGGGCCCCGCGGCACGATGGGTAGGACATCTCTGCTCATACGTGGCATGCTGAGCGACAAACGCGCGGGAGGAAACCCGTGCAAACAGCGATCTGGGCCGCGGTGCACGTCATTGGCAACGGCGATAGCGCGTCGATCGTGTTCTTCGGAGCGTTCCTGATCACGGCGCTGGCCGTAGCCGCGTGGGTTGTGCTGCTGTTGTTGCATCCGATACTGTTCGGCACCGCGCCGGCCGCATGGTGATGGTGGTCACCAGTCCGGTGCCGGTACAAGCAGCAAGCAAGACCTTAGCACGGAGGTAGATCGAGAGCCACGGAGCGCCACGGAGAAGAATCGTTGGTGCGCCGAGCCATCGATAATGCTCCGTGGCGCTCCGTGGCTCTCGATCTGCCTCCGTGCTAAGGTCTTGCTTGCTTCATGCGAATCCACAGCAATGGCACAGTCCGCTCACCCGAACCGTTCCATCCGATAATTCCGGTCAACCGCCTCGCCATGCAAAACAGCGTCCGCCGTGATCCGTCCCACCACCGGCCCGAGCGTGTAGCCGTTCGCGGTCACCGTATTGAAGAACCCCGGCAGCCCGGGCGCCTCGCCGAGGATCGGCGCGCGGTCGATCGCCGGATTGATGCCGGTCCACGCGCGCACGAAATGCAGGCTGCGCAGCGCCGGCAGCACACGCGCGCAGACCCATAGATTGCCCTCCAGGCTGCGACGCAGATTATGCGTGCGCCCGCTCACCGGATCGAACCCGCCGAACCAGCCGCCGCCGACCAGGAAGCCGCCGCTCGCCTGTTGTTTCAACGACAGATGCCGGTTGGCCAGCGCGATCAGGTGCCGCGTCATCGGCGGTGCCGGTTCGGTAACGATCACCTGCTGCACGGTGCCGGTGACCGGCAGGTGCAACCCAACCATCCGGCCGATGCGCGCCGCCCAAGGGCCCGTCGCGTTCACCACACGGCCGGCGATCACCGGCCCCTTCGACGTCGCCACGCGCCACGCCGCGCCGTCGCGCTCGATCCCCAGCACCTCGGCGCCGCGCAACAGCCGCGCGCCGTGGCGCAACGCCAGCGTCAGCACCGCCATCGTCCCGCGCAACGGATCGCCGAAGCCCTCCGCCGGAACGAAATCCGCGCCGATCATGCGGGCCGACAACGCCGGCGCCAGCGCGCGCAATTCATTAGCGCCCAGCACGTGACTTTCGATGCCCCAACGTCGCTCCATCGCCGACTTGCGGCGCAGCCAATCCATCGAGGCCGCATCCTCCGCCAGCATCAGTCCGCCCTCGGTGCGGATACCCAGATCCTCGCCGACCGCGGCGCCGATCTCCTGCCATAACGCGATGCTGCGCGGCCCGAGTGGCAAGGTGTGCGCCGCCGGGCCACCATCCTCCGGCGTGTCGTCGTTGAAGTCGTACGACAGAAGCTGCACGTGCAGGCTGCCGGCATTGGCGGTGGACGCCGCCATGCCGGCCTCGTCGCGTTCCACCAGCAGCACGTCCGCGCCATCCTTCGCCAGGAAATACGCCGAACACAGACCGGCGAGGCCGCCGCCGATCACCACCACGTCGGCGCGGCGGGTTGCCTGCGCCACCGCCGCCAGCCGGTGCAGGCGCGCCGGGGGTTCCGGCGAGGCAAGCAATGGCGCGGCGAATTCCGCCGCCTCGACCATCAACGGCGCGGCTGGCACCGGGCGCAGCGGCGCGCGCGGGGCGGCGAACGACCAGTCGTCCGGCGCGTCGGGACACAGCCGGGCGATCGTCGCGGCGCAGAAACGGCCTTGGCAGCGTCCCATGCCTGCGCGCGTCGCCTTCTTCAGGGCCGGCAACGAGGCCAGCCCGCCGGCCAGTTCGGCGCGCAGCCGGCCGGCGGTGACTTCCTCGCAGCGGCACACGATGGTTGCGTCGGGCAGGCTGTCCACGCGCGGCGGCGGCGGGCGAAACAGTCGCCACAGCGCGTCCTGGAAGGCCACGGCGCGGGCCAGCGCCGCGCCCGCGTCCGCATCGTCGGGCGCCGGCCAGCCGAGATCGCGCGCCGCCGCCAGCCCCGCGAGCCGCCCGCGCGCCATGGCAACGCGCGCGCCCCCCAGCGCCGCGCCGTCGCCGACCGCGAACACGCCGGCGATCGCGGTGCGGCCGTCGGCGGCGGTTTCCGTCGCCAGATGGCCCAGCCCGACATCGACGAAGCGATGCGGAATGCCCAGCGCGCGGGCCAATCCGACCTCCGGCTGGAAGCCGAGATTCACCGCGACGACATCCGCCGCCAGCATCCGTTCGCCTTGCGGGCCGGTGATATGTGCGGCGCGAACGCGATCTTCGCTTGGTGACGGGGTGGCGCGCGAAACAAGACTCCCCCTCCCCTCGTGGGCTTGGGCCGCGAAGCGGACCAAGGTTGGGGGGAGGGGCGCAATCAGCCGCGGTTCCTGGTGGTACGCACCCCTCCCCCCAACCTTGGTCCGCTTCGCGGCCCAAGCCCTCAAGGGGAGGGGGAGGCTGCCCTCCTCCTCCGCTTCGCCATCCACCGCGGTCACCCGCGCCGACCACAGCACCGGCACGCCGGCACGCTTCAGCGTGGCCAGCATCGACATCCCGTCGCGCAGCAGATCGGGGGCGTGACGCGCCATCTGCCAGAGCGCGCGCCATGCCCCGGGCCCCGGACGCGGCGCCGCCTCCACCACCGCCACCGGCTTGACGCCGCAGGCCAGCAACTCGCAGGCGAGTTGCAGGTTCAGCGGACCGCTGCCGGCAATCAGCACGCGCTCGCCGGGGCAGACGCGTTGCGCGCGGACCAGCGTCTGCAACGCGCCGGTGGTCATGACGCCCGGCAGCGTCCAGCCCGGCAGCGGCGCCGGCAACTCATGCGCCCCCGGCGCGAGGATCAGCCGCCGAGGCCGGAACGTCACCGCCCGCCCGCGGACCAACGCGGCAATCTCGTCCGGCGCGAAGCCGCCCCACACCACGGCGTCGCTCTCGATCCGCACGCCGGTCCGTTGCGCCCGGTCGCGCAGGTCGATGCCGGTACGAAACTGAGCGTCCGGCGCCGCATCCGCATGGCTGTCGGCCAACGGCTTGGCATATTGCCCGCCTGGGGCCGCGCGTTCGTCCAGCAGCACCACGGCCGCGCCCGCCTCGGCCGCGGCGATCGCGGCTGCCAGGCCGGCAGGCCCGCCGCCAACGACCAGCACATCGGGGCGTTCCTCCGTGGCGACATCGCTGTCCGGCGATCCACCCAGCGGTACCAGCGTCGCCGGCGCCGCGCCGGTCACCCGCATGCCGTCGGCGACCTTGGTCAGGCAGGCGCGCTGGCCGATGCGGCCATCCACGGTGACCACGCAGTCGAAGCACGCGCCCATGCCGCAATACACTCCGCGCGGCGCTCCCGACGCGGTGCGGCGAAACGCGACGATGCCGGCGGCCGACAGCGCGGCGGCGACGGTCTCGCCCGCCAGCGCCGCGATCGGCTGGCCGTCGAACTGGATGGTGACCGGACGGCCGGTCGGATGAATTGTCTTGTGGGTGAGCCGCATGGGACGGCAGCATGCCGCATCGTGCGCAGGGGGACGAGATGCCCGACTTCGACCTGGTGATCCGCGGCGGCACCGTGGTGACCGCGGCGGATATTTTTCGCTCCGATATCGGCATCCGCGACGGCCGCGTCGCCACCATCGGCGAGGGGCTGGACGGCGCCCGGAAGCTGGACGCGGACGGCCTGCTGGTGCTGCCCGGCGGCGTCGATACGCACTGCCACATCGAGCAATTGCGCGCGAACGGCGGCGTGGACCAGGAGAGCTTCACCACCGGCAGCACCGCCTGCCTGGCCGGCGGCACCACCACCGTCATCACCTTCGCGGCGCAGTTCAAAGGCAACGGCATTCTCGACACGCTGGCCGAGTACCATCGGCGCGCGAAGCAGGCGATGGTGGACTACAGCTTCCACCAGATCATCACCGATCCGTCCGATGACGTGGTCTGGAAGCAGATCCCCGAGGTCGTCGCCTCCGGCGTGCGCAGCCTGAAGGTGTTCCTGACCTACGAGCCGTCGCATCTGGACGACCGGCAGTTCCTGCGCGTGCTGTCCGCGGCGCGGCGCAACGGCGCGCTGGTCACGGTGCATTGCGAAAACTACGAGGCGATCGGCTGGCGCACCGAGGCTCTGATGGCCGACGGACGTGGCGCGCCGAAATACCATGCCTGGTCGCGCCCGAAAGTGATCGAGCGCGAGGCGACCTATCGGGCGATTGCGTTGGCCGAACTGGTGGATCAGCCGATCCAGGTGTTCCACGTTTCCTGCCCGGAAGTGGCGGCAGAGATCGCGCGCGCGCAGGCACGCGGCCTGAAGGTGTGGGCGGAGACGTGTCCGCAGTATTTCGTGCTGGGCGCGGCCGACATGGACCGTCCGGGCTTCGAGGGTGCGAAGTTCATCTGTAGCCCCAGCCCGCGCACGCGCGAGGACAGCGAGGGGCTGTGGGAGGACATCCGCCGCGGCACGCTCGACGTTGTTTCGTCCGATCACAGCGGCTCCAGTTATGAAGGCGAGGGCGGCAAACGGATTCACGGCAACAATGCGCCGTTCCCGGATATTCCGAATGGCGTGCCGGGGCTGGCATCTCGGCTGCCGCTGATCTTCAGCGAGGGCGTGGCGGCGGGGCGGATCGACGCAAACCAGTTCGTGCGGCTGACCGCGACCAATCCGGCGAAGCTGTTCGGGCTGTATCCGAAGAAGGGCACGATTGCACCGGGGTCCGATGCGGACCTCGTGCTGTGGGATCCGGCGAAGCGCGTGACGATCACCAACGCTCTGATGCAGCACGTGATCGACTACACGCCGTATGAGGGGATGGCGGTCACCGGTTGGCCCGTCGCGACGGTGAAGGGCGGGCGCGTGGCGATGCGCGACGGCAAGGTGCAGGCGGAGCCGGGCAGCGGGCGCTTCCTGCCGCGCGGCCCGTATCCGCTGATCAAGCCGCGCGGGGTTTTGCCGGACGGCTTCGATGCGGCGCAGTTCGCGTGAGGGCTTGCACCACCCCCACGCTGTAATTGCGAGGAGCGTAGCGGTCCCCGGGCTTGGCCGGCGGAAGCAATCCCCCGCCCAATGAGCCGGCGCTATGCTTTGGGCGCGGCGTGCGGCAGTTTCATCCTCCAGCGGCCGACCTTGCGCGCTATTGGTCTTCCAGGGATTCTTGCTCTCTCACCAACTGACAATTGATACTTTCCGCGCCGAACCCGGCTCCCGAGAAGGATTTTTGCAACGACAAGGACGCGTGAGGGCTTGGACCGTAGGGTCCGATGGCACGAGGCCAAGCGGGGAATTCGTTATGACGGCTGCTCCCTTCATTGGATCTCAACCAGCCGGATCTGATATGCCCGCGCCGTCTTGAGATGGCGCGTGGGCAGGCTGTCGAGTGTCGCCTGCTGCCGCTCGGACAGGGTGTGTGGATTGCGCAACCATATAGAGCGTGTGCCACGCAGCACGCTTTGTCCCTTCTGCTCGGCCCGCCGCACCTGATCGACGGCATCGTTGGTCGCCGGGCTTGAGCCGGGGATCTTGACGGCATGAAACTTGTCGAAAGTCACCGCCGCATTGGGCAGATGCTCGGCGGTGCCCTTGATGAAGGCCGGGCTCATGTCGATGCAGGCCTCATCGACCGCCTCGGCATCGCCGCCGTGCGCCGCCAGATCATTGGCGAACCCAGCGACGGTGCCAGCATCCTTGCCCTCGGTGGCGAACAGCACACCGGCCTGGTCGATATCGACGAACAGCGTGATGGAGTCGTGGCCGCGCCGGGCGGCGGTTTCATCGATGGCGACCCGGGTCACCGCCGAGGCGTCGGCTCGCGCCCGCACCTGATCCACATAGTGATGCAGCACGCGCCACAACCGCGTGTCGCGCTCGCCCACCATCCTCGCCACAGGCCTGACCGGCATGGCCGACACCATGGTCATCAGCAGGGCCTCGAACAGCAGAGTGAAGCCGCTGTCGGGTCGTGCCCGGGGCACGTGGACCTTCCTGATGCCGCACTTGTCGCAGCGGACGCCCGGCACGCGGGCGTTGAGGTAGGCCTGGTGCTGGAAGAAGGTCAGGTGGCGCCCGCTCATCTGCTCGGTGTCGTAGGCGGGGCAGTCGGCGGCGCCGCAGTTGGGACAGGGGAAACGGCTGCCAGGCGGGGAAGTCGATCCGGATGTCGCGCCGCTGCGCCGAAGCACGCGTCGTGGATCAATCAGATCGAGATCTGGTTCTCCATCCTGGTGCGCAAGCTGCTCCGCCGCGGCAACTTCATCTCCAAGGCGTATCTCAAGCAAACGATCGCGGCGTTCATCGCCTACTTCAACCAGGCCATGGCCAAGCCCTGCCGTTGGACCATGCAGGGCCGGCCGCTCACCGTGTGAGACATGCTGAACGGGGTTTCGCCGTCCGGCGCGGTGTACCAGGGTTCTGATCCTGACGCTTCGATCCCAAGGACAGGCAGCGGCCGCCCCCCTTGTGTCATGGCCGCCGTCCCGTCGAGCACCCCCGCCCGCCTCAATCGGCCGCGGCCGGCAGGATATCGCCCGGCACCAGCTCGCCCGGCTTGCCCTCCTCCCGCCTGAGTACCAGGCGCCGCTCATGGAACGCCGCAACGGACGCGCGGTGAGCGATCGAGACCAGCGTCGCATTGGGCAGGCGCTCCCGCAGCACCCGGTACAGCGCGGTCTCGGCCTCCGGGTCCAGGCTGGCGGTCGCCTCGTCCAGGAAGATCCAGTCCGGCCGCGCCAACAGCGCGCGGGCGATCGCCACCCGCTGTTGCTCGCCGCCGGACAGCCGCATCGGCCAGTTCTCGTCGCGATCGAGCAATTCGGCGAAGCTGGCCAGGCCGACATCCGTCAGGGCGGCGGCGAGGGTGGCACGATCGAAGCTGTCCGCCGGCTGCGGATAGGCGATGACGTGGCGCAGGTTGCCGAGCGGAATGTACGGCCGCTGCGGCAGGAAGAAGGCGCGTCCCGGCAGTTGCACGCTGCCGTGCCCGAATGGCCAGATGCCGGCAAAGACGCGGAACAGGGTGGACTTGCCGGAGCCCGAACGCCCGGTCACCACCACGGAATGCCCCGGCTGCAATACCAGCTCGGCATGCTCCAGCAGCTTCGTGCCGTTCGGCAAGGCGAGGGTGAGGTCGTGCAGCCGCACCGTGCCGTCCGGCGAGTCCACCCGCTCGAAGTCCTGGCCGGCGGCGGCCCGCGCGGCGACGATGGCGCCGTGGAACGTGGTCAGCCGCTCGACGATGGCGCGCCAGTTGGCCAGCGACGCATAGGCCCCGACGAACCATGACAGCGAGCTCTGCACCTGGCTGAAGGCACCGACCGTCTGCATCATGCCGCCGAGTTCGATCGCACCGGAGAAATAGCGTGGCGCGGCGACCACCACCGGGAACACCACCGCCACCTGGTCGTAGCCCACCGTCAGCGTATTCAGCAGCTTCATCCGCCGCATGATGGCGTACCAGTTGCCGATCACCGCCCCGAAGCGGTGCAGCAGCAGCCCCTGCTCCTCATGCTCGCCGCGGTACAGCGCGATGCCTTCCATGTTCTCGCGCACCCGCACCAGGCTGTAGCGGAAATCGGCTTCCACCCGCTGCTGGCGGAAATTCAGCGCCGCCAGCGGGCGCCCGACCAGATGGGTGAGCCAACTGCCGATCACCGCATAGACGATCGCCACCCAGACCATGTAGCCGGGAATGCTGACGCCGAAGAACTCCACCGCCCCGGACAGCCCCCACAGGATGCCGACGAAGCTGGCGAGCGAGACGATGTTGGACAGCAGCCCCAACCCCAGCGTCAGCGTGTTGTCGGTAAAGTCCCGCAGGTCCTCGGCGATGCGCTGGTCGGGGTTGTCGGTGCCGATCGCGGCGTGGTCGGTGGTCAGGCTGATGCGGTAATACGCCCGGTCGGCCAGCCACTCGTCGAGGTAGCGGGTGGTCATCCAGCGCCGCCAGCGGATTTGCAGCCACTGATTGAGATAAACCGAATAGACCGCGATGCCGATGAACACCACGGCGAGTTCGCAGAAGCCTGGCATCCATCCGCTGGGCGTCTGGCGATAGACGAAGATCAGGTCCATGAACGCCGACCAGTTCTTCTGCTGGAGCGAGTTGTAGAACTCGCGCCGCCAGTAGTTCAGCACCACGGACAGCCCGACCTGGCTGAGATTGAGCACGACGATGGCGATCAGCAGCCCCCAGGCGGACCACCGCTCATCGGAGCGGGAGAAGTAGGGCCTGGCCAGCCGGTAAGCGTCCTTCAGGAACGAGCCGAGTCCACGCATGCGGGCATCATCTTTCGTTGGCTGGGTTGAGCGTCCGATCCAGGGCGGCGAGCCAGGCTGCCACGCGCTTGCGGTTGGCGCCGAGGTCGCCATACCCGTAAACGCTGCGGGAATACAGCACGAGCGTGGACGTGTCCGCTCCGGCCGGGGCGGCCTGGGCGGTCACCAGGTCGGGAAAGTTGAACATGGCGCTGCGCGCCACCCAAGCGGCCTGGAGCCGGTCCGGATACGCGGCGGCCGGATAGGTGCGGGGCTGCGCGGCGGCGACGGCAAGGATGGCGGCATACAGCCGGGGCGCCGGCACGCGATAGGTCGGGGTGGCGATGTCCGGCGTCAGGCGGAAGCCGGCTGGCGCGGCCAGCGCGGTGTTCGGGCTGGCCGGCCGGGTGAGCTGGGCGATGTCCAGCGGTGGCGGCACCGGCAGGCCTTGTGCTCCGGGCGACCCGCAGGCGGGCAGCAGCAGGCCGATCAACCAGGCGAGGGGGGTCATGCCGCCATCCTATAGGCCCGCCAAGCTGTGCGAGGGGTTTCGCCGGCGTTAGGCTTCCGTTCATCCGTGCGTGGTCTGTTGTGCGTCCGGAACCGCACCGCCGCAACCGCCATGGCCCCCCCACCCACCCCACCGCCAGACCACTGCCGGCTGAAACACCGCCTGTTCAGCCGGTTCGGCGACCCGTTGTTCCGGCGCGCCGAGACTGACGGCACCCCGGTCATGGTGGTCTTGCTCGGCGAGCGCGAGGCGGCCCTGCCGCTGCGCGCCCTGCAACGCGAGTTCGAGATCCCGGACGAGTCGGAGGACGGCCGGATGCTGGCGCTGATCGCGGCCTCGCTCGACTTCGTCACCAGCCTGCGGCTCGGCGACGCGCTGCCGGCCGAGGTGCTGAGCGGAGAGGCGAGCTGGGAGCCAAGCCCGCAGCATCTGCGGTTGGCGCAGGCGCGGCTGCGGTTGCAGCTTGCGGCCTGGCTGCGCGTGGGCACCGGCGAGGACCAGTCGGCGCTGGCTCCCCAGGCGCTGATGGCCGCCGCCGACGCGCCGGCCATGCAGCAGACGGTGCAGGAGGCGTCCCGGCGGGTGGCGGCGGAGCTGAAGCTGGCCGGACCCGATGCGGTGGCGCCGATGCTGGAGGTGCTGGCGCAGGAACTGGCCTATGTGGAAGCGCTGCGCGACCGGCTGTTGCAGCCGGTGCAGGGCATCGCGAGCAGGCTGACGCGGCTGGCGCATGGGTGGCGGGGCGATGCGGCGCAACTCGAGAAGCTCACCCAGGTGCGCCGGCTGAACCTGGTGGCGCTGCGGCGGATCGGCGGGCGGTTCGAGGAGCTGGATGCGCAGACCGGCGAGGTGCTGGCGGCGCTACGCAATCTGGAGAGCCAGCGGACCTTCATCCGGTCGAACCGGGACTGGCTGTATCGCACCCTGCGGGCATGGCAGCCGCTGCTGCTGGAGTGGGACGGTCTGGGGTTCACCTTCGACGATCGGGTCCGGGGGGCGCTGGAGCATGCCTACCGCTTCCTGGCGCCGCGCTTCATGCCGGTGACCGAGTGGATCGCGGCGGCGCAGGGCGCCGGGCAGCAGAAGAAGCCGCGGGAGCGCGGGATGGTGTGGTGACCCTCGCTTGACCTGAACAGCCGGCGAAAAGCTTAGCGACCATGCCGGGGGCTGTGTAATGTTTCAATCGGCTGGCCCCGTTCGACTGCCCAGTGCGACACCCGCAAACAGACGTCGCACACAACCACAAGGATCGGCATTGCATGCTGTGGCGCAACGATCCGGTTGAGCCAGCCACTCGGTTTTGCCCTGGCCTGCGGGAGTGGCGATCATCGTGGTCACCAATTGCGACGCGTGACCGCTCCAGCCTGCTTTCCTCCCGTTCGCCGGGACTGCGTGCGTGGCGCTGGCGGAATGTCGCCTGCGCGTGCCGGCATGATTCGCCATCGGCCCGCATTTTTTCTGGCACGCCGCCATTCTTTCGCTACGGCGCGAGGCCGCCGGAGCAGTGGCTGTGCTCACGAGAATCGTGAACACAACCCATGTCGGCGTGAGCCGTTGAGTCGATGACGGGATCAGCAACCCCGTCGCGCTTGAACGACAATGAGGAACTACGAAATGGCTGACCAACGACATACGGGCAACCCGGGCAATTTCGCCGAGGATCGCGACAAGGCGGCGCGCGCCGGCCAGACCGGCGGGCAGCATAGCGGCGGCAACTTCTCGAACGATCCCGCGCGTGCGGCCGAGGCCGGGCGCCGGGGCGGCGAACCGAGCCACAGCGGCGGTCAGAGCCATAACACTGGTTCACCAGGCAACGTCGCCCAGGACCGCGAGCGGGCCGCTGAAGCCGGCCGCAAGGGCGGTCAGCACTAGCCTGCAACAAGCTGGTCAACGCTGAGCAAAGCGGGCGCCACCCGCCAGCCAGCGGCCACTGATCAGCGCGAGCCGCCCGGTCGTAAGGCCGGGCGGCTCGACGCGCGCCGTATCGAACCGTTTGGCTGCCACCCGTCATTGCGAACGGCGGCGTGACGCAGCAATCCTGCACTGGTTCGGCGGACCTGCTGTCGTTGCGAGTTGGCCACCGGCTGGCGGACGACCCACCCTGAATGAAACTGTAGAGGTCGCCGGAGATAAGGCGGAGTGGTTTCTTGCTTCGTCGCTCACGCTCCTCGCAATGACAGCGGAGGGATCTCGCCGATTCCAGTCGCGGCGAAAACCCGCTACGCTGCCGGCGGCCAACGAGGGGGGGGAAACCGTGGCGCGTCTGCTGTTCAAGAACTGCCGCGTATGGGACGGCTCGGGCGCGCCGGCGTTCCCGGCCGACGTGCTGATCGAGGGCGAGCGCATCCGTGCGGTCGCAACCCAGCGCGGCCAGCTCGAAGCCGCCGGTGCCGAAACGATCGAATCGCACGGCATGACCTTGATGCCCGGCCTGGTCGAAGGCCACGCGCATATCACCTTCATCAACGGTGCCCGTCCCACCGACCTGGGCGACACACCCCCCGAAGAGCACACGCTGATCGCCGCGCGCAACGCCCGCCTATTGCTCGACCATGGCTTCACCAGCGCGTACAGCGCGGCGAGCGCCAAGCTCCGCGTTGACGTGGTGATTCGCAATGCCATCGAGGCCGGCGAACTGCCTGGTCCGCGGATGCGCGCCTGCGGCCCGGAGATCACCGTTACCGGCGGCCTCGGCGACGAGCGGCGCGCGCACCAGTTCCGCGACAGCTTCGCGATGTGCGCCGATGGGCCGGTGGAAGTGACCAGGCTCGCGCGGCTCTGCGTGCGCGAAGGCGTGGACAGCATCAAGCTCAATATTTCCGGCGACGACCACACCCGCGCCGGCGCCTTGCCGCGCACCGTCATGAGCGAGGACGAAATCCGCGCCGGCGTCACCGTGGCGCGCGACTTCCACCGCATGGTCAACGCGCATTGCCGCGCCGCGGAATCGGTGAAGCGTGCGGTGCGCTGCGGCGTCGATGTGATCTATCACTGCGAGCATGCCGACGAGGAAGCGCTCGACCTGCTGGAATCGGTGAAGGACCGCGTGTTCGTCGGCCCGGCGATCGGTCTGCTGCACGCCGCGGTGTATGAGGCGCCGGAGGGCACGCTGCATCACGGCGTGCGCACCGGCATCGAGCTCGGCCTCGCCGCGGCGTCGCGCGCCTATCCGCAGATGAAGCGCCGCGGCATTCGCGTCGTCATTGGTGGCGACTACGGTTTCGCGCGCACGCCGCAGGGCGAGAACGCCCGCGACATCGCGCATTTCGTGCGGCATCTCGGCTACAGCCCCGGCGAGGCGCTGGTCTGCGCGACCCGCCATGGTGCCGAACTGATGGGCCTGGGCGATCAGGCCGGTCAGGTGCGCGAGGGTTTTCTCGCTGATCTGCTGCTGGTGGATGGCGATCCGGTCGCCGATGTAAGCCTGTTGCAGCACAAGGAGCGGCTGGTGGCGATCCTCAAGGCCGGGGAGGTTCACAAGCTCGACCGGGCCACTTTGGCGCAGCGACAGATGCGGGCCGCGGAGTAGTGGCTGCTGTTGTCATTGCCCCGACGGTCATTGCGAGAAGCGAAGCGACGTGGCAATCCCCTGCCTGAGGAGTCGGTGCTGATCGTCAGGCGGGGATTGCTTCCCCGGGTCGAGCCCGGGGACGGCTACGTGCCTCGCAATGACCGGTGACGGCCCGCCCATCCCCGATCACGGCTGCCGCAGGAAATTCGACACCGGCGAAGCGCGCTGCAACAACGCCTGCATTTCCGGGTTCTTGTCGCTGTCCTCGGCGGTGAGCGCATCCATCGGCGCGAAAAATTCGTGGCCGTGCGGCAATTGGTGGCGGGCGAAGCCGTCATAGTGTTCCGTCTTGAGGCCATAGAGGATGCGGGTCAGGCGCACCGGAAACACCACCGGCAGGACCGGGGGGCGCAGCAGCACGCCGATCGCCTGCCAGCGCGGCGTGGGATCCTCCGGCATCGCCGGCGCCAGCATCCACGGCACCGGGCACACGGCGAGCAGGGAGTGCGTACTGGGAGCGAAGCGGGAGCGCTTGTCGAGCAGGTTCTGCAACGTGCTGCATGCCTCTATGGCAAAGATATCCACAAAAGGATCCGCAATCGTGCCGCCGAAGTTGAGCCACAGGCCGTCCGGCAGCGTGCGCAGCCGCGTGCTGCCGGGCAGCTTCAGGAATGGGTAACAAGTCTTTGAATCATCGCCCGGTCGGCCGCGCAGCCATACGTGTCGGCCGCGCCGCGGCATATGCAAGCCGGGAGGCCGCTGCGGCCACCTCTTCAACCGTTCCTTGACCTGCATGTCGAGGGACTGGGTATCGGTCATCTGCGTCTCCCGGTAAGCAAGTTTAAGAAAATTACAACCTTAAGGTGCAGAACTATCCATACCTTCGCAACCATGCAAGGTGCTTTTGCGTCATGGGCCAACAAAACAGGCAAACCCTAAGTATTGTCCCAATCGTTGCGTTAATTTTCCGGTATTACCGTTAATCCCGGGAGGTTCGTTGCAGCACGAGCCGACGTGTTGGTCTGACGATCGATGGAAAAAAATTCGAGTCTTCTGAATCTTTTAAGAGTATTTCCTCAAGTACCTTATCAACAGGCTGTGGATAAAGTTGTCCACAATCATGCATTTTCACCCGATTTCACGGTTCGAAACACAACCCGAGCAAAAGTTGATGATGACACGGGCCGCCGCGCCGTCGCCGCGGGGCTTGAACCTGATCGTTCCGCACAACTCGGCACCGGACGAAGGGGCGGCTGCCCATGGGACCGACACGCAGCCCCGCCGGATGCGGAGTTTACCGGTCGGTACGGTACAGCGCGCAGGTTCGATTGTTCACAAAGCTCGCAAAGGTCGACAAGCACGCCAGGACGTATTTCATCGGTTTCGCGGCGCTTGGCTCGGTGCGGGCCTGCAAGCATTCGTTGTGAGTTTGCCGGGCTTCGTCGGGTTTTGATGCAGGCCAGGTCGGCGCGGGTTCCTTTGTTGCCTGACCGGCAAGGCTGCTGGGATGGGTGGTTGCCGGAAGCTTGACCGTGTCGGGTCGGTCTGCGTTTGCGCCCGGCTTATCGAACGCAGAGTTCGCGGAGCTGCAGAGGGCGCACAGAAGGATTTGCCGATCGGTGCCGGCAAACGGGTTCCGGGATGCCGCCACGGCGACGGGGCTGGGCGACGGCGTGGGCTCCGGCCGGCGCGGCGGCGCGGATGCGATCGAGGTATTCTGCGAACCCCGGGGGCAGGCACAAAAAAGGCCAGGGACGCCCGGTCCCTGGCCTTCCGGCGCGCTGCCGGACGGTGCGGCTCAGCCGCGCTTTTCGACCGGCACGTAGTCGCGTTGCGGCGCACCGGTGTAGATCTGCCGTGGCCGGCCGATGCGCTGCTGCGGGTCCTCCATCATCTCCTGCCACTGGCTGACCCAGCCCACGGTGCGCGCCACCGCGAACAGCGCGGTGAACATGCTGGTCGGGAAGCCCATCGCCTTCAGGATGATGCCGGAATAGAAATCCACGTTCGGGTACAGCTTGCGGTCGATGAAGTACTTGTCGCTCAGCGCGATCTTCTCCAGTTCGATCGCCAGGTCGAGCAGTGGATCGCCCTTGATGCCGAGCTCGTGCAGAACGTCGTGGCAAGCCTTCTGGATGATGCGCGCCCGCGGGTCGTAGTTCTTGTACACCCGGTGGCCGAAGCCCATCAGCTTGGCGTGATTGTCCTTGTCCTTCACGTCGTCCAGATAGGCCTTGATGTTCTTCACGTGGCCGATCTCGCTGAGCATCTTCAGCACCGCCTCGTTGGCGCCGCCATGCGCCGGTCCCCACAGGCTGGCGATACCGGCGGCGATACAGGCGAACGGATTGGCCCCGGTGGACCCGGCCAGCCGCACCGTGCTGGTCGATGCATTCTGCTCATGATCCGCGTGCAGGATCATGATCAGGTCCATCGCCTTCGACAGCACCGGGTTGACCTTGTACTCCTCCGCCGGCACGGCGTGGAACATGTGCAGGAAGTTCTCCGCGTAGCCGAGGTCGTTGCGCGGATACACGAATGGCTGGCCGACCGAGTATTTGTACGCCCAGGCCGCGATCGTCGGCACCTTGGCGATCAGCCGGAACGCGCTGATCCGCCGGCTCTCCGGATCGTGGATGTCGAGGCTGTCGTGGTAGAACGCCGACAGCGCGCCAACCACGCCGCACATCACCGCCATCGGATGCGCATCGCGGCGGAACCCGTTGTAGAAGGTACGAAGCTGCTCGTGCAGCATGGTGTGCCGCATGACGCCCAACTCGAATTCCTTGAGCTTCGCCGCACCCGGCAGTTCGCCGTTCAGCAACAGGTAGGCGACCTCCAGGAAGGTCGACTTGTCGGCCAGTTGCTCGATCGGGTAGCCGCGATACAGCAGCACCCCGACGTCGCCGTCGATATAGGTGATCTTGCTGTCGCACGACGCGGTCACCCCGTAGCCCGGGTCGTAGGTGAACACACCCAGGTCGCCGTAGAGCTTGCGGATGTCGAACACGTCCGGCCCGATGGTGCCGGAGATCAACGGCAGGGTGGCGGACCGGTTGGTGCCGCCCAGTGTGACAGTCACGGAGCCTTTGGTGTTGGCGCTCATTGCGCATGTCCTCATGGTGAACCGCCGCGGCGGACTGAAGCACGGCGAAATTATGGCGCCCTGCGGTCGGACGCAACCTTCGCGGTCGCAGCAAACGGCCCGGCGGCCGGAATCCGGTCCGGCAAGCAGCGGGCGCCGTGATCAGTCGAGCGGCTGCGGCGCGATCCTGAGCGTGACGTTGCGGATCGTCCCTTCCCGCATCAGGCGAATTTCGATGGCGCTGCCGATGCGGTCGGCCCGGATGATGTCGCGCAGGCCGTGCGGTCCGCTCACGCTTTCGCCATCGACCGCCAGCAACACGTCGCCCAGCCGCAGACCGGCATGCTCTGCCGGCCCGCCCGGGGTCACGCTGACGACCAGGCGCCCGGACGTCTGGTGGGCGATGGCGCGCATCGCCTGTGGCACGTTGATCGGTTGCAGCGCGACGCCGAGCCAGCCGCGCTGCGCCCGCGTTGCCGGCAGCGTCTTCGCCATGCCGAGCGGATCGAGGAACCGGTTGATCGTGGCGTGCGGGATCACCAGGGCCTCGCCTTGCGGCCCGGCGCTGGCCATTCCCAGCAGGCCCCCCCTGGCGTCCAGCACCGGCCCGCCCTCCGGCAGCATGTCGGCCGCGAGGTCGAGGATGATGGCGTCGCCCAGCGGCCCGCCGCTGTTGGCGTTGCTGCGGCCGACCCAGTGGATCGCGGTCAGCCGGACGGTCGGGCTGCCGTCTGCCGCCGCACCGAGCGCCAGGGCGAGGCCGCCCACCGACGGATTGACCGCGGCGCGCATCGGCGCCGTCACGGCCGTCGTTTCGAGGTTCAGGCAGACGAGATTGGTGGCGGGGTCGCGGCGCGCGGCGCGGGCCGGCAGCAGCGTGCCGTCCGAGCCGGAGAGTGAATAGCTGTCCTGCGCCGGTAGTGCCCGGTCGGACGTCACCACCACGTCGGCGCGCCACACGATGCCGGCAATGTGGCGGTTGAAACCAATGCGGATCGCCGTCACCCAAGGCGCTGCCGCCGCGACCAGGGCGGCCAGGTCATCGGAAAGCTGCGGCAGAAATTGCGTGACGACGGTGTTCATCGGTTAAGCCCGTTGTGGCACGGAGCCGCTGCAATGTGAACCTCACCCGCGCTACGCGCGGGAGAGGTCAAAGAAACCTCCCCCGCGGGAGCGGGAGAGGTCGAGGTGCGCAGCACCGAGGGTGAGGGTGATCGGGTCGGCACGGTGCATATGCGTGCGCCCCGCTGCACCCGCACCCTCGCCGCTGCGCGTCTCGACCTCGCCCGCCAAGCGCGGGAGAGGTTAGCGCACCAACGGGCAGCCGCCTTCGTTCAGCGGCCGCCATGCTTCATCTGCCGAGGTGGTGGCGATCACCTTGGCCACGTCCCAGGGCTGCTTGCTCTCGGCCGGCGTCTTCGCCTGGAACAGATAGACGGGGTGCAGCGCGCGGCCGTCCTCGCGGATGCGGCCGGGGCCGAAGCAGTCGTCGTCGGTCGGCATCTTCTTCATCCGCTCCACCGCCGCGCGGCCGTCCGCCTTGGCCGCCGCCACCCCCATATCCGCCACCGCCTTCAGGTAGTGCAGCGTCACGCCGTAGTCGCCCGCCTGCGTCATGTTGGGCCAGATGCCGTTCACCGTCTTCCCCTTGATGCGGTCGTTCCAGGCGCGCGTGCGGTCGTTCAGGTCCCAGTAATACGATTCGCTGTAGTACAGGCCGCCCACCGTTGCCAGGCCGAGCGCCTTGACGTCGGTGCTCTGGATCAGCATCGCCACCACGCGCATCGAGTGCATCAGGCCGAACTCCTGCGCCTGCTTGATGCAGTTGGCGGTGTCGCCGCCGGCGTTGCACAGCCCCAGCACCTTCGCGCCGGAGGACTGCGCGCGCACCAGCATCGAGGAGAAGTCGCTGGTGTCGGGAAACGGATACTTCACGTCGCCCAGCACCTTGCCGCCGGCCTTGTTCACCAGGTCGGCCGTGTCGCGCTCCAGCGTCAGGCCGAACACGTAGTCGGCGGTGATGAAGAACCAGGAGTCGCCGCCCTGCTTCACCGTGGCCCCGCCGGTGGACTTCGCCAGCATGTAGGTGTCGTAGGTCCAGTGGATGGTATTCGGGCTGCACTGCTTGCCGGTCAGGTCCGACGTGCCGGTGCCGGAGTTCAACATCACCTTGTTCTTCTCGCGGCAGACCTGGTTCACCGCCAGCCCGACCGAGGAGGTCGGCACGTCAACGATCGCATCCACCCCGTCCTGATCGATCCATTGCCGCGCGATGCCGGCGCCGACATCGGGCTTGTTCTGGTGGTCGGCGAAGATCACCTCGACATTGAACCCCTTGCCCGGCACGCCGAAATCGATCAGCGCCTGCTTGCAGCAGATCACGCCGTTCGGGCCGCCGTCGTCGCGATACGGGCCGGACATGTCGTTGAGCACGCCCAGCTTGATGGTCGGGGTGGCCTGGGCCCGGCCGAAGCGCGGCAAGGCGGCGGCAGCGGTTGCGCCGAGCATGGCGCGGCGGGTGATACTCATTTTATGGCGTTCCCTTCCGTGTATGTCCCCAGCGGGCGCTTCGCTATAGGCCCATGCCGGCGGCGGCGTTAACGGCGGCAGGGCATGGCTGGATTGCAGGCGAGAGGAACATGCGGCGTGGGGACTGTCATCGTGGTCGGGCTGCATGCCGAGGCCCGGCTCGCACGCCGCCTCGGCGTGCCGGTCGAAATCGGCGGCGGCACCGCCGGGGGAGCCGAGGCGGCGGCCCATCGCGCGGTCACCGCCGGCGCCACCGCGCTGCTCAGCTTCGGCCTGGCCGGCGGGCTGGATCCGGGCTTGCGTCCGGGCGCGCTGGTCGTGCCGACGGCGGTGCTGTGCGATGGCACGTCGTTCGCCGCCGATTCGGTTCTGCTGGAATGGCTCGGCGGTGCCACCCCGCACCACCTCCTGGCGGTCGAGACGATTGCCGCGGACGTGGCAACCAAGCGCCGGCTTTGGCTGGCAACGGGCGCCGCCGCGCTGGACCTGGAGAGCGGCGCCGTGGCGCGCGTGGCCGCGGGGCATGGCCTGCCCTTCGCCGTGCTGCGTGCGATTTGCGATCCGGTGGAACGCGACCTGCCGCCGGCCGCCCTCGCCGCATTGGATGCGCGCGGCGCGATCGGTCTGGCGCGCGTGGCGGTCTCGGTCGCTGCCCGGCCCGGACAGATCCCCACGCTGCTGCGACTGGCAGCGGACGCCGCCGCGGCGCGTCGTGCGCTGGCCCGGCGCGTCGCCACGATCCGGGGCTGATGCAGGGCGTCACACGATCGACCGAGCCTGGCGGACGATCCTCCGCCTTCGTCATACCGATGCAGGCCGGTCCACGACTGTTCCCCAAGGACGCAGGACGGGCGCAGAGGCTGACCTGCGTCGGCATGACGAAAGGGCGTCGCCCCTCGCGCCGGGTACCCGGGGATACCGCCGGCCGTCCCCTCGCCGATGTCAGCCGCCCTCTGCCAAGCACCGTGGAGTGAAACACCCGGGCTGCCGCACCTTGTGATGACGCTCCTGCCCACGCCACGCCGTTCTCTTGCGTGGCCCCTACCGCGGAGGACCCCAGCCGCCCATGGCCCGGATCGGCAGAATTCTCGCCTGGACGGCGGCGGCGGTGCTCGGGGTGCCGCTGCTCCTGGTGGCCGTGCTGTTGGTCGGCGGCAATACCGGTCCCGGGCGGCACCTGATCGAGCGCCTCACTCCCGGCCTGACCGGTGGCGAGATCCGTCTCGCCGGGCTGGCCGGCCGCTTCCCCGACCGGCTGCGAGCCGCACGGCTGGAACTCGCCGACCAGAACGGCGCCTACCTCACCATCGACGACCTGACCTTCGACTGGGCGCCGACACGGCTGCTGCACGGCGTGCTCGACATCGACCGGCTGGAGGCGCACGCCGCCGACCTCGCCCGCATGCCGGTGTCGGGCAGTAGCGGCAGCTCCGGCTTGCCGGTGCGGGTGGTGCTGCACGAGATGCGGATCGACCGGCTGCACATCGCCGCGGCCGTGGCAGGCCAGGGCTTTCTGCTCTCGGCGGCGGGCTCCGGCGCGTTCGATTCGACCACCGAGGGGCACGGCAGGTTGAGCGTCCGACGGCTGGACGGGGCGGGCCAATACAACCTCGACGCCAGCATCGACGCAGAACGTCTCCAGGCCAGGATCGAGGTGGCCGAGCCGGCGCACGGGCTGATCTCCGGTCTCGCCGGGCTGCCGGAGCTCGGGCCGGTGGCCATCGACGCCACACTGGACGGCCCGCGCAATGCGGTCGCGGCCAGTCTTGCCGCTACCGCCGGTCCGTTGCGGGCGCATGCCGCAGGCACGCTGGACCTGGTGCACGATGCGGCCGATCTGACGGTTGCCGCCACCGCCCCGGCGATGGCGCCGCGGCCCGACATCTCCTGGCAGAATGTCAGCCTGGACGCGCACATGCGGGGCCCGTTCACTCGGCCGGAACTCTCCGGCCAGGTGCGGATCGATGCCCTGAAGGCGGTTGGGGCCGCAGCCAGCCGGCTGACCGCCGACCTCGCCGGCAATGCCGGCACGGCGCGGCTCCATGCGGTGGTGGACGGCCTGACGCTGCCCGGTCAGGACCCGGGCCTGTTCGCCGCCGCCCCGCTATCGCTGGATGCGACGGCGCGGCTCGATGCCCCCGACCGGCCGGTGGCGTTCTCCCTCAGCCATCCCTTGCTCCAGGCGCAGGGCACGGCCCGGACGGCGGGCGCGCTGGCCGCGCACGTGGCGCTGACCCTGCCCGACCTGGCACCGGTCGCCGCGGCGGGCGGCACGAACGTGCAAGGCAAGACGGCGCTGACCCTGGACGTGGCCAAACAAGGCGCGACGACGACCGTGGCAGTGCAGGGTACCATCGGGGTGACCGGTGGCCTGCCGCAGGCCCAGGCGCTGCTGGGCGACGCGGCACAGGTGGACCTCGCGGCCAGCCTGACCGGCCAGGATGCGCGGCTGACCCGGTTGCACGTCACCGGCCGCGGCGTCGATGTGTCGGCGAACGGTGGCCTGGTGAACGCGCGCGCCGACCTGCATTGGACCGTCGCCATCGCCGACCTGTCCGCGTTGCAGTCCACGCTGACCGGCAAGCTCGACGCGTCCGGCCAGGTCAGCGGCCCGGAGAACGACCTCGCCGCCGCCGCGGAGTTGCACGGCACGATCGGCGCCCGGGGCGTGCCGTCGGGACCGGTCGCGCTCCGCGTCGCCGCCCGGGGCCTGCCGAACCAGCCCAGCGGCACGGTGACGGCCGAGGGCACCTTGCTCAACGCGCCGATCGACCTGGCGCTTGCGGTCAGCCGGCAAAATGGCGCGATCCAGGTGGCGGTGCAGCGCGCGTCCTGGAAGAGCCTGCAGGCCGGCGGCGCACTGAACCTCCCCGCCGGCGCCACGATCCCGCAAGGCACGCTGCACCTGCGCATGGCGCAACTCGCCGATTTTTCCCCGCTGCTCGGCCGCCAGCTGGCGGGCAGCATCGACGCGGCGCTGGAGGCCAATGCCGCCTCGGCACACCTGACCCTGACCGCTCAGGGCGCCGCGATGCCCGGCACCGCCGCGGTGTCGCACGCCGCACTGGACGCGACGGTGACCGACCCACAAGGCAATCCGGCCGTACAAGCCGTCCTGACATTGGACGGGATCAGCGCCGGCTCACTTGGGGGTGCCGCCAGGTTTGAGCTGCACGGACCGCAAAACGCGCTGGCGATCGCCCTGTCCGCCACGTCTCCCGATCTGTCCGGCGCCCCGGCGCGGCTCGATGCCGCCGCGACGCTCGATTGGCCCGCGCGCGCGGTTTCCCTTGCCTCGCTCCAGGCCGGCTGGGAGCAGCAGACGATCGGATTGCTCTCCCCGGCCCGGCTGGACTTCGCCCATGGCGGCGGCGCGATCGACCATCTGCGGTTGGGACTGCGGCAGGCGGTGCTGGAGGTGAACGGCCGCGTCACCCCGACGCTCGACCTCACCGCCAGCCTGCGCAACCTGCCCGCCGACATCGCCGCGATCGCCTCACCCGGCTTTGCCGCGGACGGCACGATCGCGGCAGCGGCGCGGCTGACCGGCAGCCTCGCCCGGCCGGAGGGAACAATCCGACTGACCGCGACCGGCCTGCGACAGCGCAGCGGCCCCGGCCGCGCCCTGCCCGCCGCCAACCTGACCGCCGATGCGACGCTGAACGGCGCGGACGCCCGGCTGGACGCGCGGGTCAACGCCGGTGGGTCGCGGCTGACCCTGACCGGCACGGCGCCGCTGGCCGCGACCGGGGCGCTGGATTTGCGCGCCGGCGGCACGCTCGACCTGGCGATGTTCAACCCGATCGTCGCGGCGGAGGGTCGGCGCGTGCTCGGGCGGCTGACCCTGGATGCCGCCATTGCGGGCACCGTGGCCGCGCCTCGGGTGACCGGCACGGCGCGTCTGAGCGGCGGCGAGGCGCAGGACGACCCGATGGGCGTGCACATCACCGACATCGACGCGACGGTGCAGGCGGACGGCGATCACCTGCAAATCGCGCAATTCAGCGGGCGCGCCGGCGAGGGCACGATCGGCGCCAGCGGCACCGTCGGCCTGGCGGCGCCGATGCCCGTCAACCTGACCGTCACCGCCACGAACGCCCGGCCGATCGCCAGCGATCTGCTGACCGCGACAATCGATTCGCACCTGACCGTGCAGGGCGACGTGCAAGGCGATCTGGCTGCCGCGGGTACACTGCACGTGCGCCGCGCGGAGATCCGGGTGCCGGACAAGATGCCCGCCAGTGTCGCGGTGCTGCCGGTGCGTAACGCCCCCGCGGCGGGGCCGTCGCCCGGCAAGCGCGGCGCGGCGGCGCATGCCGCGCACGCGGTCACGCCGGCGCACGCCGCGCCACCGGCCCACGCCGCGCCACCCGGCCCGGGGATGGACCCGGGGGTCCCGGCCCCGGCTGCGCCGCGCAGCACCATCGCGCTCAACATCGCGCTGGACGCGCCGCGCGAGGTGCTGGTGCGCGGCCGCGGCCTGGACGTGGAGCTGGGCGGCACCGTGCAGATCCGCGGCACTGCCGCGCATCCGCGACCCGATGGCGGGCTGACCCTGCGGCGCGGCACGTTGAGCGTCGTCGGCCAGACGCTGACCTTCACCGATGGCGATATCGACTTCACCGGCGCCTCGATGACCGACCCCAACATCAAGCTGGTCGCCACCTCCACCAACAACAACATCACCGCGACCGTGACGGTGAGCGGCACCGCCAGCGATCCGAAGATCACCCTGTCGAGCGTGCCGGAATTGCCGCAGGACGAGATCCTGGCCGAACTGCTGTTCCATCAGGGCGTCGGCAGCCTCAGCCCGTTCCAGGTGGCGGAGATCGCCGCGGGACTGGCGGAGTTGTCGGGTGTCACCTCCGGCACCGGCGATCCGCTCGCCAGCCTGCGCAATACGCTGGGCCTGGACCGGCTGTCGGTGGGCTCCGGCAGCACCGGCAGTCCGACGCTGGAGGCCGGCCGCTACCTCGCGCCGGGGGTGTATCTGGGCGCGCAGCAATCGGCGACCGGCACCGGCACCCAGGCGAGCGTGCAGATCGACATTGCCAAGGGGTTGAAGCTGGAGACGACGGCCGGCACGGGAACCGCGTCGGCCACCGGCGCGTCGAGCAGCGGGGACGCGGCGGCTGTCGGGCTGAAGTATCAGTTCCAGTATTGAGGGGAAGCGGAGAGAGTCACCGCATGGATCGGGTGGGTTCCGGAATGCGATACGCGCGGAGTTTGACCGGGTCGGTCAGGAGGAACCACGCCAGGGCATAGGTCCGGGCGAACAGCGACCGACGCCAACCGGACGGCGGCCTCGGTCTCACCCTGCGTCAAGCATGCCGCGTCAGTACGGACCAGGGGACCAAGGTCAGAGCTGACCGGTTGCGTCGACCTCGCCATAGTGGTCATGGAAGCGCTTCTCATAGGCCCCATCGACCGTCGTGGATGCGTCGTATACCGGGCTATCCTTGACCTTCTGCCGATCGACATTGAGGTTCACCAGCCGGTCGCGCCAATTGATCTCTTGCGCCGACCGTGGCGAGATCAGGACCTGCTTCCCGGGCCACCAGTTTCTCGTATCGACGACGAGGAAGTGGATGCTCCAGTCGGTGTCCTCCAGCAGGAAATCCTTGATGTGACCGATCTCGCCGTCGCTGGCATGGACATGGTACCCGGTGACCGCTTCGATGCTGCGGAGATGCGGATCGCCGGCGTCTCGCTGCGTATCGGCCATTGCCTCCTCGCGCCGCCTCGATTCCAGATAGGATGATGCGGCCAGCGAACTCCCCGCATAGCCGTAGCCGCCCATGTAGAGGCCCATGCCCCAATACGGCGACCAGCCGTAGTAATCGTAAACGTTGGCCTCCATCTGCCGCGACACCGGCCGGTCGGTGTCGATATCCGGGCTGTCCCGGACCTGCTGCATGGCCAGCCCAACCGAGAACTCGCGTTGCTTCGGATCGGGGTGCCCCAGGGCGGAGGGCGGCAGAAGGACTTTACGTCCGGAGAGCCAATTTCCGGTATCAACGACCAGCCAACGGATCGACCAACCGGCGTCGTCAAACAGGAAGTCGCTAACGGTGCCAAGCCGGCCGTCGCTGGCGGCAATGGCGTAGCCTTTGATTGCCGACGCATTCCACAACATCGCGCGCTCCTGTCTTATACCTGGCTCGTTCGCCAACCGCGGGCGGCAACTGTCGGATCATTCGCCGTTCAGCGGCTTGATTGCTCACATGCTCAAGGGGGCGATGTCCTGCATGAGTGGGGCGCGATCGGCGCCATTCGCTCCAGCCGGCTTGCCGGCTTTATCGAGCAGTGCAAGGAACGGCTTGATGATGTCGATCGGCATCGGGAAGATGATGGTGGAATTCTGTTCGGCGCCGATCTCGGTCAGCGTTTGCAGGTAGCGCAACTGCATGGCGGCCGGAATGCTCGAGAGGATTTTGGCGGCGTTGGTCAGGGTTTGCGACGCCTGGAACTCGGCTTCCGCATGGATGATCTTGGCGCGCCGGTCGCGTTCCGCCTCCGCCTGCTTGGCGATGGCGCGCACCATGTTTTCCGTCAGCTCGACCGTCCTGATCTCGACGTTGCTGACCTTGATCCCCCAGGTTTCGGTCTGCGCGTCCAGGATGCTCTGGATGTCGGCGCTGAGCTTCTTGCGTTCGGAAAGCATCTCGTCGAGCTCATGCTGCCCGAGTACCGCGCGCAGGGTCGTCTGGGCGAGCATGTTGGTGGCGGGAAGATAGTTCTGCACCTGGATGATGGCCCGTTCGGGATTGACCACGTTGAAGTAGAGCACCGCGTCAACCTTCATCGAGACGTTGTCGTGCGAGATCACGTCCTGGGTCGGTATCTCGATGACCTGGATGCGCAAGTCCACCCGCACCATTTCCTGGATGAAGGGAATCAGCAGCACCAGGCCCGGCCCTTTGACCTGCTGAAAACGCCCCAGGGTAAAGACAACAGCCCGTTCATATTCGCGCAGGATTCGCACGGTCGCGCCGAGCAGGACGAAGGCCACGATCAATACGGCCGGGACGATGGACAGAGAAAGGAGGTTCACGGCAGCATGCCTTTTAGAACGAGGGGAGCGGATGTGCATCCCGGCGACCGCGGCAAAGCCGCCAAATGACTCGGCCGGGCACCAGTCGGTATCAGCCGCAAATGGATCGAATGGTCTGATCGATACCTATGATTGCAGGCTACCAGCGTCCACCCCGGTCGCGATAGGTTCGGAAACTACCTACGGGGCCATATCAGTTTTCATATTGAAGGGACGCAGAAAACATTCATCGCCGGGAACTCGGCGCGCCGCTTGCCAGTCTGCTCCATCGCATACGGCGATCCCCAGCATCGCGGATCCGTCTCTGCCGCCATGGTCAGGTTGCTGTGGGCGTCCGCCCATCGCGCACGCGTCACGGTAGCTGTGAACGCGGGCACCATGTCCTTCACAGGACCTCGGATGAACCGGATCTCGCCCGAGAGTCCCAAGAGTACTGCAACACGGGAAAGTTATACCGGACCCCGAACGACCGACTCCCGGCTGGTTCGCGCCGGCGTTCCCCCCCCGGTCATGGTCGGGCCCGACCCGCGGGCCGGCCATGACACACGACTGATCGTCGCCTCACCTGCTGCGTGTCGAGCGATCGGCATCTGCCGGACCTGAATCCGTGGCGCGGGGTCGCCATCCTTCGACCGGCGCAATACCTGGCTTCGCTGCCCTGAGCGCGACTCCGGAGCCGCCATCCCTAGCGGCACGTGCGAGGCGCGCGGCACGCTGGGAGTCGATGCAGGCCGAGCGGACTTGCAGACTCAGCGCCCGCACGGCTGATCGTTCCCCGACCGCGACGGCGGGGATGGAGGTGCATGCCGTATTTGCCCATTCGCGATCACCCTGGGGTGCCCGTGTGCTCCACCAACTTGTTAGCAGATGATCCGCCCTCGTTTGTGTCATGACCGACTCGCATTGAAAGCGGCGGCAACCTCCACCGTTGGCACTACCCCCTCGCGCAGCCAATTGCGAACCTGGTCGGGATGAGCGATCACAAGCCTGGTCCCGCCCGGCGATGCATCAATCCGCACGCGCGCGCCATCCCCCACGCTCGCGATCCCAGCCATGTCGAAATCGGCCAGGTTTGCGGTCGCAAGCACGTCGGCCCTTCCGGCGACGGCAACTTCCAGCACGTGCCGATCCTCCGCATCTCGGATTGGGTCAGTACCGCCGCCGGCCAGGACGTAGGGGAAATCCCCTGCCGGCCCCACCGTCGCGATCGTGCCGATCGCCCGCACCGCGGCATCCGCCACAGCGGGATCGACAGCGAACCGACGCTCAAGCACGCTTGCCAGACGCTCCAACATCCCGAGCGACACGACAAGCTGAAGAGGCCCGGCAGGGCATGTCGCAGCGCGCACCGCTTCCGCCAGCCATGGGCTGCTTCCGCCGCACCGTCGGCGTCGTGTACCAAGAAAATCGGCTACCCAGACGTTCAGATCGAAACAGATACGAATGAGTCTGCGGCTCGCGGCACCGGGCATCGCCTAATGTTCTGCGGTCGCCTGCACAGCTTCGGCCAGGATAGCCTCGTCGGTCACAAGGCATTCTTCGTTTTCCAGGCGCATCGCCTCGGCGGACCGACGCCGCACAACTTCGTACTGCGCCGACGCTACTGTTCGGGCAATCGCGCGCATCAGGTTGTGTTGCTCCTCCTCCGTGCCCAGCGCCTCGATGTCGCGTAGGGAGGCGCGGACGGCGGCCGGGAGGGCGAGATAGAAACGCAGCGACGACGCGGTGATGTACGAAGGCGAGCGTCCCTCGCGCGCCGCCGCTTGGCGCAGCCTGGCAACTGTCGCTGCATCGGCATGGGCGGAAATTGATTGGCCAGCCATCGGCACCCGCAGAACCTACAGGTTCTATAAGAGAGTCCTCTCCGGCAGTGGCAAGGCCATCGTCTTCGCCGACGCCGTTCTCCGATGTCCGTCGCAGGCAGTCGGCCGGAGGCATGACGCCGCCCTGCCGCCAATGCTACACTCCCGGGCCAACGAGGAACGCGCCCAAGGAGACCCGCATGGACTTCGGCATCGGCATCGCCACCTCCAGCGATGCGTGGAAGCTGGCGCAGCGCGCCGAGGAGCTGGGCTTCACCCACGCCTGGTTCTACGACACGCAGATGATCACCGCGGACTGCTTCGTCGCGATGGGTGCCGCGGCGATGAAGACCAGCCGCATCCGGCTCGGCACCGGCGTGCTGGTGCCGTCGAACCGCATCGCGGCGGTGACCGCCAACGCCTTCGCCACGCTGAACGGCCTGGCGCCCGGCCGCATCGATTTCGGCGTCGGCACGGGATTTTCCGCCCGCCGCGCCATGGGCCTCGGCGCGATGCGGCTGGCTGACATGGAAGAGTATATCCGCGTCGTCTACGGGTTGCTGGACGGCGAGACGGTCGAGACCACCATCGAAGGCAAGCGGAAGAAAATCCGCTTCCTCAATCCCGACGCCAACCTGATCAACACGCGCGATCCGATCCGGCTGCACGTGTCGGCCTACGGTCCGAAGTCGCAGGCGCTGACGGCCAAGCTGAACGCCGGGTGGAAGACCTTCGTGTCCGACGTGCCGGGCGCGCTGACCGCCATCCAGTCGATGCAGCAGAGCTGGGCGCAGGCCGGCCACCCCGCCGGCGACCTGTATGCCACCGCCTGGGCCTGCGGCTGCGTGCTGGAACCGGGCGAGCCAGCCGACAGCCCGCGCGCCATGGCGCAGGCCGGTCCGCGCGCGGCGGTGTTGCTGCACCGCGCGGCCGACCTCGACATGGAGGGCTGGCAGAACACCTCCGAGGTACCGGAAACGGTCGATGCCAACGTGCGCGGCTATATCGAGATGGCACGCGGCTTCCAGCCACCGGATGCACGCTACCTGATGAACCACCGCGGTCATTTCGTGTTCGTCAAGCCGGAGGAGAAGCAGTTCGTCAACGCCGAGCTGATCCGCCGCACCACCTTCACCGCGACCGAGCAGGAGCTGAAGCAGCGGGTAGAGGCGATGCGCGACGCCGGATGGAGCCAGTTCGTCATCCCGATCACGCCCGGCGAGGAACGCGCCATCGAGGACTGGGCGCGGATCCGGAGGGCCTTCGCCTGATGGCCGCGCCGCGTTCCGGCAAGCCGACCGAGTACCGCGCGCTAGGTCTGATCTGCGGCGCGCATATGGTGAGCCATTTCCACTACCTCGTGCTGGTGCCGCTGTTCCCGCTGCTGAAGCAGCGCCTGGGCGTGGACTTTATCGAACTCGGCCTGGCTCTGACGGTCGGCAACGTCGTCTCCGCGTTCGTCCAGACGCCGATGGGATGGGCGGCGGACCGGTTCGGCGCGCGGCGGGTACTGATCGCGGGGCTGGGGCTGGCGGGCGCCGCGTATGTGGCGTTCGGGGTGCATCCGACCTACCCGGGGATGCTGCTGAACGGCGTGCTGCTGGGGGTGGCGAACGGCGTCTACCACCCGTCGGACTACTCGATCCTCGGGTCGGTGATCGAGCCATCGCGGCTGGGGCGGGCGTTCTCGTGGCACACGTTCTCCGGCTATCTGGGTGGGGCGCTGGCGCCGATGGTGATGCTGGCGCTGACCCATCTGTGGGGCATGCAGGTGGCGATCGTCGCGGCGGGCCTGCTGGCCTGGGTGGCAGCGGTGCCGCTGCTGGCCGCGGGGTGGCTGGACCGGAACGCCGATACGCGCGCCGTGGCGGGTGGGCCGGCCGCTATCCCGATGCGCCGGCTGGTGACGCCGGCGGTGCTGGGACTGGTCGGGTTCTTCACCCTGCTCAGCCTGTCCACCGGGGCGCTGACCAATTTCTCGGTCGTGGCGTTGGTGTCGCTGTACGGCGTGACGCTGTCGGTGGCGAATGCGGCGCTGACCGTTTTCCTGCTGGCCACGGCGTTCGGCGTGCTGGCGGGAGGCTTCGTCGCCGATGCGACCCGCCGGCATGGCGATGTCGCGGCGGCGGGGTTCGCCGGCGCCGCGCTGCTGATCGGCATCGTCGGCACGGTCTATCCGGGTGCGGTGCTGCTGGCGGTGTGCATGGGCACCGCAGGGTTCCTGTCGGGCATGATTGCGCCCTCGCGCGATATGCTGGTGCGCGCCGCGGCGCCGCCCGGAGCGTCGGGCCGGGTGTTCGGCATCGTCACCACCGGGTTCAATATCGGCGGCACGATCGGGCCGATGCTGGGCGGCTGGATCATGGACCACGCGATGCCGCGCTTCGTGTTCTATGCGTCGGTGGCGTTCATGCTGATGACGGTGGCGATGGCGCTGGCCAGCGAACGGCGCACGCGGCGGCGGGAGTTGGTGGCGGCGGAGTGAGGTAGAGCCTGGCGTTGCGCCCACCATACGAGGCCACACGACGGGTGCTCGGTGTGGGAGTGGCAGGAAATCCTGCTACCGCGATCCATCCGTACCACCATGCCACCGTGGAAAAACGTAGCGTAGCCCTGACCCCCATCATCGTGGCCGAGCTGCGCGCGGCCGTGGAGGGTGGCGATTACGGCAGCGTCAGCGAGGTGGTGCGCGACGCGTTGCGCGACTGGCGGCTGCGCCGCAAGATCGAGACCCTGGAGATCGAAGGCCCGTCGGAGCACTATGCGTGGCCGGCACCACCGTGACGATGTTGGCCTGGTCATGCTCTCGCCGGACAGCAAGCACGATGACCGATGGGCGATCCCTGCGGCCCTCTTCCCGGCCCCTCAGGTGCTCATGATGCCAAAGATACGAATACGCGATCGCCAGGCCAGGTTCTGGCGTCGGGATCGCCATGCGCCGGCCGGTCTATCCTGCGTCGAGCAGTGCGTTCAGGTGATCGTGCCCCGCGTCATGGGTGAGGCGGTGATGGCACTGGCCGCTTCCTCGGTCAAATTGACGGCGGCGAAGCTTCGGCGGCTTCCCTTGAAGCGCTTGAACGCCGCGTACTCCGCCGCGGCGATGACGTAGCCGGTGATGCGCCCGCGGCTCGATACGGCTACAGCCTCCTGCTGGGCAAGGGTCTGGTAGCGCCCGAAATTCCGGGTGAATTCCGCGGCCGGCACAACCCGTTCTGCGCCCATGCTCCCTCTCCGGGCGGCTCCCCTGGCTTGGTCTTTCCGGCTTTGGCGCGTGCGGACCAGCGCAAGGGCGGGACATATTCTCGCGGCGCGGCATTTGCCACCTGTCCGCGCACCGCGGGCCGGTGCAAAGGGTCGGATGCGGCGGTTCATGCCAGAGGACATTGCTAGCGCCGCTTTGGGTGGAATCCGGTCCTACGGGCTTCGCCGCTCAGCCCAGTTTCCAGTCTGCATCGAACTTTCGGTTCCGGTGCTACCGGACCCCCAATAAGCGGCCCTATTGGCCGCGATCAGGACTCTATCTTCCATGGGGCCAACTGCAGCCGCCTACATATAACGCCGCAGCATCGGTAGCGCCTCTTCGACGCAGGTGCGACCTTCCACAATCGCCTCCTTGGCCCGGTTGAACTCCATCAAACCGATGTTGCGCAGTCGCGGGACCAGCATCACGTGTGGCGGCTCGCCGGCGAGACGGGTGCGCGTGATGTGGTCCTGCATAATGTTGATGGCGTTGGCAAGAACATCGAAATATCCCGGTGTTGACGGTCCGCGCGGCAGCAGCCGCGGGGCGATTTGCGCAGCCTGCTCGCGCACCGCTGCCGGCAGTTGGCTTAATACCCGACCGAGGAGTTCGCTCGGCACAGGCTCGGCCGTTGCTGGCGCGTCAGGCTCGGTTTCGAACCGCCGTCCCAACAGGTCGCCATTGAGATTGACCGCGATAATCACCTCCGCCCCAAGCGCACGACAGACCGAAACCGGGACCGGATTGGCAAGGCCGCCGTCCAGCAGCCATTTGTCGCCAATCCTGGCCGGGCTGAAGATTCCGGGCAGCGCGATTGACGCACGCACCGCCTCGTGGATCGGACCGGACTGCAGCCAGATCTCGCGGCCGGTAATGAGATCAGTGGCGACTGCTGCATAAAGCTTGGCATAACTCTCGATTGACCCTGCGATCCCGAGCCCGCGCAGGAATTCGACCACCAATTTGCCTTCGATCAGTCCGCCGCTCGAAAGCCGAAAATCCATCAGCCCGACAATCTCCCGCCAAGTCACGGCCTCCGCCCACTGCCGCAGTTTGGTCAGTTGTCCGGCCACATAGGCCGCCCCGACCAACGCGCCGATCGAGGTCCCGCAAACGATGTCGGGCTCGATGCCGGCCTCGATCAATGAGTCGATGATACCGATGTGTGACCATCCACGGGCAGAGCCGCTTCCGAGTGCGAGGCCGATACGGGGACGTTGCATGGCATGGCGCTTCCGCGGTTCTCGGGGCGAGACGAAGCAAGGCGACGCACGATACAGATTCGGTTGAGCTTACGTCAGCGTGACCGCCCGACGAGCACGCCCAGTTGGTGACCGGTTGACTTCGTTGCGCCCGGTCCGAGCGTAGCGCCAAGGCATCAGCTCGTCGAGCCGCGTGATCTTGTGATCTGCGATCCAGCCAAGGACGTCGGTGAGCCACGCTTGGGGATCAACGGCGTTGAGTTTGGCGGTCTCGCTCAGCGTATAGGCGATGGCCGCGGCCTTGCCGCCACCTTCCGAACCGATGAAGGCGTCACCACACAATCTATTCAAAATCGTACGCTAAGCCGGCTTCCGTCAACTTGGCCGCCATTCGCAAACGAAGGTTCATGGGTCGGCAGTTGACAGTCAAGCTGACCCCACGACCCGACCCTGCCATCAGTTGATGCTGTGGCGAGTGACAGTTGCCTGATTCATTGCTCCGGCGATCGCCAGCCATGATTCGTCGCCGTCCTATAGTGGGGCCAGGATTTTGCCGTCGGGAAGGTGGTGGGGTGTCTGGTCTTTTTTCCTAGGAAATGATACTCTACCGCTCCAGGAGCCTGCCAGGAGCGCGTCGCATGCCCCACCCGTCCTCACTCGTCTGCAAAACCGCCGCCCCAGCCAGCCCGCCGGCGGTCGAACCCCCATCGCCCCCGCCCGCCGCCAAGCA